>JBDHHP010000017.1:0-42422 GCA_039589275.1 Gemmatimonadota bacterium | reverse complement strand
GGGTCTCACTAGCCGACCCCTGGGCGGTCCGATCGAGTTGACGCCTGACATGGTGGAGAGCATTCACGAGAACGGTGGCACGATCTTGGGGTCGTCTCGCGGGCCGCAAGATGTAGCCGAAATGGTCGATACACTGGAGCGCTTGGGTGTCGGCATACTGTTCGCAGTCGGCGGCGACGGAACGCTGCGAGGTGCTTCGGCCCTCAGCGCTGAGATATCGCGCCGCGGGCTACAGGTCGCCGTGATAGGTGTTCCGAAGACCATCGACAACGACTTGCCGTGGACGGTGCGCACGTTCGGATTCAGCACAGCCGTCGAGGAATCGCGCAACGCCATCCTCGCCGCTCACAGCGAGGCTCGAGGCGCCTGGAACGGGGTGGGGTTGGTGAAGTTGATGGGACGGCACTCCGGGTTTGTCGCGGCGCACGCCACCCTGGCGAACGCAGATGTGAACTTCTGTCTGGTGCCGGAAGTCCCGTTTGCCCTGAAGGGCAGGGGCGGTTTTCTCGAAGAGCTGGAGAACCGCTTGGTGCTCAAGCATCACGCGGTGGTGGTCGTGGCCGAGGGCGCTGGTCAGAACTTGCTGTCTGATGCCGACAATGGGCAAGATCCTTCGGGCAACGTCAAGCTTGGAGACGTGGGTATATTTCTGCGCGACGAGATCCGCCAGTGGTTCGCTCAGCGGCACCTACCGGTCGACGTGAAGTACATCGACCCCAGCTACATTATTCGTAGTGTTCCAGCTGACGCAAACGACTCGGAATTCTGTCTGTTGCTGGGCCAGCACGCGGTCCACGCTGGCATGGCTGGCCGGACCAACATGGTCGTGAGCTACTGGAATAGGAACTACGTCCATGTTCCGATTCCGGTGGCGGTTTCCAGTCGGAGGCAGCTCGATCCGTGCGGTGAGATCTGGCGGGGGGTCCTGGAAGCGACGGGGCAGCCCGCGGTGATGGGTCTCAAGGGGCGGTGAAAATAGAGATGGGAAGAGACGGGAAGAGACGGGATCAATCTGATGTGAGGTGAGGCCCGCGCGGTCCGCTCCAGCGGATCCGGGCTCTTGGAGGTGATCCAGCAATGGGTCAATCATTGGTCAGTTACTCGAATGTCCTCGAGATCGTTGGGGACATCATCAAGGTCTCCGTTCAGGAGACGTCTTCCGGAAAAGGCGCCGTTGCGAGGCTGGGTGATCTCGCGATCGTCGAGAGTGAGCTGGGGCACCAATCGTTGGCTCAGGTGATCCAGATCGACCGCAATCAGGTCTCGCTGCAGGTGTTCTCGGGCACCAAGGGGCTATCGACTCGGGCAATGACCCGATTCCTGGGCCATCCGATGCAGGTGATCTATTCACAGAACATCCTCGGCCGGGTGTTCAGGGGCACAGGGGAGCCAATTGACGGTGGCCCCGATCTGTCATTGGACGCGAGGGTGGAGATTGACGGCCCGACGGTCAATCCGATGCGGCGGGTGCTGGCGTCCAAGATGATCCGCACCGACGTGCCGATGATCGACGTGTTCAACTGTCTGGTGGAGAGCCAGAAGATCCCAATCTTCTCCGTGGCTGGAGAGCCGTACAATCCGTTCCTGGCCCGAGTCGGTATCCAGGCGGACGCAGACATTGTGGTGTTCGGCGGTTTGGGGCTCGTGTTCGACGACTTTCACTTCTTCCGAACCACCTTCGAGAACGCCGGCGTTTTTCCGCGAACGGTGATGTTTGTGAACCAGGCATCGGACCCGATTGTGGAGCGGGTGTTGGTGCCGGACATGGCTCTCGCGGTAGCCGAGCGGTTTGCTGTAGAGGAAGGCAAACGGGTTCTAGTCCTGCTCACCGACATGACCGCCTATGCCGATGCCCTCAAGGAGATTGGCATTTCAATGGAGCAGGTGCCGTCCAACCGCGGCTACATGGGCGACCTCTATTCGCGGCTGGCCCGTCGCTACGAGAAGGCATGTGACTTCAGAGGCGCCGGTTCGGTCACTCTTCTGACGGTAACGACCATGCCGGGCAATGACGTGACCCACCCGGTGCCCGACAATACCGGTTACATCACAGAGGGCCAGTACTACATGCACGATGGTGTGCTGGATCCGTTCGGATCATTGTCGCGTCTCAAGCAGCACGTGATCGGTAAGGTCACTCGAGACGACCACTCACAGATCATGAACGCAATGATCCGCTTCTATTCTGGCGCTCGGGATGCGGAACAGAAACAGGCCATGGCGTTCGAGCTGTCTCCGTTCGACCACAAGCTGCTGAGGTTCGGCCAGTTGTTCCGCGACCGGTTCATGAAGATCGAGGTTGCTCAGCCGTTGGAAGAGGCGCTGGATCTTTGTTGGCGCACTCTCGCCGAATGCTTCGAGCCTCATGAGCTACTGATGAAGCAGTCCTTGGTGGAGAAGTACTTCCCAAAGCAGTCGGCTGTGGCGCAAAGCGAATAGCGGCTGATGGCGCGACTGGCTCTCAACAAAGCGACGCTCAGCAGGCAGTCTCAACAGCTCAAGATCTTCGAGCGTTTCCTGCCGTCCTTGGATATGAAGCGGAAGCAGCTCCTGGCCGAACGGGTGAAGGCTGCGGTCGCGCTGAAGCGGACCGAGGCAGAACTGGAGCCGATCGACAGGCTGATCAAGCAGCAGTTTCCCATGGCGTCGCGGGACGACGTCGATCTCACTGGATTGGTCCGTGTCACGAATGTGAAGCTCGGTCAGGAGAACGTGGTGGGCGCAAAGATCCCCGTACTGGAGTCGCTTGAAGTTGATGAACGCGAGTATGGTCTGCTGGGACGCCCCCATTGGGTGGACGGCTTAGCACAGCTGCTGCGGAAGGTCGTTGAGCTGGAGGTGCGGGTGCAGGTCGAGCGCAAACGGCTCGAGTTGCTGGAAGTCGGCGTCAGGAAGATCACGCAGAGAGTCAACCTGTTCGAGAAAGTGCTCATTCCGCGTACGAGAGAGCACATCAGAACCATCCGAATCTACCTGTCGGACAGCGAGCGGGCAGGGGTTGTTCAAGCCAAGATCTCGAAGAAGAAACGGGTGGCGGAGGGGGTGTCGTGAGCATCGTGCGGCTGAAGCGGCTCACCCTGTACGGCATGCTCGAGCAGAAGGACGATGTCTTGAATGGGCTGCAGGAACTCGGATGCCTGCACCTGGTGAGTTTGCAGCCGACCGGGGATCGGCACGCCGACATGCCATCTGCGCAGCCCAAGGACACGTACGATGCCCTACGCTATCTGCAGGACAGTCCGATAAGACGCCGTCCAGTCTCCGAAGATGAAGACTACGATCTCGATGCCATTGTCGAGAAGGCGCTGTGGAACCGCCAGCGACGCCGGGCGGTGCGGGACCGACTCGACGAACTGAGACAGCAGATCAAGGAAGTTCAACCTTGGGGTGATTTCCGACTACCGTCATCTGAAGAGCTGGATGAACTGCGCTTGTGGTTCTACGTCGTGCCGCTGCACCGGATGAACGTGGTGCGACAGAGCGACCTGACGTGGCAGGTGGTGCGTAAGGACCACCGCGACGCTTACGTCGTCGTCGTTTCCGAGACGCAACCGCCTTCGGACGCGATGCCCGTTCCTGCGGCGGAAATCGGTGACCTCTCGCTTTCAGAAATGCGTTGGCAGGAGGAGCTTGCAGAGGCCGAGGCGGAAGAGGTGATGGCCGAGCGCTGGTCGCTGACTCGTTGGTTGGGGCTGCTAGAGCGCGACATGGCGCGGGCGGAGAACCGGTCCGCTCTGGAATACGCGGCGACTCAGACCTATGACTCAACGGATGTGTTCGCAGTTCAGGGCTGGGCTCCCGTCAAACAGGCCAAGGCGGTGGCGGCGTTTGCGCATAGGCACGGGTTGGCCTACACGTTGGAAGATCCGACTGAATCAGATGCTCCACCGGTGCTGTTGGAGAATCCACCAAAACTCGCTGCCGGTGAGGATTTGGTGGCCTTCTTCCAGCTCCCCGGCTATCGGGACTGGGATCCCTCCGCAGTGGTCTTCGTGTCGTTTGCGTTGTTCTTCTCGATGATCTTGTCTGACGCAGGCTACGCAGCAGGGCTCGGACTGCTGCTGGTGTTCTTCTGGAGAAGGATAGGGCGAAACGACACCGGCAAGAGGATGCGCAGCTTGGCTGCCGCCATAGTCGGGGCCTCCGTCACGTACGGAATCTTGGTGGGCAGCTACTTCGGTGTCACGCCACCCACCGGCTCGTGGCTCCACGCGCTCAAGATCCTCGAGATCAATGATTTCGACAGCATGATGAAGCTGGCCATGGTGGTGGGAGGTGTACACGTCGCTCTGGCCAACGGTATGGTGGCCTGGAATCGCCGCAGCTCACTGTCGGCTCTGGCACCTGTCGGTTGGGTCGCTATTGTGGCTGGCTTTCTGACGCTGGTGGTTCGTGGTGGAGATCTGTTTGCCTCTCGGATCCCCTGGTTCGTGATGGCCACGGGTGGTGCCTGCATCTTGTTGTTTAGCAGCGAGCGACCGTTCAAACGAGTGAGTGACATACTGTGGCGGTTGTTGGACGGTCTCAAAGCAGTGACGGGACTCTCGAGCGCATTCGGCGATGTGCTGAGTTACTTGCGTCTGTTCGCACTGGGCCTGTCCAGTGCCGCGCTTGCCGTCACGTTCAACGACCTAGCCGTTCAGGCTATGGACATGCCGGGAATCGGCCTTCTGTTTGGTTTGGCAATTCTGGTCTTGGGGCACGTGCTCAACGTCATCCTAGCCACCATTAGTGGGGTGGTGCACGGTCTCAGGTTGAACCTCATCGAGTTCTACAATTGGGGGGTTTCCGGGGAGGGCGAGACGTTCATGGCCTTCCGGAAAAAGGAGACGTTATCGTGGACACAGTGATGGTGTTTTTGGGTTGGGCTGGGATATTCAGTCCCCTGGCCCTTGGAGCTATCGGCAGCATGGTAGGATGTATGATTGCGGGTCAGGCGGCCTGCGGCGCGTTGCTGGAAGTCGAGCGCGGCTACGGCCGTTACATAGGCCTGACCGCCCTGCCGTCATCACAGACGATCTACGGGATCGTTGTGATGTTTGCGTTGAATCGGACGGTTACTCCGGAAAACGGCGCCGGTCTCGCGGCCATAGGGATTCTTACCGGACTGGGCCTGATGATGTCGGCCAGCAGTCAGGGTAAGGCGTTGGCCTCTGCTATCAGCGCCTCCAAGGCAAAGCCAGAGGTATTCGGTCTCTCGATCGCCCCGGCGGCGATCGTTGAGGGATTTGCCGTGTTCGTATTCGTCTTTGCCTTGGTACTGGCCGGCGGCATACCAGGGTAACAGCGGGGGCAACAATGGAAGAATCAGGGAGTACGGTTGACGCCGCGGCAGATGGCGCAGCTTCCTCATCGGGTGTAGAAGCCCTCATAGAACGTCTGCGGCAGCGCGGTGTCGAGGCCGGTCGGACGGCAAAGACGGAGATCGTTGCCGAGGCCGAACGGGAAGCTGAGAAGATCGTGAAGCAGGCTCGCGAAAAAGCGTCCGAGTTGATCGAGGACGCGCGGCACGAAGCCGATCGTCTGCGCGCCTCGGGCGAGGATGCTCTGCGGGTGGCCGTTCGAGATACGGTGCTGCGCATGCGAGAGACGTTGCGCAAACGACTCGAAGGCCAAGTGAGGAAACTGGTCTCGGAACAGCTTGTCGACCGGGAGTTTCTGAAACAGCTGATTCTCGAAGTCGCCCGCCGGGCTCGCGACGAATCGGGTGCAGCAGCGGCGGAGAGCATTGAGGTCCTGCTCCCCGCGGAAGCGATCAGCTTGGACGAACTACAACGCCAACCGGAAGAGCTGGAAAGCAGGCTGAGCCATTTTGCGAAGGAGATAGCGAGTGAGACTTGGCGCGAGGGCGTGTCGATTGGTACTCTGGACGCCGGAGAGCGCGGTATCAGAATCCGGCTGAAGGAGGAGGAACTGGAAATCGACCTGAGTGACCGCGCCATCGCCGACTTGCTGCTGGCGCACCTACAGCCTCGCTTTAGGGCCGTTATGGAAGGCCAAGTCTGGTGAGGGAGTAGGCCGGGTATGGCCCAGCAGACACGCTACTACATGCTGATGGCTAGCCTGCCGGCGCTGCCGCCGCTTTTCACCAGCGGCGAGACGCCCATCTCCAGGATCCGGCTGGACCGCCGGCTCGATATGCTCGAGCCCGAAGACCGGAATGAACTCGCCGGAATCGAAGACCTCATGCGATGGGACCGCCTGCCCCTCGACATCACTGACCTCGAGATCATGGAGAGAGCAGACGACTTCATCCCGCGGATCCGGAGCGAGACGCTGCGAGAGGTGGCGGTATGGCGGCTGGAAGTGCGCACGATCGTGGCTGCTCTGAGACGCAGGGCGATGCGCAAGCCGCCGCCGACACCGAGCGATCGCTGGGGTTACGGCCGCTGGGTAAGACATGTGGAACAGAAATGGTCGGCCTCTGATTTCGGCTTGGGTGGCATCATGCCGTGGGTAGCCGAGTTCAGTCGTCTCCATGAAGAGCACGATACGCTGGGATTCGAGCGCCGCCTGCTAGGTCTCGTATGGAGCCACATGTCCCGCGTCGCCGATGGACATTTTTTCACATTCGAAGCAGTCGCACTGTACGTGCTCCGCTGGGACATTCTCGCCAGATGGACTACATACAGCGGCGAACTGGCTTCGGAGCGGTTTGGCCGACTGGTGAGTGAAGGTTTGGGAGAGCACGCGGAGCTGTACCGAGCAGCTTCGCCGACAGTGTAGGAGTGAGAGATGTCAGATGAACCTGTGAGGCGTGCTACGGCCAGAGTGGTATCGGTGCAGCAAGGCCTCGTGACGATAGAGCTGGCCGACTTCGGGGACGGCTCCGGCACGCTCACGAAGAACGAGGTGGTGCATATTCGGCCCGCCGGTACCGACGAGCGGCTCAAGGCCGAGATCTTGAGGGTGCGGGGACGCACGGCCGAAGCACAGGTCTACGAAGAGACGCGAGGAGTCGCCGTAGGAGACGCCGTCGAGCAGACCGGGCGTATGCTCTCCGTGAAGTTGGGCCCCGGACTGTTGGGACAGGTATACGATGGTCTGCAGAATCCTCTGGAGCTGATTGCGGCGGAGCACGGGTTTTTCCTGCCGAGGGGCGTCGAGTTACCACCGCTCAACCCGGAAACGAAGTGGTCCTTCACCCCGGTGGCTGAGGTAGGCATGCGGCTGCACGCGGGTGACGTGCTTGGCACGGTTCAGGAAGGCAACTTCACGCACAAGATCATGGTGCCGTTCGACGAACCCGAGATCATCGAACTCACTTGGATTCAAGGCGGCAGCTTCACGATCAACACGCCTGTTGCGCGAGTAAAGGACGAAACGGGACGGGAGTGGCCTCTCACCATGGTGCAGGAGTGGCCGGTCCGGAAGGCCCTGCCCGACATGTTGCTGCGGCACAAGTACTCCGAACGTCTGTATCCCTCTGAACCGATGGTCACCACGCAGCGACTTATCGACACGTTCTTTCCGATTGCGCGCGGCGGCACCGCATGCATTCCGGGGCCGTTCGGGTCGGGCAAGACCGTGCTGCAGCACTTGATCTCGCGGCACTCGTCTGTCGACATCGTGATAGTAGTTGCTTGCGGCGAGCGCGCCGGAGAAGTGGTCGAGACCATTACGGAGTTCCCGGAACTGACGGATCCCAAGACCGGCGGTCCGCTGATTGACCGCACGATAATCATCTGCAACACCTCGTCGATGCCGGTCGCGGCGCGTGAGGCGTCTGTCTATACGGGGATTGCGCTTGGCGAATACTACAGGCAGATGGGGTACGACACACTGTTGCTGGCAGATTCTACGTCACGTTGGGCCCAGGCGATGCGTGAGACCTCCGGCAGGATGGAGGAGATTCCGGGTGAAGAAGCCTTCCCCGCTTACCTCGACTCGGCCATCCGCGGTGTATACGAGCGGGCCGGGCTGATCCGCACGAATGATGGTGCAACGGGCAGCCTCACGATGATCGGTACCGTATCGCCGGCCGGCGGCAACTTCGAGGAACCGGTCACACAGTCGACGCTCAGCACCGTCAAAGCTTTTCTCGGCCTGAGCGCAGACCGGGCTTACAAGCGATTCTACCCTGCGGTCGACCCCCTGCTCTCGTGGTCGCGCTACCTCGACCAGATCTCAGGGTGGTTCGACAAGGAACTGATGTTCGGCTGGACTGAGCGCGTCCAGGAATTATTGGAGCTCCTGAAGCGCGGCGACGGCATCCAGCAGATGATGCAGGTGACGGGTGAGGAAGGCATCACCGTCGAGGATTACATCACTCATCAAAAAGCGGTCCTCGTCGACATGGTGTACCTGCAGCAGGATGCGTTCGACGAGGTGGATGCTTGCGCACCGCTCGATCGGCAGGAGAAGTCGTTTGGGTTGCTATACCAACTGGTCACCCGTGACTATCGCTTCACCGAAAAGGACGAGGTCCGCGAGTACTTCACACGACTGACCGGCGTGTTCAAGAACCTGAACTACACGGCGGAGGACTCACCAGAGTACGAGCAGCTGCGTGCAAAGATCAACGAGATGGCGGACGCGGTGACCGCCCTGGTGACGACGACTAAGGGGCGGTAGGGGACGGGCGAGGGTCTATCCGGTTTCGTGAACATTCCATGAAGAAACTCTGAACGAACCGCGTTGTGTCGGCGGGATCCGAACGTCTTAATCTGCGCTTGCAGGGTTGCTTATGATCCTAGACGGATGTTGAGAGTCGCGCATGTCGCTGCATCGTAATCGAAGTTGCTTGGCGCAGCTGGCCTAGGACATAGAATATGCGGGATGCGCGTTGACTGGTAGGCGACCAATGCGACCCTCCCCACTGTTGAGAAAGAACTCGCTCGTCTGGAAGGTCAACGCGGTCTTTCTGGCGATCGTGGCGTCCGTCCTCGGTATCTTGGCATACGTAACGAACTTGGTGTACGAGCGTGATTCCCTAGCCTTGGCTCGGGACGTCTCCAGAGCCAACTCGGAGACGATTCTCCACAGCATCAACAAGCTCATGATGACGCGGGACAACGATGGCATCATAGACTTGATTGACCGGATCGCCAGCGACAATCCCATCTACCGAGACATCCGACTCATATCACATGCCGGAGGAGTTGTTGCATCGCGAGGGGGGCCCGGACCCGCGCTTCTGGAGTCAGAAGCCTGGCCCTGCAACGTGTGTCACGGCTTGAGCGAGCCAAGCGACGGACTGGGAATAAGCGTACACGATGAGGTGGTCGAATCGGATGGCGAGGGACGAGCCGTATCTGTCATCACTCCGATCTACAACGAGCCAACTTGCAGCAGTGCCGAGTGTCACGCGCACCCTGCTGGTACTTCAGTCCTTGGCATGCTGCAGGCCGATTTCTCTCTCAGCCGAGTTGACAGCCTCATTTCTCAGCGCAACTACCACACTCTGATAGCTCTGGTGATCGCCATCCTGCTGAGCACCCTGACCACATGGATCATGATCCAACGCTTTCTCGGTCGCCGCCTCGCAATCCTGCGAGAGGGCATGGACAGAGTGGCGCATAAAGATCTCGGCTTCAGGTTCAGCGACGCGCGGCGGGATGAGATCGGCCAGCTCGCCAACTCCTTCGATGACATGACGTCGGAGCTGCACTTCACGCTATCCGAACTCAGGAATACGAGAGATTACCTGCTGGGCATTGTCGAGAACTCCGCGGACACGATCATAACGGTAGCACCCAACGGGTTGATTCGAACATTCAATAAGGGTGCAGAAGAAACCCTTGGCTACGATCGTCACGAGGTGATCGGCCACAAAGTCGAGATGCTCTTCGCGGTACCTGGTGAGAGGGACGCCGCAATTGAGCAGCTGCAGCACTCCGATAACGTGGTCAACTACGAGACTCACTTACTGACCAAAGAGGGTGAAATAAGAGACGCGATCCTGACTCTCTCTCGCCTGCGGACTCCGGACGGCAAGGCCATTGGGACATTTGGAATCAGCAAGGATGTCACCCGGGAGAAGCGGCTGCAACGCGAGCTGTTGCTGAAAGAGAAACTCGCCGCCATAGGCCAAGCCGTCACTGGAATTCAGCACTGCATGAAGAACATGCTCAGCTCCCTGAAGGGCGGCTCGTACATGGTTGAAACAGGTCTCAATGACAACGACCGAGTGCTGCTTGAAGAGGGATGGGCCATGGTCCAGGAAGGGGTAGCCAACATCACCGATCTGTCGTCGAGAATGCTCCACTATGTGCGGGGATGGGAACCCGAAGTCGAGGAGACAGACCTCTGCGACCTGGTCACGTCTGTCTGCAACGTCAGCAAGGAGGCGGCTCGTAGCAAAGGGGTCGAGCTGCGCACCGAGGTCGCTTGGGGGTTGCAGACTATCGTGTGTGATCCGCGACTCGTTCACGCAGCGGTCATGGACCTCCTGTCCAACGCGCTCGACGCGTGCACCTGGAAAGACTACGGTGACCGGGAGGGAGCTGAGGTGCTGCTAGAGGTCGGCCCGTCAGATCGTGAGGGCTATGTGGTAATAAGCGTACACGACAACGGCCAGGGCATAGCCGATGAAATCAGGAAGAACATGTTCACGCCGTTCTTCAGCACCAAGAACAGACTTGGCACCGGAATGGGTTTGACGCTTACCTTGAGAATCATCGAGCTGCACGGCGGCACGATCGAAGTCGAATCTGAACCGACTCGCGGTTCCACATTCCGGGTGTTCCTTCCCGTCGGTGGCCCGCAGTAATTGAAAGAGGATGCCATGCCTAAGAAAGTCCTGATCATTGACGACGATGAGAATATCGTCAGGTACTTGTCGGTGGCTCTGCGCAAGAACGGGTACGAAGCGATCGGCGCGAACGACGGAAAGGAGGGCTTTGAAGCAGTGGGCACTTCACGACCCGACCTCGTCGTTCTGGACATCATGATGCCGAAGCGAACGGGGTGGGTCGTGTTCCGGCAGTTGCGCAAGCACGACGAGTTCAAGTCGATTCCGGTTATGATGTTGACGTCCGTTTCCGACGTGCTCGAGGAACAGGAGGCGCTGGCAGATGAAGAACCGGAGTACGAGGGCCTCAGGGAGCTGTTGAGAACCGCAATCCGTCAAATGCGAGAGGAGGGTTTGGAGCGTCCGGAGATGTTCGTCGACAAGCCGGTCGATCCGGAAGACTTCATCCTGAAAGTGCGAGAACTCGTCGGCAAGTGAGGTGTCGTGGGTGTCGCTCTATTGGGGGGCACGTGCTGCTGAGACACCACGATGTCAACTTCCCGGATCTTGTCATAGATTGCAGCGAGCTAGACTGTTGCTATTGCCGCCACTGGGGGGCTGATTGGCGTTCACAGATGAGTTGAAGAAAGCCGCTGCACGGATCCACCAGTCCCAGCTCGAGCATCCCTTCCTAAAGGGATTGATGGATGACTCTCTGGAGCCGGAGAAGTTCAAGCGATGGGTGGTCCAGCACTACCTTTACCTCCGGGAGGGTGCCCGGATGTTGGGCCATGCCGTCGTCAGGTCAGACACGCGGCGGGAAATGACGCTGTTCACGCGGGCGTTGGACCTTACGCTCAATGAAGGCATGTCTCTGCACTGTGCATGCGCGGAGCGGTATCAGATCTCGGAACAGGAGCTGGACGAGCATGAGATGTGGCCCACCACGCATGCGTATACTGATTTCCTGTTTCGTACCTGCATGTTGGGTGGCATACGCGAGCTATTGGCTGTGACGCTGCCGCACACGGTCGTATACGTGGACCTGGGGCTATCGTTGGCCAGTGGTCGGCTGCACAAAAAGGGCTCGTATGCAGGCTGGATGGGTCAATATGTGTCGCGCGAGTTCGTGGAAATGGCCGACCGCTTCAGGGCCGAGCTCGATTCAAAGGCTGTGGATGCATCAAAGGCAGTCAAGAAGCGATTGAGGCAGTCCTACGAGATTGCGAGCCGGTACGAGTGGCAATTCTGGGACATGTGCTGGACTGGGGAGCGGTGGAGGCCCTGAGACCTGACCAGGAACGCGTTGCCTAGATATCCAGGTTCCTGCAGATGAAGACCCGTAGCGGGCATTCGCAGTAGACCGCCCCGCGACACGGTATGGCGAACGGGCAACCATCCGGATCAGCTTCGAGGCATCTCATGAAGTGATCTGAGCCGACATCTTCGGCTTTGCACAGCGCGCGGAATCCAGAATCCACACACTGATAGTCCTTGGGGCAACTGATCTCCCCGAGGATCTCCTTTATTCTGATACGGTGCGTTTCGCGCAAGTCGTTCGGGACTCCAGCGACGGCGGGTGTTTAGGAGAAGCGCTATACCCAGTTTGTAACCTACCACCAATCGGCCGGCGCGCCAAGGGCACGTTCCGACGGGGGACGCGTGGCAGAAGTGCTTGATATGCAAGTGTTTGCGCCTGAGTCGTGACGCAGGGAATGGCGAACAGTGGATGTTTCGCAGTCTCGAATCGCGAGTACCTGCAGGCAATCCGCATGGATCGTCGCAGGCAACTCTCGTTAAGAGAGCGGTGAAGTAACCGTTAAGGACACTTGGCTGTGCAACCTGACTCGTGAATTCGTGCATCGCGCTTCATGGGGTTATCACAATCGGCGGCACATGCTGTGTGGTTGAAGCTGCCAGCTGATTGAAACCCGCCCTCGTCCACTGTCCGCATTTGACCGTGTGAAGAGGGCAGTGCGCCGTACGCACTCGTCGGGTACCACCGTCTCAGAGACGGGGTAACCGCATCTGCGATAGTTGGTCCTGGGCCCGTTGCCTCAACGGAACCACCTGACCGTCTCCCGACAATCCCCGAAACGGATGTTGTCAAATGGCTAGGCCCACCTACCGCTTCGGTTTGCTCGTACCGGTTGTCCTGCTGACGACGCTCAAGCGTCACGGCCATGGCCGATTGGGTGAGTGGTCGCAGTCGCTCAGCAGCAAGTGACGGTACAGGATCCCGCGGCAATGGCGCGTCCTAACATGGCCGATAGCCTGCGGGCGCTTGGGCCCGACGGGCGCGGAACCGGTGAGAAACGTTGTGATTGAGCAAGGTCAAGAGGCTGTCGGTCGGACGCCGGCAGCTTTCTAGGCGGTCCGATAGCCGGCCAGCCCAGCGCTGCCGCACACCGAGGGGGTGGACATGAAACCCGCAGCGATTGTAGTCATGATGTTTCTCTTCGTGGTCGCGTTCCTGCACTTCCTGCGCGTGCTGCTGTCCATCGAGATAACCGTCAACGGCCTGATCATCCCTGTCTGGATGAGCGTGTTGGCTTGCCTCGGTCCTGGAGCACTAGCGGTCTGGCTGTGGCGCGAAGAGCGCGCAAGCTCAAGCCAGGAGTCTTGAGCTCGTAATAGAGGATTGCGGGCCTCCGCCGGGCGTCTACGTCACACGTAGACTCCCAGCGTATCTCGCATCACTCTCGGATCAGCAAGGTGTAGCCTGGGACCCGTTTTCTTCGTCTACGCTCGTGAGTCACAGCCACGGGTGTCGTGGATGAGGGCTGATAGGAAGGATGCGGCCGTCATGTTGACCAGCAGGGCGAAACAAGTTCCTGCAGACCTGGGGCCTGATGCGGCCCACCAGGAACTGAGCGGCGCCGTTGTTGAGTTGAACGATGATGTGTCGGTGCAGGATGGCTGCCGCTGTCAGAGTCGATCTTGATAGTGCATCTTATCTGCAAGGGAGGTCGTAATGAGCACCCAGTCCATGGGCCTGACTGAATTGAATGACACGTGGCGACCCCCAGACTTCTGCCTGACGTGGCTGATTGTGACTGTCACCCTGGTGGCCGCCGTTTCGCTCGTTCTCTCCACCCTGCTCTTGGTGCCATACGTTCGTGAGGCTGAGGTTCCTCCGCCAGAACTGGGGGCCCTTTGGTTCCTCTACGCCGCGGTCGCTGCGACGGGTGTCAAGGCCCTGACCGATTGGATGAGTGAAAGTAAAGCCGTCGCGTCATAGACACTGCTCCAACAAATACGCTCTGAACGCTCGTCGATCGCTCGGCGGGAGACCTACCAGACGGCGCGGCCACGTCAGGCGACTTCTGGCTTCTTCGCCTGGATATACCGCAGCGGAAACCCAAGCCTCTCTGGTGCCCTATGCTGAACGAGAGTGAAGCCCTGGTCCGCGAGTGTCGGAGCAAGAGTCACCGGACGGAAGCCGTGGCTCACGGCGGGAAACCTCTGGAGCATCGATACCCAGACCCGGCCGACCATACGGGACGGCTGGCCCATATGGGCGGAGTACAAGTGACCTCCCTGCTTCAGTACCCGCCAGATCTCGCCAACTACTATGTCTACCTCACGCGGATCACAAAGGTCGAAGAGACAGTTCGCATACACCGCGTCGAACTCCTCAGTGCCCGAGGGGATGCTGAAGAACGGACTCACAACTGTTACCAAGTTCTTGATGTCGCGCCGGCGGCAGTATGCACGTGCGATGTCCTCGATCTCGGTGGAAAAGCAGAGCAGAAATGACTCGCCTTGGGAGTTGGCGTGTGTCAACGCGGCGATTCCCCTGTCCGACGGTGGAGAGATGATGAGGATCTTGGCGTTCTGTAGATCCGAATCCCGAATCTCCATCAAGCGAGTGTGGTTCTCCATGATCGCCACCCACGCGTCAAAGAACTTCGAGATCCCAACAAACGCCCTTTCGATCTTCATTGCATCCGCTAAGTGTCCGACGATGGGTCGGACGAGGTGTCCGACAGGCTGGGAGTCCTGCGGAATTCACCCGAACTTCATTCTGTCTTCAAGAACAATGTGCGAGGATCGCGCTCACCGAACATATTCACCCGAAGAGCGTGACCGGGCCGTTAGTGCCAGATCCAGCGCTCTAGGGGGCCAGGGTGCTCGACGAAGCGGACAGAAAGAAGATTCAAGAGATCATCGGCGCAATGGAGTGCCCCAAGCACTTCAGATGTGCACAGTCGGGGTTCGAGACGTTGTGCAGGGCAGTGGACTGCGGTACCGGGAACCAGCTCCAATGTCTCGAGGATGACCCATCTCAATGCATCTTCGCGTTCACCTTCAGCGGTAGCTACTACTGCGATTGTCCCCTCCGGCTCTATCTTTATGAGAAGCTCAAGGTGTAGGCCTCTGCCTCCCGCACCTTCCTAGCGGTCGTCACAACAAGGCGGCGGTATGGCCCTCGACCTCAATACCACAGTCGCCAACAGGAAAAGGATCAGCCTGGTCGGCACGCTCATGCTTGCTGCCGGCATCGTGCTCTCCATCTTGCCGATGCTGATTGAGGGGAGAGGCGCCGTTGTGATCTATTATCTCATCATCTTCGGCCCATTCGTTCTCCTCGTCGGCGTGGTCATCCATCTCTGGCTCTTGGTATCGGCTCTGAAGACCAGACGGCGACACTGAAACGCGTTGGCTGTCGTGCCTACGCTCGCCAGCAGGCGATTGACGGCACCGTAATTGAAAGTACCAGGTTAAGGACAGCGGTCAGGGTTAGATCGGAGCGCTGATGCGGCGCACGCAGGGCGGCAGCGCCTCTTCGGATGGATCGAAGTCCGCAGGCATGCCCTCTGCACACTCGACCGGATCGCAGCATGTGTGACACACTCGCTTGAGGGCTCGGAAACCCAGCAGCTCCACGTGCGGAGTCAGGAACCCATCACCTGCAGGTTCGGCTCGAAGCAGGTCCGTGCTTAGGTATTTCTTGTTGTCGTCCGCGAAGACAGTTACCACCACAGCATCGGGACCGAGTCGGTTTGAAATCTCCAGCGCCCCCAAGAAGTTGGCACCGGATGAGATGCCGACGCCGAGCCCGAGTCCGGTTGCCAGTTTCTGAGCCATTAGAATCGCGTCCCCGTCGTCCGCCGACACCACATCATCCAGTGCTTCGAGATCGACTATGGGGGGTATGAACTCGTCCGAGATGCCTTGGATCCGGTGCTTACCGACCTTGCAGCCAGTAGACAGCGTGGGAGAGTTAGCGGGCTCCAGCGGGTGCAGTCTGACCGAGGGATGTTTCTCGCGCAGGAAGCGTCCGGTACCCATCACCGTTCCACCGGTTCCCACGCCTGCCACCAGCGCGTCCGGCGTCAGGCCACGGAACTGCAACTGCCACCAGATCTCCGGGCCGGTGGTCCGGGCATGCGCCTCGACATTGTTCGCGTTCGAGAACTGACGGGGTAGGAACGACAGCGCGTTCTCCGCGGCCATCTCCTCGGCACGCTCGATACTGCCGAGGAAACCGCCCTCCCCCTTGCTCACGAGGACGATCTCGGCCCCCAGACTTCGAATCAGGTTGATGCGCTCTGCACTCATCCAGTCGGGCATGAAGATAGTGACCGGGTGGCCCAGCGCTCGACCTGTGGCGGCGATGGAAATCCCCGTATTGCCGCTCGTTGCTTCGTAGATGTGGTCCGCAGGCTCGAGGACACCTGCCGAGTAACCTTCCTGCAAGATGTGCAGCGCCATGCGGTCCTTGATACTGCCTGTCATGTTGAGGTGCTCGGCCTTCGCGTAGATGACCCTGGGTTCTCCCCGGAACTCCAGGTCGATGGCAAGCAGTGGCGTGTTGCCTACGAGGCACTTGAGTCCGCGTATCCGCCGCTCGATGTCTCTGTCTACCACAGTGTATCCTCCGGAGCTGATCGCATCGCGCGACCGCCTGTTTTCCGTTTCTCTTCTGTCACGATACCTGTACCACGTGTTAAGAAACCGTGAGCGAATCATGAAGACAGCGACCGAGTGTGCTTGCCGCTAAGCGGGTTCATTTGGGCTTCACCGTCACAAAACGACCTGGGTGAGAGAATTAGTGGATAGCTCATTCACATCGGGGCAGGAGACAAGAGTATGAATCATCACCGTTTCATGACCGTCGCCGGAATCGTTGTGCTGGCCGGCCTATGGGCTACCACACTCGTTGCTCAGGCCATGCCAAGGCCGGTCAACCACGACACCGCAGGTCGCGAGCAGTGCATGATGTGTCACAAGGCCGGTGCCATGGAACCCGTGCCCGACGCTCCGGCAAGCCACGCAGACCGAGATGTCGAGACCTGCTTGTGGTGTCACGCCACGGACTCGCCGATGCTGACGGCTGAGGCCAAGGCCACGCCGCACGCTCTGGAGGGGCGCGAGCAGTGTATGATGTGCCACAAGGCCGGCGCCATGGAGCCGGTACCCGACGCTCCGGCCAGTCACGAGGGCCGGGACACCAAGTATTGCGCGCTGTGCCACAAGCCAGCGGGGTAGACTAATGGTGAGCGGCAATGGGCCGGCAGGAACCCACTGGTGCGAGTTGCGCGAGATCCCACGTCTCTGGTCCGCCACGCGTGAATAGGAGGGTGTATTGGCGATAATCAGTATATCTGGAGGGGTTCACAGTGGAAGGAAGGCCCTGGCGGAAAGCCTGGGCAGAAAGCTCGGCTATCGAGTCCTGTCCCAAGAGGAGCTGATAAGCGACGCGGCCAAGGAGTTCGGTGTATCGCAGGAACGCCTAGAGTCCGCGCTGTTGCACAAACCGCCCACCTTGGAGGACCGCGGCATCGAAAGCCTGCATCGCGTCCACTGCGTACAGGCCGCCTTGGCCAAGGCAGTCCGGAGTGACAATGTGGTATATCACGGGCACGCCGGGCATTTGCTCGCCGGAGTCCCGCACCATCTGAGGATCAAGGCAACTGCCAATTTGGAGTATCGAGTCGACGCCGCTATGGAGCGAAGCGAGGTGAGCCGCGAGGATGCGATACAGGATATCAATCACGCGGATGAGGAACGCGAGGACTGGGCGAATTGGATTTACGGTGACGAAGTCGACCAGCCGTTGACCTATGACGTTGCGATCAACCTGGCACGCGTTTCGACCGCCAGTGCCTGCATTATTCTCGCCGAGACAGCAACAAGTCGTTATCAGATGACCACGGAATCCCACAAGATAGTGGATGACGTTGCTCTTGCCAGCGAGATACGGGCCAGAATCGGCCTGGATCGTGGGGTGTGCGACGATCGGATCGATGTCGAGGCTGATCACGGCGTGGTCACGATCACCGGATCTGTACGTTCGTTGGATGATGTCAACCGAGTGGGACAGCTGACTCGGCGGGTACCCGGTGTCAAGTGCGTTCTATCCAAGCTAGAAGCGTGGTGACAGGAATCTGGGGTCTTTGCTGAGAGCCTGGCGCGCTCGTCGGCGCGCCTTGATCGGCGGAGGACTCTGAGCGTTACTAGGATCGGTTCTGGAAACTGTCTGTGGCCGTCACCGTCACGTTCTAGGCAGTAGCGCTGTCCGCCGCAATGGCGATAGCAGCAGCGTTGGTGCGTTCTGTCCCAGAACGGGCGTCTTGCCCACCGCTCTGATCGCCCCGACGTCCCTGCCGCTCTTGTCCGCGAGGCAGTAGTGTAGCCGCTGCGTCAAGTAACGCACGGACTGGCAACCAAGTGCTTTATTTACAGTTACTTACGTGCTGGTAGTCGGCTCATAACGCCTCCTGACTGTGAGCCGGCAGATAACCAACTCGGCTTCTCGAAACAATTCGCCCGCGAAATACGTAATGCGTAATGTGAATACGGCAATACGCACTCACAGACCCGCCTCGGCGAGGATCTCATGACGGAGATCAACCTGTCCAAAATTTGGCAAAACATCCGTGAGGAGCTGAAAGACAAGGGAATCGACCTCGACACCGGCTGTTGCGAGGCGGAGCCCGGCTCGCCCCTCAGGGTCGTATGCATGGCCGGCGGATTGTCGGACTCCTTGAAGGAGATGGGGCAGACCGCGCGGGACCAGGTCGTGATGGTCCGGGTCGACGAAGAGACCAGCGATAAGCTCGACCATTGGGTTGAGACCGGTGCGTTCAAGAGCCGCTCCGAGGCGGCGGCGCTCTTCATTCGCGAGGGACTCTTGATCCACGCTCGGGAGTTGGACGAACTGGATGATGCGCTATCGGGTGTGGAGGATGCCAAAGAGCGCCTGCGCCAGAGGGTCCGTCAGGTGTTCGATTCTGAGACAGAGGCGGAGCCAGAGGCCGAAGAGGATTGAGCAGCGCTCTGCGGAGCGCATCAAAAGGAGGAACGACATGTCACGCAACTGCTGCGGTTCCGCCTGCCACTGCGACGCCGTTGTGGTCGTCTGTGGGTTACCGGTTCTCGTAGTGGCGGTAGCGATATACGGTCTGGTGAAAGTGGTGGGTGGCTTGGATTGGTCGCTGCCGCCTGCGGCGTGGGTCCCACTGTCGATCGTCGCCGCGTTAGGAGCACTTTGGGGACTGTGGCTCGGCACGCGGATTCACGGACGCGGTGAGCCCCTCATGCTGGGCGTGTTCGGATTGCTTGTGAGTGCTACGGGATTCGTGCTCTCGACGCCGTTGGCGATGGTAGGCGTGCTCATCGTTCTTGCCGCGGCGCTTTGGAGCTTAGCAATGTACACCGCGAAGCAGCGGGAGAGCTGAAGTGATGTCGGACCCTGGCGAGAGTGACATCCCACACACGACCAGTACTCTCACTGTTGGAAATCGCTGGGATCACATCCTGGCTCGAGTGGGCTGGAAGCGAAGTGGGCATCGAGTTACGCCGGGATTGTACAAGTTGGGCCGTCCCGGAGACGATTCACCCGTTTTCGTGACTGCCAACTACACACTCTCGTTTGACGCGCTGCGGTCGGCGCTCGCCGGAATCGCCGGCTACATCTTGGTGCTGGATACCAAAGGCATCAACGTGTGGTGCGCCGCCGGCAAGGGCACATTTGGCACGGACGAGCTGGTACATCGTATCGAGTCATGCCAGCTCCACGACGTGGTTAGCCACCGTAAGCTGATTGTGCCACAATTGGGGGCGCCAGGAGTGGCGGCGCATACGGTGAAGAAGCGCTCGGGTTTCAAGGTGGAGTACGGGCCAGTCCTGGCGACTGACCTGCCCGAGTACCTCGAGTCGCGCGAGGCAACACCGGAGATGCGTCGGGTGCGTTTTGGACTGCGCGACCGCGCGGTTCTGATCCCGGTGGAGTTCAGCAGCTTTCTCGTGTTGCTGTGGGTCCTGGTGTTCGGGTTTCGCATAGTGACAGCAGATGCGTCGGCCATACCGGAAGCGGCGTTCCTGGCAGCCATACTGGCAGGGTTGCTGGTGTTCCCAATCCTGCTGCCGTGGCTGCCCACGCGTGACTTCAGCAGCAAGGGACTTATTCTCGGTGGACTCGTGGCAATGCCGTTCGCGATCCTGACTCTCTTGAGCCCGTCGGAATCAGCATGGTGGCGGCAGGCCATGGGTGCTGTGTCGCTGATTCTCATCGCGACATCGATCACGGCCTTCCTGGCGCTGAACTTCACCGGATCGACCACCTTCACGTCGCGGAGCGGGGTGCGGCGGGAGATGTTTGCCTACATCCCGGTGATGGCTTGGATGTGTGGGTTGGGGGTCGCGTCGAGAGCAGTTCTGTACTTTGTCTGAGCTGTAGGAGTGCCATCGTGATCGCCGCGTCTGAACTGAATACACTCGAGTACGATCCGGATCTATGCATTGGCTGCGCGATGTGCGTTGCCGTGTGTCCCCATGCGGTCTTCTCGATGAATGATCGAGTGGCTAAACTCGCCCGCCCCGACTCGTGCATGGAGTGCGGGGCCTGTCAGCTGAACTGTCCCACAGCTGCCATCGCCGTCAACAGTGGAGTAGGGTGCGCCGCCGCAATGATCTTCGCCGCCTTGACCGGCAAGAAGCAGAGTGAGGCTAGCTGCGGTTAGGTGGGCTCTAGCCTATCGGCGGCTGACGGTGTCATGATGTCCTTTGAGGAGAGCCGGTCGGCCTGGTGTTGTGGCCTCAGGTCTCCTTCGGCATGCCCGTGCTGAAAGACCGCTGACTAGAAGGCAGACTTCACATGCTTGCTTCGATAATGCTCTACGCCGGCTCGATGATCATCACTGCGTGGGGCGTCGCACACATCGTTCCAACCAGATCTGTACTTGGCGGATTCGAGCCTTTGTCTGTTGACAACCGCCGAGTCCTCACGATGGAGTGGGTGTCCGAGGGCCTCATGCTCTGCTTCATCGGTGTGCTGACTGGCCTCGTGACATTTGCGGTTCCACATAGCACGCTGGCGGCCACTCTCGTGTACCGCGTTTCTGCCGCCATGTTGCTGGTGATGGCACTTTGGACGCTCATTACTGGAGGGAGAACCTCTGTAGTGTTCTTCAAGATCTGTCCGGTAGTGAAGACGGGCGTTGCCGTTCTGTTCTTGGTAGGTGCAGCGCTCTGAGGAGGCGACTCTACACTGACGCTGGCCGCGTGCCGCTTGCTGATTGGTGACCTACACGATAGGGTTTCAAGGCGACTACTGATGGTCGAGCCAACCTGAACGAGGAAAGAGCGTGACCAAGAGAGAGGCGATCGACGATTTCCTGAGCCAGCGCACCCTCGCGGTGGTGGGTGTCTCTCGTGGTGGCAAGAAATTCGGCAACGCTGCGACACGGGAGCTGCGGAAGAAGGGCTACCGGGTGATACCCGTACATCCGGAGGCGCAGAAGATTGACGGTGAGCGCTGCTACCCGAGCCTGAAGGAGCTGCCGGAGCCGGTAGGAGGCGTCCTGATCGTTGTACCGCCTTCAGAGACGGAGAAGGTCGTCGAGGAAGCGTCCGCGGCAGGCATTCGGCGCGTCTGGATGCAACAGGGCGCGGAGTCGCAAGAGGCGGTCGAGTACTGTAAGAGTGGGGGCATGAGTGTGGTGCACGGTGAGTGCGTGCTGATGTATGCCGAACCGACCGGCGGCCACAAGCTGCATCATTGGGTGTGGCGACTGCTTGGAAAGGTCCCGAAGTAGCTGAGCAGCCACGCTGGCGGTGCGTAGGGAGGCGAACCGTTCTCTACCGCTACGCCGTTGGATCCACCGTATACCCGAGGACGGTTAGCACAACGATGTAGGCGATGATTCCGACGCCGATCCACGTAAACAGCGGGCTCGGCTCGCCACGCGCGGAGCGCCGGTCGAGCAATGGCAGTATCAAGAGGAGTACTCCGGCCACCGCGAAACCCATTATGCCCACCATCTCCCCTTCCAATCCCAGAATGTGCGGCGGCAAGTACTTCAGCGTCTGAAACATGAACATGAAGTACCACTCGGGCTTGATCCCGCTGGGCGCCGGGGCAAAGGGGTCGGCCTTCTGGCCGAGTTCCGCCGGTAAGTAGGCGGCGAGAGCGGCCAATGCGGCGAGCGCCAACAACCAGCCCACGAGGTCCCGCAGCAAGAAGTCGGGGAAGAACGGCATGGCCCGCTTCTCATCTGAATCGCGCTTGACACTCGGCGGAACGCTCATGCCCTGTTTTTGAACGAAGAAGAGGTGGAGTCCAAGGATGGCGGCGGCCACCGCCGGCAGGACGGCCACGTGAAACCCGTAGAATCGCGTGAGCGTGGCTCCCGTGACATCGTCCCCTCCCCGGGCCACACGGAGTAGGAAATCTCCAACCAGAGGTATTGCACCGGTGATCTCGGTTCCGACGCGGGTTGCAAAGTACGCCAGTTCATTCCACGGCAGTAGATAACCCGTGAATCCAAAAGCCATAGCGATTCCCATCAATGCAACGCCCGTGAACCAGGTGATCTCCCTGGGTTGGCGGTACGCCTTCAACAACAAGACGCTGAAGAGGTGGAGGAACAAGGTAAAAATCATGAGGTTGGCCGCCCATGAATGGATCGAGCGCACCAACCAGCCGAACTCGACCTCGGCCATTAGGAACTGAACCGATTCGAAAGCTTCCTCGGCGCTCGGGCGATAGTAGAACAGGAGCAGGATTCCCGTGGCAACCTGAACCACATAGAGGAAGAGCGTCATTCCACCCAGGTAGTACCAGATTGAATGCCGATGGACAGGCACCGATTTCTTCTTAGCGAGACTCTTGAACGTGTCGAACTCGAATCGCTCGTCGAGCCACGCTACCAGGCCCACCGTCCAGTACCGGATCCGAGTCATCTCAGGCTCTCCTGCTCACGACGACTTGGTCACCGCGCACGTTCACGGTGTACACCTCGAGTGGTGTGGGCGGCGGCCCCTCGATGTTGATCCCGTTCAGGTCGAAGTGACCGTTGTGACACGCACACCAGATGTGTTCGATGTCGTCCCGGTACTGCACGATGCAGCCCAGGTGTGTGCAGGCAGCCGAGAACGCCCGCAGCTCACCCGACGCCATCTTGACCAAGATCCCCGCGCGGTTTCCGAACCTGAAGATCTCAGCTGAGTTGGGTGACAGGTCGTCGGGCGAGAGCGGCAGAGTCACTGACGATGCGGCTGACTCGCCTGACTCCGGAGGCACCATGTAGCGACCTGCCGGGTAGAGGACTGCCAGAACCAATCCGCCAAAGCCCGTGCTCAACAGCCAGGTCGTTAGCGTTCTACTCAGTATCCAATCGATGAATCTCCTGCGGGAGGTCCCGGGAGTCGGAATTTCCTCGGCCATTCAGTTTCCCTTCAGATCGTTCTTCGTTCCTGGTTGAGCTGGCGTATGTGTAGGAGCAGGCCCGCCACGACGAGCAGGATTATCCCCACTGAGATCGCAAGGCCTGTGCGCCGGAACCCGATCTCGTCTATCGCCTCCTGCCCGCGTGTGTATGCCGCTGTCGTAACCTCAAGGCCCTCCGCTATGTCTGCCGTCACTGCCTCAACGTCGAATGCGTGCATCGAGGCCCTGGCCTGAACAGCAGCGTTGTTGGCGCTTCCCAACTCGAACTGCGCTTCGCTCACTTCCATGCCGGCCAATTCCGCTCGAGCGAGAATCGAGTCAGCCGCCTCGAATGTAGCCTCCAGCGAGTCGAGTAATGTGCGCATCGTCGTCGCTGCATCTCCACCGACATCGCCCGCGGAGTGGCAACGCGCGCAGACTGCACCCTCCCCGAGGCCCAGCATCTCGTCACTTGCTGCTACGACCTCGTGATTTTGATGGCATGTTGCGCATCCGGGCATACCCAGCATGGCGAAGGTCTGAGAGTGCCGGCTCCGCGCGAAATTGTCCGCCATTACTGAGTGGCACTGTCCACACACGTTGCCCACAGAGGATACCCCGGGCGGTGCGGCACCGTGGTTGCCGTGACAATCGTTGCAGGTTGGTGCCGACAGATCGCCATTCAGCGATATCATCTCCCAGTGGACGCTACGCTGATAGCGTTCGAGCTGATCAACGGAGATGGAGTATGGTGCCATGTAATCGGTATTGGCGTGGCATGCGCCGCATGTCGCCGCGACGTTGAGCGGATTCACACTCGACAACGGATCGGACGGTGGCCGGATGTTGTGGCTCGGGTGACAGCTGGAACACACCGCGACCGCGGTGTCGCCGAGCTGAGCCAGGCGACTGCCGTGTACCGAGGTGGAGTATTCCTGCGCCTGATCGACTCGGAGCGACGGATTGTACTGCCTCATGTAGGCGGCGTCGGAATGACATCCGCCGCAGAACTGCGGGATGCTAGGCAAAGAAGGTCGGCCGACAAAGCCCTGTGCGGGGTCCATCCCCTCGAATCCCGCGGCCGCCGGGTCGCCGCCATGACAAGAAGAGCATGAGAGTCCACGTGCAGAGTGAACGTCGCTGGCAAAGGACGTGACCGGTGCGGAGAGACGCTCGTCACTCAACGCAGCGTGGCAGCTCACGCAGTTGTCGACGGCCTGATCTTGGGCCCGAGCCGGGCCGGTCCCGAATAGCGCGCAGAACAGCGCTAGCAAGAGCGGGACGTGCACGCCGGTCTTCGGAGGCACGGACGTCAGTAGGTACTGCAAAGTTGTGTCGGTCACGAGGCGGTCATCCACTGTCAGTCCCCGTGCTGGAGCTGACGGGCTCTGGTCCGTGCTTTCCTCCCACGACGAGCCCAACAAGTCCCACCAAGAACGCAAGGCCACCCAAGCTGCCACACACTCGGTAGGTCCATACAACCCAAGTCGGGCTTTCCCCAAACCGTCCAACCAGGTAGAGTAGCACGGAGATGGTCAGCAACACAACGCCCAGCTGGAAGGTCCTGATCCACTTGACCCTTCGGGCGTAGCGTGCGAGCGGGAACTGACACTCGGGACAGACTTCTCCCGACGGTGGGCGCCACACAAACGACCAGCGAGGACTAGTCTGTTCGGCATCTGGTGCTTCTCCTTGCACCGGGATGAGTGTGGGCTGTACGAACTTACGACACCCGGGGCACCGAATACCCGTGAGCGCATCGCTGATACGCCTGCTGATACGATTCATCTTACCCTCTGCCTGGAGTGTAACTCGCCTGCTGTTGTCTATCGTGCACGGCGCTCGCCGGCGCGAAGTTGCCGGCCGCCTACTATCAGGCAAGGAGCTGTGTGGACAGCGCTACGCCGCGGCCTCCTGCACCGTACTCTGCTCGGTGTCGGTCCACGGCGGCAACACCTTCACCAGAATCCACAAGAACACAAACGGCAGAAACAGAAGTGCCATGGTCATTGCCAAGCCCTCGACTCCCAGCAGTTCGACTTTGTAGACAGTCAGTCCTTTCAGGCTCTTGGAGAACAGCTGGCCTCCGATAACCACGTTCCAACGAATGCTGAAGATCCCGATCTGAATGAGCACGGCGGATGTCAGGTAGATCAACTGCTTGAGTTCGGGGGCCACCTTAACTAACCCGCCCTTGTGGAGTGCAGACGATGTGAGCCCGAGCATGATCAGCGGGACGATCGTGCCCAACAGAATCTGAAGCACAATGAGACTTATGAACAGGCGGCTTTGAATCATCTGGGAGAGGATCTCGATCGATTCCTCTGCCTCATACAGGCGATGGATGAAGTCCAACGATTCCAGCGAGAAGTCCACTATCAAGGCATAAAACAGGAATTGTGCGAGTTTTTCGAGACACGCCATGTCTATCTTGCGCCAGCGAAACATGGTCGTGAGCATGTAGAGAACCAACACCAACGCGATACCGGACACTATTGCCGAGAAGAGGAAGACCACCGGCATGAGCACGCTGCTCCACCAAGGGTTCGCCTTGATCGATCCAAAAATGAAGCCCACGTATCCGTGCAGTAGGAATGCGGAGGGGATGCCGATGATCGTTATCCAGCGTCCCGCGTTGTCGTCGAACTTGAGCGCGCTCTCCGAGACGTCGGTCGACCCCAGTGTGAGAGCGTAGTAAAACCAGCGCTTGAGGCCTTTCGATTCCCGGTACCACTCCACCATGTCCTTGCGATAGTCGAACCAGATCTCGACCAGAAGCACGACCATTAGGTACCAAGCGTAGACGAATCCAAACATCGCCATGGCCGACTTGCGATTTGGCGTCAGGAAGATTTCGTAGGCCCGCTCCGGGTGCCCCAGGTGCGCTAGCAGGGGCATTGTGGCGACCAGGAGAAAGGCCAGCGCAGTGAGCAGCGACAACCGATACGTTGGCTGCACCTCCCTCACGTTGAACACCCGCTCGAGGGAGGCGAGGATGAAGGCGCCGGCGACGAGCCCAGTGATGTAGGGGTAGAGGACGATCAGTAGGCTCCACTGTAGCTCGAATTCGTTGGGATAGATGAAACCCTGCATCCTCTAGCTCACTTCCCCGTCCAGGTTCGCGTAGTACACCCTGGGCTTGGTGTTGAGGTGTGGCTTCAGTACCTGCAGGCTGTTGAACCGCATGAATCTGGCAAGTGGAGTCGGTTGGCCCTCGATCTCGCCAAACAGACGAGCACCCGTGGGACAGACCTCAACGCATGCGGGCACCAACCCCTCTACGAGCCGGTGATAGCAGAAGGTGCATTTGCCCGCTACGTGCTTGTCCGGGTGGAGGTACCGAGCACCATAGGGACAGGCTTGAATGCAGTAACGGCACCCGATGCAATAATCGTCGTCGACTAAGACCACTCCGTCCTGGGTGGTGAAAGTGGCACCCACCGGGCAGACCTGGACACATGGCGCCTCCTCGCAGTGGTTGCACAGCTTGGGAACGAAGAAGGTCTTGAGTATTCCCTGTTCGGTGCTTGGCGGAGGAAATCCGTGCATGCCGGCCTCAATGCTGTCCACCTCCACCTCGTCGTTCGCCCTGATGATGTAACGCTCGATCCACGTGTTCGTGAAGTGGGGATCTTCGGGTACTTCATTCTCGGTGGTGCAGGCCTGCACGCAACGGCCGCACCCGATGCACTTCTGAATGTCTATCCCCATGCCGTAGGAATGCTCGGTGGGGTCGTATTCAAGATTCTGGGCTCTCGCCGCCAGCGGCACGCCGATGACTCCGAGCAGAACCGGTGCCGCGGTACCGCAGGCGGCCAACATCTCGTTTATGAACTCCCGCCGGTCTAGCTGCTCGTCGTCTGGACTTCGCATGTCCCGGTCGGCCGCGTTTTCATCGCCGGTCATCAGTCGGTCTCCGGGAAGTGGGGGTAGTGGCATTGCCAGCACTGATAATCCGGGTTGTGCGTTCGCAGATTGACCTGAGGGATTCCTGGGAGGTCCTGCGCATGACATGCCCCGCAGAAATCCCGCGCTTCCGGTTTGGTGGGCTGCACTGATCGCGGGTCGGCCCGATGCTGCTCCGGAGCGGCATGGCACGTTGTGCAAGGTAAGGTCGCGTGGTGCGACACCGCCTTCTGCCGCGCAATCTGGCCATGGCAAGCGCTGCACTCGCCCGGTACCACGGGTGGCTCAGGGGCGTGGGGCTCATGGCAGCTCATGCACGGGACCAGCGGATTGTGAGCCACTGGGTCGACCTGCGGGAAACCAGTGGGTCGGGTTGGGTTGTACTGGTGGCAGAGTACGCAGAGGTCTCGCCCTCTCGGCGCATCCGGTTTCAGGTCCATCGGTGCGGCGACATGATCGGCTGCTGGACCGTGGCAGGTTTCGCAATTCACCCCGCTGTGGTTTCCAGCGAGGCGGATCTCTTGAACCTGGCTGTGACACAGTGTGCACTCTTGATGGCCGGCGTACTTCTTCTCACGCGCCACGATGGAGTCTAAGGCGGCAGCACGGAAGTGTCCGATGTCTCCAAAAGTGTCCGGCACCAGGAAACCCCGTGCGATGATCAGCGCAAGCACGGCGGCGGCGAACACCGCGAGCAGACGGGGGACTTGCTGAGGCATCTGCGTCTTCCCGCGTTCGAGTCACAGGCAACACACCAGTGGGCATGTCGACCGGGGAGAGGTTAGAATAGTACTGTCTGCGGCAGTACGGAACGACCACAACACTAGGTCGCCGTTTCTGAAGAAATCGTTAAGGGAACGTGATGCGCGCGTGGCGCGGGCGGTCGGAGGTACGGTGAACGGCGGTTTGCGGCGGCACCACCGGCGAGCCATCATTGTGAGCGGAGCTCAGCGGAGGTGCGGGTGAACGCAAAGGAACCACCGATGCCAGAGACGACAGAGCAAGTCCCAGCCTCCGGGCTGGGTTTCAACGATCTGTTACTGGGTGCTGTGGGGCTGATGACGCTGACCGGGATGTTGTTGGTCTTGGCGCTGTATGTCCTACCGCGTGAGCACCTGGAGCTACCGGAACTGCTGCAGGGCGTCCGGGTGGCCCGGGAAGTTGACTTCCCCGTGGGGGCGAGCCGTGTTGTCAGTTGGGGCGAGCGTACGATCTTAGTCGTTCGGAACAGCGATGTCCGCTACACGGCATTGCAGGGCACGTCTCCGCGGGACGGGTGTATTCTGCAGTGGGATCTCGAATCCCTCAGGATAGTGTCCCCCTGCAGCCACGCCGTCTTTGATCTTCAGGGAAACGTCGTCACTGGATTGACCACCACACCGCTGCAACGGTACGGGGTCTTCGTCCGTAACGCCGTGGTGTACGTTGGGGAGGAACCATGATCGGTCGAGTGTGGCGGGCAGTGACGGGCTGGGTGAGCAACGTTTGGTCCGACATCCGCGCCAGCACTGATGCCAGTCTGCTCGGGGTGGCCAGATTCGTTGGACTGCTATACGGACCGATCGACCGCAGCCTGCGGATCGACGAAGCCCTGCGCAAAGCGCTCAAGTACCGCCTGGCGCCTCATGTCGGTTGGCGGCATGTTTTCGGGGGCATCACCTACCTACTTTTTATGATCCTCGTCGTGACCGGTGTGTTGCTCTCCTTCTACTACCGTCCCTCGGTGGAAGAGGCGTACCCGAGCGTGCAACACATGGCTTCGGAGGTATCGTTCGGCTGGCTCATACGAGATCTACACGTTTGGTCCGCCAACCTCATCGTGCTATCCGTGCTCGCCCACATGGGCAGGGTCTTCTTCACGGCCGCGTACAAGCCTCCGCGAGAGACGAGCTGGCTAATTGGCCTGATGTTGCTGTTCGTCGTCCTCGCCTTCGGTGCCACGGGATACCTGTTGCCGTGGGACCAATGGGCGTATTGGACAGTGACCGAAGTGCTCGACGCAATGTCCGCTACCATACTACTAGGCGGGCTCGCTACCGGGGCGATAATGGGCGACGTGATCGTGTCAGGAGCTACTCTGAGCCGGTTCTTTGCCCTACACGTAATCGTGTTACCGTGGATTGCTTTCGCGCTCCTGGGCTACCACTTCACGTTGGTGCGGCGGCGGGGCGTTGCACCGCCTGCAGAGGTCAAGGAGACCGAGGATCCGTGGCGTCCCAGTGCCGCCTGGACAGTGGAAGAACTCGAGAAGATGGACCGGGGGGTTCCGTTCTTTCCGCATCACTTGTTGCGCATTCTCGTGGTCGTGGTGCTGGTCATCGCGGTCGCGATCACCTTGGCCGTTTTGTTCCCGCGCCCCATGGCGGATGTGGCGAGCCCGTACCAATTGCCGGGTGAACTGGTATCGACCTGGGTACCCGTAGATGTGTCGCTGGCGCTGATACGCTATCTGGGTCCGTGGGGCTTCACGGCGTTTACGCTGCTTGGACTGGCGATGGCTCTCTTGCCTCTGTTCGATAGGAGTCCGGAGCGCAGGCTACGTCACCGTCCGGTTGCAGCCGTGCTCGGTGTGACGTTCTTCGTCGGCTTCGCCGCGGCGTGGATCGTGGGGCGCCAGCTGCGGGATGTACCGCCATCGGAGCGTCTGCCGGAGGTACCGAGTGCCGTATCTGATAGCGTGGAGCCCGGCGTGCCGTTGCCGGACTTGGGACCGACGCCGCTACGACCAGGCGATCCCGATGCTGAGAGGAGCAGGCCGTGAAGCGCCCGGGCTTAGGTCTGATCATCGCCCTGCTGGGCACTGCCGCACCGCTCGAGGCAAGCCCCGCCGTGCAGCCCGGGACGCGTGAGCCCGCTATCGAGCAGGACTCCGAATATGGTTGCCTGGTTTGCCACGCCGAGAAACGGCGCACATTCACCATGGGCGTACACTCGGAAAGAGGCATACACTGCGACGACTGTCACGGCGGTGACCCTTCTTCAGTCGAGATCGCGGCGGCGCACCGGGGCCGCTTTCTTGGAGATCCGACCAAACTGCAGACCATCGAGCTGTGTTCCTCGTGCCACTCTGACGCGAGTCGGATGCGTCAATATGGTTTAGACTCGGGTCAGCTGGCGGAGTTCCGGACCAGCAGACATGGCCAGCTGCTGCTGGGGCGCGGAGACCTCAATGCTCCCACGTGCACGGACTGTCACGACGCACACCTGATTCTTCCCCCGGATGACGCCCGCAGCAACGTCCATCCCACGAACATCCCGGCGACCTGTGCGGGTTGTCACGAAGACGAGCAGCTCATGGGCCGGTATGGACTGCCGACCAACCAGTTCCATGATTACCGCACTAGTGCGCATGGAATCGCGGTGTTCGAAGCTGCCAATTTCGCGGCGCCCACGTGCACAGGCTGCCACGGCTCCCACGCAGCCCTGCCACCCGGTGTGACTGAAGTGGTCAACGTGTGCGACCACTGTCACGTTCTGATCGGCCGGGCTTTGCACCAGGGTCCGCACGCCGCGTCGGCTGTGAACGGAGACTTCCCCGGCTGCCTGGCGTGTCACAGTAACCACGGCACGGAGCGGATCGAGCCGGCGGGAATCGCCGCGGTCTGCACCAACTGCCACGAGGCGGGATCACGGGCGGCGGCGGTGGGCGTGGAAATACAGGAAGAGACGGTCCAGGCCGCGGCCGAGCTTGCCGCTGCAGAACAGGCGATAGCAGAACTCAGATTGAGCGGGCGGCAGGTGTCGAACGAGGTCTTTCGGCTGGAAAGCGCGCTGACGAGCTATCGACAGATGGCTGTGGCGCAACACAGCTTCGATCTCGCCATGATGGAGGATCTGAGCAGGGGTGTGCGCACCAACACGAGCCTGGTGAGAGCCACGGCGGAGGCTAGGGCCGAACAGCAGTGGGAGCACAAACTGCTGTTGGTGCCGGTCTGGTTCTTGGCTTTCTCGACGGTGGTGTTGGTTTGGTTCAAGTTCCGCGATCTACGCCATCAGGGGCGCACTTAATGTCGATCCTTTTTGCCAAGTTCCGTCGTCTGACCAGGCCGATCAGGATCCTGATACAGGTGGGAGTCCTCTTTGTCATTTTTGCGGCCGTGAGCACGGTTGGGTTCATCGAGTACAGCGCACAGCCGAGCTTCTGCAAGACCTGCCACATAATGATTCCGTACTACGACTCCTGGGCTACATCATCTCACAATGACGTACCCTGTATCGAGTGCCACTATGCTCCTGGCATAAGGGCCGAGGCGATGGGAAAGATGCAGGCGGCCAATCAGGTGGTGAAATACGTCACGGGCACTTATGGGATCAAACCATGGGCGGAGATCGAGGATGGTGCTTGCCTGCGGTCGGGCTGCCACGAGCAGCGCAAGCTCGAAGGTGTGGTGATGTACCGCGGGATTCGCTTTGATCACGCGCAACATCTGGGCGAGCTACGAAGAGGGAAGCAGCTTCGCTGCACCAGCTGCCACTCTCAGATCGTGCAGGGCGATCACTTGAGGGTCACAGAGACCACCTGTTACCTGTGTCATTTCAAGGAAACCGAACAGGGTGAGCCGATCGCCGGATGTGTTGGCTGCCACAACGCGCCACCTCGCGTAGAGTCTCCGGCCGGGTTCGTTGTGGATCATCCGCAGTACATCCAAGACATGGTGTCGTGCGTTTCTTGTCACGATAACGTCGTGTTCGGTTCGGGGTCCGCGGAGGTGTCACGCTGCTACAACTGCCACAACGAGCCGGAACGCGTTGTGTTGTTTGATAACACGGAGTTCGTGCACCGCACGCACATAGCTGAGCACAACGTCGAGTGCACGCAGTGTCATGTGCCGATGGAGCATCGGGTAGTGTCTCTGAGATCGACCTTTGAGCTGGACTGCCGTTCCTGCCATCAGCGAACCCACGAGGCGCAGCAACGTCTCTATGCAGGATTTGGCGGACACGGTACAGAGGACAAACCGAGTTCGATGTTTCTGGCTCGCGTGTCATGCCAGAGTTGTCACGGACTCGCCACCGAGGTACGGGGTCACGAGGAGGTGCAGGCCGCCGGTGAGGCAACATGCATGTCGTGCCATGGAATCCGCTACGCCAACATCCTCCCATCCTGGCAACAGGAAATTGAGCGGAGAACCGATGCAGTGGCGCGGATCGTCCGGGGTGCTAGAACGGTGGTTCCTGGTGTGCCAGTAAGGACGCGGGCGCTGGCGGACAGCCTGGTTAGCCAGGCCGAGGAGAACGTCTCAGTCGTGAGTGTGGGCCGTGGCGCACACAACATCGGCTACGCGGATGACTTGCTGCGGGCTGCAATCGATCTCATCACGCAGGCAGTGCGAACCGGCGGACTACCCTACCCGATTCCCGATGCCGACCTCGGGCCCAGCCTGAGCGAGAACGTATGCCTCAGCTGCCACTTGGGCGTTGAACGGAAGACGGTACGGTACGGCGAAAGGGAGTTCCCTCACGAACGGCACGTTCTGCTGGCCGGGTTGGAGTGCACCGACTGCCATTCAGCTCTGGACGACCATGGCAAGACCACCATGTCTAACACTAGCTGCAATGCGTGCCACCACCGTGAGATCGATGCACTCAATTGTGCGAGCTGTCACGCGGGGCCGGGTGGCGCACCGGAAGAAGCGGTAGAGCATCCTGTGGGTGACTTCCCTCATGCGCCGCACAGCGAATCGGGGTTGACGTGCAATGTCTGTCACAGTCCTCCAACCATGAGTGCCGCGGAGCTGAACTGTGAGACCTGTCACGCGTTCCACCACCAGCCTGAGGCTTCGTGCTTGTCCTGCCACAAACAGGGCGCCAAAGACAACCACATGTTGGCTTTCGCCCACCTCGAGTGCTCCCAGTGCCACGGTGATGCTGTAGCCAACATCGATCGATGGAGTCGCGAGGTCTGCACGGTATGCCACGTCGACAAAGTCGAGCACAATGCTCCTCTGGCCTGCGAAGCGTGCCACCAGATCGAGCCCTGGTGAACCGGGTCGAGCTGGGGTGCCGGGGCAACTAGAACTCCAAATACTGGCGGGGCTCGAGTGTGACATGAGGAGTCCGTCGCAGTGACGCGGAGCCTATGGGGGGTCGGGGGGGTCGTGGCACTGCTGCTTGCCGCAGTCGCAGTTCTGCGCTTGGCTGTCGACGAACGCGGCCCTGCAGTGCATGAGATCTCCGGTCTCACGATGGGCACTACGTATGTCGTGAAGATCGATGATCGGGACGTCGCAACGGCACAGCGCGTAGCTCTGAGAGACACAATTCAGAGTAGTCTTGACAGTGTCGAACGACTGATGTCGACCTACGATTCCTCGTCTGAGCTTTCACTGTTCAATCGCCACGCTAGTTCGCTGCCGTTTGAGGTTTCAGCCGCCACGCTGGAGGTGTTTCGCGTCGCACTTGACGTGAGCGAGCGGTCCGGCGGCGGGTTCGACGTGACAGTCGGACCTCTGGTAGATGCGTGGGGTTTCGGACCATCGGACCGTGCACCCACGCCTCCGACTGATTCGGTGCTTGCCCTGTTAGCGGATCGTGTGGGATACGATCTCATCTCAATCAATCTGGATGCCGGCACTCTCGCGAAGGCCCGTCCGCAAACGACGGCTGACCTGTCGGCGATCGCCAAGGGCTTCGCGGTTGATCGTGTGGCTGAGGCGCTGATTCGAATCGGGTTCGATGCATTTCTGATCGAAGTTGGCGGCGAGTTGAAGGCCCGCGGCCGGAAGACTGACGGCACTCCTTGGCGGGTAGGCATCGAGCGACCCGAGGGCGACGTGCGTACAGCCCTCATGACGCTGGACCTGGTGGACATGGCCGTGGCTACCTCAGGGGATTACCGCAACTACTACGAAGTGGATGGTGTGCGCTATTCGCATATCATCGATCCCCGCACGAGGGCGCCGGTGCGCCATTCCGGTGCCTCTGTCACCGTACTGCACGGCGAAGCGGTCTTTGCCGATGCGTGGGCAACGGCACTCAGCGTGCTCGGCCCGGAAGAGGGGTACGAACTGGCGGAACAAGAAGGGCTCGCGGCGTTGTTCCTGGTGAGATCGGGTCGAGGATTCGAATCGCGAGAGACGGAGGAGTATCGGCGCGTGTCCGGAGGCACGTGACCCCAATCACGGCGAAGACCGTAGAAAAGGGGAACATTGTGTCGTGTCCCAGTTTAGGTAATCCTTAATGAACATGGCCCGTCCACTCCCATCCAGTTCCAGACGCACTCTGTCTTGCGTGAAGACGGTTCTTGCGGTCGCGTGTCTCTGTCCCGCGACGCCGCAACTCTGTCTAGGGCAAGCAGTTGAGACACTACGCGGGCTGATACCGACCGGTTCTGCACTGGGTATCGACCTTGAGTATGGAGTGCTGCTTCCTGGCAGCGTGGCACTGTATCACCGCACCGCGACTGGTGCATCGAAGAGTTGGGTTCGCCTGAGACTGGCTGCGTCACCAATGGGCCGAATGCGGGCGGAGCTCGCCACGGCCGACCAGGAGCTGTTCCCAGGCGCATCGGCAGCCTTGCGGGTGTCGACCACCACGTTCGCAGGCAGGAGGGTGGCCCGCATGGTCGCTCCGCTCGATGCAAAGCAGCACAACTTCAATCGCTGGGAAGTCGAGTTCAGTCGCTATCTGATCGAGCCCACGGTGACGCTGGCAAGCGCCAACCAGTGGGCAGTCGTGGAGCTGGGACCAGTATTCAAGTACACGGCCAGTGAGATCGACGACGACGTTCTCGATTCGCGCGCCACGGGGACTTACGGAGTGGGGAGGTTCTTACAGCTCGGCGGGCGCATCAGTACGGCGCTCAGTCTGACGAGCCAGCAGCAAGGAGGCACGCACAGCCTGAGCGTGGATTTGGGTGGTGCTGCATACCCCGCGTTGCTCGATGTAGCATCGCCGTTTGCGGAGGTGCACGGTGAGGTTTCAGGAACCGCGGCGTTGCCTCTCCCGACGATGCCGACGCTCACACTCAGGGCTGGAGGAAAGAAGCTGTGGGGCGCGGTGCCGTTCCAAGAGGCAGCGTTTCTGGGAGGTAGTAATTCGCTCCGCTCTCTCCCCTCACGAAGCCTAGCGGGAGATGCCGCAGTATACGGTGGTGCCGAACTTCATGTCGCTCTAGGCAACACCTCGGTTTTCGGCCGCAGCGCAACCTACGGGGTAATGGGCATCGCCGATGCGGGGCGCATGTACTACGATGGCGTTGCCGGCTGCTGGCTGTACGACGTTGGCGGTGGTGTTTGGGTAAGGCCGACAGAGGCGGGCAGGAGATTCGGCGTGGGGTTAGCGAGCGGACCGGCCGGTACACGGGTGTTCCTTCAAATCAGCAAAGGACAGTAGGCAACCACACTCTCCCCGCAACTCCTGGTGTTCTTTCGGTCGCTTCCCGACTCTTCCTGCCTCTATGCCCTTGTCACCCCATCTCTTCCGACGCATCGTTTCTGCGCATCGAGTTAACATCGACCAAGGCGATCAACGGGGGAGTGCGGAGTAACGAGCAGGTTCATCGTTCTGGCATAGGCCACATTGCCCCGAGCGTGCAGGGCATCCTGCTCGGCGTTGCCGCCAGTGCCTGCTTTGCGACGATGCATAATGTGATCCGCTATGTGTCGGCCGACTTACATCCATTCCAGATCGCTTTCTTCCGCAATCTGTTCGGTGTGTTGGTGTTTGTGCCCTGGTTTGCCATGGTTGGGCTGGGGACACTCAGGACCGATCGCTTCGGGTGGCACGTTGGTCGCGCCGTGGTGAACGCGATGTCGATGCTGGCCTGGTTTACATCACTCAGCCTCATACCGGTGGCTGATGCCACTTCGCTGGCGCTGGTAGGGCCGGTCTTCATGACGGTGGGGGCGATAGTGTTCTTCAAAGAGAAGGTTGGGCTCCATCGCTGGGTGGGAGTGGCACTGGCGATCGTCGGCGCGCTGGTGATCATTAGGCCGGGAATTCAGCCGGTGGGCCTGGCGACCGGGCTGATTCTCTTCGCCACTGTCTGTGTGTCGATCTCGAAACTCATGGCCAAGGCGCTCGCTCGGACCGACAGCACCGCTACAATCGTCGCTTACCTGACGTTTCTCATGATGGCCGTGACGTTGGTACCTGCGCTCACGGTTTGGCAGCGCCCGACTCTGGAACATCTGGCTTGGTTGGCTCTGGTCGGTGCGTGCGGCACCTCGGGCCATCTGATGTTCATCAGAGCCTATAAACTCACCGATGTCAGCTTGGTAGAGCCCGTGATGTACACGCGACTGGTTTGGGCGGCACTCATTGGTCTCGTGGTGTTCACCGAGTTCCCTGATGTATGGACCTGGGTAGGTGCCGCCGTGATTGTGGTGGGAAACACTTACATGGCGCAGCGTGAGGCAGCCCGAGCCACACACACGGCGGAGACTCTCCCCGTGACTTGAGACCCGCCCTACCGTCCTACCGCCCTACCGGCCAAACCGCCCTACCGCCCTGCCGCCCTACCGCCGTATCTTCATTGGCGCAGGTGCTTCAGTTGCCAACTGAGAACCAAGACCGAGCCATGCAATCAATCGATTCTGTCAGACAGGCGCTGGTACGGTTTCGCCGCATCGCGTTGTCTGATCTCCCCACTCGCTTCGAAAAGCTAGAGAACCTGTCCCAATCATTCGCGCCGTTCAGCATCTACGTGAAGCGCGACGACCAGACGGGTCTGGCGTTCGGTGGTAACAAGGCGCGCAAGTTGGATTTCATCATGGCGGACGTATTGCGGCAGGGAGCCGACTGCGTCGTAACGTGGGCCGGCGTGCAATCCAACTGGTGCCGCTCCGTGGCGGCGGCTGCATCACGGCTCGGCATCAAGACGTTCCTCGTGTTGCTCAAGGGGCCGACCTCGCCCGAAGGCGACGACGGAAACCTGCTGTTGGACCGCGTATTCAACGCGGACATCCAGATCGTGGATGGGACAGGTATCGAAGACATGCTGGAGCTGACGAGTGTGGAACAATTCGTAGCTCCAGTGGTCGACGACCTCAAGGACCGAGGTCACAAGCCCTACTTGATGCCGATCGGCGGCTCGATGGTGGAAGGGTCAATGCCGCAGCCGTGGGGCGCGTTGGGGTACATCGAGGCGTTTGTGGAGATCGTCGAGCAGGCCGCCAACGTTGGCGCTCGCGTGGATTCGATTGTGCTCGCCAGCGGGTCGGGCGGCACTCAGGCCGGCTTGATCGCCGGAGCCAAGCTGCTAGCGCCCCATACCAGAGTGTTGGGTGTTTCCGTGTACGCCACAGCGGAGAAGGTCAAAGGATACATACTCCCGGTGGCGAACGGCGCGTTAGAGCTGCTGGGCAGCAAGGCGCGAGTAGAACCGGAAGATGTGCTCGTGGTCGATGAGTATCTCGGCGACGGGTACGGCGTGTTCAACGAGCGTGTGGGTGATGCCATACGGCTGCTGGCGGTAGGTGAGGGCCTGCTGCTCGATCCCGTGTACACGGGCAAGTCGATGGGCGCACTGCTCGACTTGATAGACAAGGGTTACTTCCAGGAAGGAGAGAACATTCTCTTCCTGCACACTGGGGGTACGCCCGCGCTGTTCCCCTATAGAACAGAGATTCTAGACCACATAGCTGAGACCTAGGAGGTGGTAAATGGACCGCAGAGGCTTCGTTGCCTACCTGGCCGGCACGACAGCGTTGTCGACCACTTCGCTCAGCAAGTTGAACGCGGAGATATATAGCAGTATCGCGGCATTGAACCGAGACTACCAACAAGGCGATTCACCGGACGGAACCTACTGGGAGGGGATCCGCAAGCACTTCATCATGCAGGAAGACCTCGTCATGATGAACAACGGTACAGTGGGTCCGATGCCGGAGCCAGTGTTCAACACCTTGGTGCGGTATTTCAAGATCCAAGCCACCAATCCGTTCGATTGTTACAACTTCTTGCCCAGCAAGAAGCATGAGATGTGTGCTCGTTTGGCAGATTTCGTGAACGCCGATGCGGACGAGGTTGCCATCAATCGCAACACCACCGAAGGCATGAACCTCGTGGCCAACGGGATCGACTTCGAGCCCGGCGACGAGGTGATCATCTCGTCTCACGAGCATCCGGCTGGTTTCTATCCTTGGAAGCTGCAGGAAAAGCGCTACGGGCTTCGCATCGTCGAGGTACCGCTCGGTGCTCCGCCCAAGAACAAGCAAGAGATTCTGGACGCGTTCGCGGCGGCGATCACGCCACGAACGAGAGTGATCAGTGTCTCTCACACTGTGTATATAACCGGTCTCATCTTCCCGGTGAAGGAACTGAGCGCCATCGCCCACGAGCACGGGCTGTTGGTTGTGGCGGACAGTGCTCACGGGCTCGGGATGATGAACCTAGACCTGCACGACATGGGCGTGGACGTGTTTGCCTCCAGTCCCTACAAGTGGTGCGGTGCACCGGCCGGGTGCGGCCTGCTGTACGTGAGAAAGGAAGCCCAGGACCGACTTTGGCCGACCATCGCATCCTCGGGATGGGACAGCGAAGAGAGCGCATCGCGGTTTGAGACGCTGGGTCAGAGGGCGGATCCTCTGATGTTTGCCCTAGGTGAGGCGCTGGACTTTCAGAATATCATTGGCCGCGGTCGCATTGAACGACGCATCCGGACGCTATCGACGCACCTCAAGGATGGTCTGGCAACGATTCCGAAGGTGCGTCTGCACACGTCCAACGATCCGACCTTGAGCGCCGGTCTCACGGCCTTCTCGATCGAAGGGGTCGATGCGGGATACATCGTGGACTACTTGCGTGAGCGGTACAACGTCGTGATACGCACCATTGGCCGCGATCGCGACAACACACGCGGCGTGCGAGTGTCGACTCATATCTTCGTATCGACGAAACATGTGGACATGGTGTTGGAGGGCGTGGATCATTTGGCGCGGAATGCGTGAACGGCGGCCGGCGGCCGGCGACCGGCTGCCGGCCAGCCACCAGGCCCTGACTGCCATCTGCTCTGGCAGCTGGCAGCCGGCAACTGGCCGCTGAAATGGACAGTGCTGTCGCGCTGGTAGAGGCCTACCTCCACGCCAACGGCTACTTCACGGTAACCGAGTATCCCATCATCGAGGCATTGGACGGTGGGGCATATAGGGTTGCCACCGATATCGATGTCATGGCGATCCGGTTGCCGAAGGCAGGTCGGCTGATTCCTGGGCGTGGTGCCAGGCGCTCCAAAAAGCGGGCCGTATTCGAGCCGGATCCAGTGCTCCGCACCACCGATAGGTCGGTCGATCTTCTGATAGGCGAGGTGAAGGAAGGACAGGCGATACTGAACGAGGGCGCTCGGAATCCGGAGGTCCTGCGCTCCGTATTGTCTCGCTTTGGTGGTAAAGCGACTTCTGAGGTCGATGCGGTCGTTACGCAGTTGATCAAACGAGGAGAGGCCCGGTTGGATGGTGGACCGCGGGTTCGGGTGGTGGCGTTCGGCTCGAGCGGGACGCCACGGCGGTCATACCACGTCATTACGCTGGGTCACATACTCGAGTTCTTCCATGAGTCCATCGAGCAGCATTGGGGCATCATGAACCAGGCGCACTTCAAGCACCCGGGTATGAGTTACCTGATGCTACAAGAGAAAATCAGGCGTCGGGAAGAGAGAAAGAAGAAGGGCGGGGGTAGAGGGCGGTAGAAGGCGGGAAAGGATGGCCCAACTACTCAGGCCTTCCGCTTGCGCCGCGGCTTGTACTTCTTCGGTTCGCAGAGCCTCTCCTTGTTCTTGCGGGCCTGGCCACACACGTCACACACGTACCAGCCCTTCTTGGGCTTTTTTCGTTTCTTGTCTTTCGAGCATGACAGGGTGGTGTACCAGTTGGTCCAGTGTACGATACTGCTCCCAGCAACACTCGGCCAGATGTGACGGGGAGAGCTTCGAGCTGTCCTTCTGATTGCTCACGGTCGCCGGAAGCGGCGCGATTTTCCCTCTACTGTAACGCGAGGTAGTGGCGCAATCCGCACCAGCAGGCTGCGTGCTGTGCGGGTAACGAAGCCGGGGCGTTCGCGCCGCAGTGAATCTGCGCTTTCGCCCCTGAGCCATTCGTATACCTCGTCCACGTCTTCGTCGTCGAGTGTACGGGCCTCAACTATCGCGCTGTAGTAGAACTCGCCTGTTCCGTTTGGCTCTAGACCGACCAGATGAACCTGTTCCAGCCTATCCTGCAACTGCGCTCTCCCCGGCAAAACCTCGGTGCCCGCTGGATCCTCCAACACGAACCGCTCGCGAACGGGATCCCACAGCACGACGTACTCCCAATCAGCGCGATCCACCGTGCGGTCCCACAGCGAGCGCGGCTGCCTCAGCTCCACGGTGAAGGTAACGTGCAGCGGGAACCCCGACTCCATGGCACTGACAAAGCGATCGTCAGCGATCAGCCCGCTCAAGGTGACGTACGCCTCGGGAACTGAGGCCGCACTCAGCTCTACGCTTACGGTGACCCGCTCTTGTGCCGTAAGCCCCGGAACCAGAGCAATAGCTCCCGCAATAGCGACGAGCTCGCTGCGCACCGTCAGAAGCGACGTTCTATCCGTAGTGTCCAGCGCACTGGATCATCCCCGTCATCTCCTAGAGCCTTTGCCCCGTAAAACCCGACCGAGCCGAACTCGATCCCGGCGCCCACGTCGAATCCGAGCGAGGGGATGTCTTCACTGTCCAACCACCCGGTCCCCGCGTTGCTGAACAGCACGATCGTGGGTCCGTCGAACCAGAACCAGTCGTCCCAGTCCCAATCCCAGAAGTCCTCAAGCTCGAGTCCCGGATCACGCCGACTCCAGAACTCGTCTCCAAACCAGTCGAAACCGATGTGCCCCCTGTACTCGGCTTGAAAAAGCAATACGTGGTCGCACAATCCTGGGATGGCGGCGTCGATCACTCCGGCGTTGCAGGCGTACCTGCGGAATTCAAAGCCGTTCATTGGGTCTGGTCCACCCAGTGAGAAGCGTCGCTGTACCGGAAGCGGATCGTCTCCGATGGTGCCGGCCCAGAAACCCCTCAAGCGGAGCTGTCCGCCCCAGCCGACTCTCTGGTACAGCCTTACGTCGGCCTGAGCCCGGTCCCACGTATAGGACTCCATCGGTAGAGGATCACGCACTGACAAGGGCAGGGGACTCTCCACCACGTCCTCGCCGATTCCGCGATCCCACCGGAAGCGCAGCAAGATGCCGGGGCTGCGAGAGCGGCGTCCCGGCCTCGAGTCGTATTCAAACGACGCCGAGAACAGTGTGAAGTCGCCTTCGTCGATCACGACATTGGGACGCCACACCTCGTCCCGTCTCCACGGTGTCCAGGGATCGCGTGCCTCAAGCGAATGCTCTTCGACGCGCGCAATCTCACCGGCGAGCGTGACGTGGTGTGTCGGTTCGACTTCAATGAACCCCTGCACGCCACGCTGCAAGTAGTAGTCGCGGTAGTCCCGGTGCCACAGAAAAGAGGCCCAGCCAACCTCGTTCAGGGCGAGCGGCCAACCCTGAGTTGGAATCACTTCGTCGAAGAAGCGGCCGCCGATGGTGACGGCCTGCGGTCCTCGACCCCAGCGAATGCTGCCTTCCACTCCGTACCCAACATCCTCCCTTGTGGTCTCCTCCGCGCCACCTTCGTAGTCTCCCGCCGTTCGAAACGTGCCGTAACCGAGGAGCCTCGCTCGGACGTCTGAGCTTCTCCAGTCTATCATGGCTCCGAGCTTGATTGGCAGGCCCTCCACCCGGTTATAAGTGCCTCCTGTTCCTATGAGCAGATTGAGACTGCCACGGTTACTACGGTAGGTGCGCCTCGCGCGCCGAGGCTCCGCTCGTACCTCGATCAGTTCCAGTCGATCCCCTACCAGCCGGACATTGGCGTGACTGCCGTAGCGCCTGAAACTGCCCCGTACGACGGCCCCGCGTGCGTCGGTCAGCCGACCGCCCAGCACCACTACGTTTCCATGTATCACGGCGGTGGAGAGTACTTCCAGGTCGGAGTTGATCGCCACCAGATCACCCTCGATGACGCCCCCGACCACCAGCGGGCCGCCCAAGACAGCAACGTCGTTCGTGTAGCGGGCAGCGCGGTCGATTACAAGCTGCCCAACCACTCGTGTCGTTCTTGGGTGGTTGAACAGGTCTACTGCCCACTGCTCCACCTGGTAGATGCGGGACGGGATTCGGCCCGGTCGCACCACGACGACGGTGTCGACCTGCGCCGCCAAACCGTGTTGC
>JBDHHP010000016.1:0-45716 GCA_039589275.1 Gemmatimonadota bacterium | reverse complement strand
CTTGGTCCGTTGACCTTGATGCTATCGATCTCATCGAACACGACCCGCGTCAGTTCTTCCAGCCGGTCCGGATTCGCCGCGAAGTTCACGGAAAGGGAGAATGCCGGAACCGGATCGCGCTCCGGCATCGCAGAGACGGAGACACCGTAGGTGCCAGCCAGATCCTCGCGGAGGCGCTCACGCAGCTTGATCTGCAGCACCTCGCTCAGTGAACGAATCAGATGTCGGTTCTCGCGCGTGTACTCGAAGGCGCCCGAGAAGACAATGTAGGTCTGACTGCGAGGCTCTACCCCTCTATGCACGACCTTCTCAACCACACCGGTGGGCGGCCGCACCCCGACATCGCGCCAGCTCTCGACCCGTCCCACGGTGGGTAGTGACGCAATGTATTTAACCACCAGGGGTCGCAACTCCTCCACTTCAAGATTCCCGACAAAGACGAATGTGAAGTCACCCGCATCGGCGAATCTGTCGATGTAGAAATCAAGCGACTTGTCCAGATCCATTTCCTCATACACAGCCACTGTCGATGGCCGCGCTCGGAAGTGGTACTGCGACATCGTAACCTTGAGAGTGTCACTGAACGCCGCGTCCGGTGAAAGATCCCGGTTGGAAAGGAACGCGTTGATCTGAGACCTATACGCCAGATACCCAGCGGTATCACGTCGGGGAGCGGTGAAGGTGAGATGGATCAATTCAAACATCGTTGACACGTCTTCCGGCGACGCACTTCCAGACACACCCTCGAACAGTGGACCGATACCGGGACTCACGCTGACCGACTTGCCGGCGAGTTTCTTTTGCAGCTCGATCAGACCGAATTGGCCCAGTCCTCCCGCGCTGATCACATCCGCTGCGGTCGAGGCAGCAACATAATCCTCATCCTCCACTAACGACGTTCCGCCCGGGCTCTCGGCCCGAAAGAGAATCTCGTCTGCTTTGAAGTCCGTCGGCTTCAGCACCACAGTAGCGCCATTTGAGAGCTGCCAGACCGTAACGTTTACTTCCTCTATTGTTTCCTCGGACACGATTTCGCCCGCAAGCGGCTCACGTGCAATCAGTGGGGCATCATCGACGTCGTCTTCGTACGGCGCTATGTCGGATTCCTGCACTGCAGCAAACGTGGCAAGTAGTTCGTCTTTGGAAGGCACACGCAAGCCGTCTTTCGCCGGCGCGTTCACGAGAATGACTCGGTTCGTGTCGCTCAACCATTCTCGAGCCAGCCGGTTTGCCTCTTCCAGACGAATGCCCGGTAACATCTCCTGATGTAGCTCATACTCAAGGTCAACTCCCGGAATTGGCTCGCCATCCAAGAACGCGCGGATGTACTCATATGCGTACGCACCTGAATTGGTCTTCTCCCGCTCGGCATAGGAACTCTCCATCCAGCGCAGCAATTGGCTCTTAGTTCGCTCAAACTCGGTAGGCGTGAAACCGTGCCGTGCCACACGCTCTGCCTCAGTCAGCAGGGCTGCCAGTCCACGTTCGATACCGCCATCCTCCACACCGGCACCCAGCACATATACCTCTTTAGAGCGGATCAGCTTCCCCTGACCTGACGAACCGTACAAGAGCGGCGGATCGGACTGCTGCGTGAGTTCGAACAAGCGGCTGTTCAGCATCGAGTTGTAGAGCCGCTCAATCAGCAACCTGCGGTAACCGCCATATGTCTCCTCTCCTTGGCGGAGAGGTTGTTTGTAGTAGATGCTCACCCGCGAGTCAGTGGCCTCATGATCGGTAGCGATCGCGATAAGAGTCTCTTCGTGATCCGGTACGGGGAAGATTTCCCTGTGCCTCGGGTCAGCGACACGTGTGAGCTGAGAGAAGTGGTCGTTGATCAGACTCTCTATTGCGGCCGGATCGAAGTCACCAACCGCAACCACCGCCATCAGGTCTGGACGGTACCAGTCCCGGTAGAATCTCACCAGTGCATCGCGGTCGAAGGTCTCCAACACCGCCTTGTCGCCGATCGGCAACCGATTGGCGTACTTGGAACTGCGAAATAGAATTGGGAACTGCTGATCGAACATCCGCGCGTCGGCGCCCCGGCCCAGTCGCCACTCCTCGATCACCACACCTCGCTCTCCATCGACCATTGCCGGAGCGAACTCGAGCTGGTGTGCCCAGTCCTCCAGGATCTCGAAAGCCTTGACCACGACATCGGCCGAGTCCATCGGGACCTGAAGCATGTAGACGGTTTCGTCGAAGCTGGTATATGCGTTCAGGTCGGGCCCGAACCTCATGCCGATCCGCTCTAAGTAGTCGATCAAGTCCTGCTTGGGAAACCGCTTGGTCCCGTTGAACGCCATGTGCTCAACGAAATGAGCCAGTCCCCGTTGGTCTTCATCTTCCAACACAGATCCAGCGTTGACTACCAGACGCAGTTCCGCCCGGTTCTCCGGACGGGAGTTCTTGCGGATGTAGTAACGGAGGCCGTTCTCCAGCTTCCCGACCTTCACCAGCGGGTCAACCGGGAGCATCGCTTCCCAATCCACAGTTTGCTGCCCCGAAGCCGGCCCCAGCACGCCGGTTACCGTCGATACCGCTAGGATTACTGCTGTCTCTCTTAACCTCATCAACAAACCGACCTTGAAAAGCGGAACCTTGTCATTACCCCGACGACAACTCAAAGTGCCTCCCGCCTGACGACTACACGCCGTCGGGCGGTTCTGCCTGTGCAGCCGTCTCAAGCCCTAGGGTCTTTCCTTTCTCCGCCGCCGGGATCCCCTCGGCAAGCCAAACCGGTGCCGGTGCCCCTCTCAGGTAATGATCAAAGAACTGCTGCATCCGAATATTCCAATCCCGTCTTTCATGGTAATCCTGGGGCCAATGCAGTTCATCAACGTAATTGACCAGCCATGCGGGCTTGCCCAGCCGTCGTAGCGCCACGAACATCTCGATTCCCTGGTACCAGGGAACCGCGTGGTCGTGGTCGTTGTGCATCATCATTAGCGGGGTCTCGACTTTGTCCGCCCAAAAAATCGGTGAGTTCTCGATGTAGCGGAGCGGCGATTCCCACAGGGTTGCACCGATCCGGCTCTGGGTCTTCTCGTATTGGAACATCCGGCTCATGCCCGAGCCCCAGCGGATTCCGCCGTACGCACTGATCATGTTGGATACGGGGGCTCCGCCAGCCGCGGCCGCAAACAGGTCCGTCTTCGTCACCATGTACGTGATCTGGTATCCACCCCAGCTATGCCCCTGTACACCGATCCCCGCCTCGTCAACGAAGCCCTTCTCGATCAGCTCCAACACGCCCGGGATCACGCAGTCCATTGCACTCTCACCAGGGTAACCAACCTGATACTTGATATCCGGCACGAACACGACGTAGCCACGGCTGGCATAGAACGTGGGTCGAACAACCGACCTGTGCGGAACCGGCGGATGGTGTGCGTGCAAATTGTGCGAGTCTTTCTCGTAGAAGGTGACCATCAATGGGTACTTGCTGGACGGATCGAAGTTCTCCGGCGTATACAACAGACCCTGCAGCGGTACACCGTCTATCGAAGACCATTCGATCAGTTCGACGTCGGCCCACAGGTATGCTGATTGCTGCGGATTGGCTTCGCTGAGCTTCCGCATGTTCTCGAAGTCTGGATCGCTGACCCAAAGGTCGGGGTACTCCTGAATACTCTGTCGAGTGAACATTAGGACGTCGGCGTCCTTGGCCTTGCTCGGGTTTGAGAACCTCCGGTCCATAAAGACGAGTTCGCTTGGAGGGGCGCTCCCACGTACGCGATCGCGGTAGAAACCCGCTGCCTTGGTCCGCACGTTGAACGTCGCGAGCAGCAGGTTCTCGTTTTCGGAAATGGAATGCTCATCATCATCCAGCCTTACGTAGCGAAACCGTAGGCTGTCGCGACGACCCACGCCGTCGGTGACGTTGCGGGGCGGGTTGTCGCCGTCCGGATCGACGGCCCAGATCTCATAACGATCGTATGCGAGGAACTCCTCATCTCCATCCGTCCAACCCGCGTTGCCGTACGAGTTCGGCTGGTACGGCCAGTCGTGGTCTTCATTATAGATCGCGTAGGGTATGCCTTCCGTCATGTTGACCACGCGCCCTTCGCTCACGTTCCTCGCGAACCACGCGTACTCGACGTTGTCCCACCAGAACACGTACTTCCCATCGGGAGACACCCTGGCATTACCTTGGAGCTTCTGCAACACCCGCTCGCTTTGCCCGGCTTCTACATCGATCAAGTACACGTCTTGATAGGACGGGGAATCCCAGGATATGAGCTGACGGTAGGGAATGTCGCTCGTTCCCAACACGAAGTCGCCGTCGCCCTCTCGAACCAACGCAACTTCCGGGACGGCCTCGGTGGCGAGCTGTGCTATTGCGTTGTCACGTAGATGGACCACCGCTCTATACGTGCGATTTCTCTCCTGGCTCAGCCGCACCTGCTGCATCGGCTGCAGCAGCGGATCCTCCCAGTGCCAGATCTCGACGTCCACGCGGTCTTCCGCGAGGGTGCTATCCTCTACCTCAGGAGCCGGCCGCGGCGCCGTGCCGAAGAATAGCCGCGAGCCATTCTCCGAGAACCTGAGCTGCCCATTGTCGCTCACCCACCAGCCCGACGGAATGCCATCGCTTCCCTCCGCCGCGGCTCGCATCGCGGCTTCAGATCCGGCGCGCCAGTGATACAGCGCGAACCCGGGCTCATCGGCTGAGTAGTCGTCCTTATCGGATAGGAACGCCAACTGCCGGCCTTCCGAATCGAACACCAACGACTTGTAGTGACCTTCGCCTGTCAAAACGTCGGTGACTGCACCACCGCCCAAGCTCACTGCGAACACGCCGTCGGCATCGCCGCTACTACTCGACGTCGCGTACGCCAAGTAGCGGCCGTCTGACCCGAAAGCGTACTCCGTCACGTGGTCGAAGCGCCGCTCCGTCCCGTCTGACAGATCGCGCACCACCAAGGTGCTGCCTGCGTCCTTCTCTTCCTGCTCCGGCTCCTCCTGACCCTCACCAGCTTCTTCCTCAGGCTCCTCTTCCTCCTCTACTTCGGTTTCGAGTAGGTAGGCCAGCCAACCGCCAGCTTTCTCGGGGACGGCGAACGACTTCACCTGCTCTACACGGAAGAACCCCCCCGTTGTGAGGTCGACCAGAGCCAATGAGTCCTTGGGTTGCTCGCCGCTACTCTCTTTCTGTCGCTTCGCCTCTTTGACCGCTGCACGCTCTGGCGCGACCAACGAGACAACGAACCGACTGTCAGCCAGGAACTGAGCCGATCTCGCCCGGGGAATGGAATAAACCACGTCCGTTCCGAGCCCGTGCACCTTCGTCTCGGCATCTCCGTCTTGCAGCTCCAGGGAGTAAAGCACCCAGAGCCCATCGTGGGAAAGCGACTCGTTCTCTATGTTCTTCCAGATGTCGTAGGCGTCGTGATCGAGTGGGCGCTTGGCTTGGGCGAAGACTGCAAACGGGAGCAGCAGTATTGCGGCCAAGGAGAAGAACGTCCTGCGGTGCATGGTGGTTTCTCCGTTATGCTCGTGTGTCAGTGGGGAGCCCGGCATCGGGCGTAATCAAGATAGCTAGTTGAGTCGTTATCTTGCGTCCATGACATCGGCACTCGCGTTCCTCGTACTCATTGGCCTGAGCGGCGCCCCATCACGCCTACCCTCGTCGGCGGACAGCACCGAGAGCGAGGTTTGGTGGTCGCCGACTCGACCAGTCCAGGGGTCAATACTCCGGTTGAGCGTAAAACCCAAGGACGCCGCTTGGGTCGACGGCGGGCCACTGAGTGTCACCGGCTCCTTGGCGGGCCAAGAACTTCACTTCGACCTGGGGATGGACGGTCGGTTCCATGCCTTGGGCGGCGTCCCGCTCGGGGCAGGCACCAGCATTCGCCTGTCCGTGCAAGTCGGCGACGGGGTGTGGACGGAGCGGCTCAACATGACCCTTCCAGTTGCACGCGGCGAGTTTTCCTCCACCCAGCTCAGCGTCGACCCTCAGTTCACAACGCCTCCTGATTCCGCCCTGAGGGTCAGACTGGCAACAGAGAGGGACGCGGTTCGGGCAATCCTGGCGCAATCGCACAGCACCGCCCGCCTGTGGCAAGACGACTTTCTGCGGCCCCGCACAACGCGAGTTACGAGCGGATTCGGGCAGCGTAGGGAGTTCAATGGAGAACTCCGCAGCCGCCATTATGGGACGGACTTCGATGGGGACGTCGGCGCCCCAGTCGTAGCACCTGGCCGCGGAGTGGTGACGTTGGTCGGTGACTTCTATTATGCCGGGGCCCTGGTCTACTTGGATCACGGCGCCGGCCTGCTGACGGGATACCTCCACCTGAGCGAAATCTCGGTTGCCGTTGGCGACACGGTTGTACGCGGTCAGACAATTGGCCGCGTCGGCGCGAGCGGTCGGGTAACCGGACCCCACCTGCATTGGATTGCACGATACGGATCGGTGATGGTGGATCCGTTGAGCTTGTTGGAACTGGACTTGAGTGGCTGGTTGACTGAGGAGGAACGCTAGGTCCCAAGTACCTGGAGGCAACAACCCGCAGTTCGATCTGGCGCAGCGCAAGAATCGGGTTGCTCGTGGCAATACTCCGGCGCACCTTGAGCCACGTCACACTTGAGCGACCCGGCTACTCAGCAACCGTGCCCAAAGACTATCATGCCAACATCTGACTACAATCGCATCGAACAGGCCATTCAGTTCCTGGAGGCGAACTTCCGGCAGCAACCTGCCCTGCGAGACGTGGCGGCGTCGGCGGGGCTGAGTGAATACCATTTTCAGCGGATGTTCCGCCGCTGGGCCGGCGTTAGTCCGAAGCGGTTCTTGCAGTTCCTCACGGTGGACTACTCCAAGGGCAAGCTGCGAGAGGGACGATCCCTGCTCGATACCACGTACGCTGCGGGCCTTTCCAGCACCGGTCGACTACATGACTTGTTTGTGGCCACGGTCGCCGTGACGCCAGGTCAGTACAAGGACAGAGGCACAGGACTCACCATCACCCACGGGTTTCATGACACGCCATTTGGCAAGTGCCTGATTGCCATCACCGACAAGGGTATCTCCAACCTCGAGTTCGTGGGCGAGGAGGACCAGGCCCACGCGGTTCGCAGGTTGGAATCGAAATGGAGATCTGCTCTGATTCGGGAAGACCAGGCCGCTACGCAGGCCATGATCTCGCGCGTATTCCACTCGCCGTCAGTAGAACAGTCGGCTTTACCGCTTCACGTTCACGGTACCAACTTCCAGATCAAGGTCTGGGAAGCACTGCTCAAAATCCCTTGCGGCGACCTCGCTTCATATCACGATGTAGCGAAAGCGATCGGACACCCCACCGCCGACCGCGCGGTGGCAACCGCCGTGGCTAGGAATCCGATCGCGTTTCTCATACCGTGCCACCGCGTGATCCGGAAATCAGGTGCGGTGGGCGGCTACCGCTGGGGCACTGCGCGCAAGAAGGCGCTGCTGGCCTGGGAAGCAGCGCGAACCGGTTAGCGTTTCTTCCTGGCGGCCCTCCGTTTTGCCGCCTTCCTCTTCGCCACTCTCACCCTGGCAGACCTCTTCCGGGCGGTCTTCTTTTTGGCTCTCAGCTTGGCTGCCTTCTTCTTCGCGGCTTTCCTCTTTGCGACCTTACGCTTCACAACCTTCTTCGTCTTCGCCACTTTGCGCTTCACCTTCTTGGCCACGCGCTTTCCAGCCTTCTTGGCACGCTTTGCAGTCTTCTTGGCCTTCTTCTTGGCCCGCGACACAGCCTTCTTCGCACGCTTGACCGCCTTCTTGGTCCCGCTTGGCTTCTTCCTCAACGCCATCGCTCAGTCCTCCCGAGAAGTTCAAACCCTGTTGGTTGCCTACTGTCTCCAGGCAACTACACCGACTTCGACTAGATCCTCCAGGTAATGCGCCACCACGCTCAGCGGGATCGGCCTGAATTCGGCGCTCAGCGCGTTTCTGATACTGGATACGGACCGAACTCCATCTACCAGGTTCACCAGCTCAAACCGCTCGGTGCCCGTCAGATCGAACTCGGCTGACGAATACCATTGGACTTCTCCTTCCGAAAGCTGGCTTTCAGGAAGTCCGAAGTCGAGTGGTCCGCGGGTCTTGCGAGCTGGAATGCGCTGGTCGGCCGCGGTGCCTCTCACCGTGACAGCTACACCTGTGACACGCGCCCGATCCTCCAAGGCCCGTAACAACTGCTCCTCCTGTTGGCTGAGTTGCTCCTGCATTGAGGCTACTGCGGTCCGCACCAGCCTATCGTCGTTGAAGTGAAGCACGGAGCTCACGACTTCTCGCTGCCACTCCGCAGCGTGCGAGACAATGTTCCTTACTTCGTCCCAGGCGTCCGCGATCGGCGACGGCACTGTAGCCATCAGGCTGTTTGCGCGTCGCGCGGCCGCACCGAGCCTACGCGCACCGTTGGCGCCAGCCAGGTACGTGAGATCGACGGCCTGTTGCGTAGAGAGATCGGACAGATACAACATCGTCGCCGCCGCAATGAGCTCGCTCCGCTCCAGCTCCACCGGATCCACCTTGTCCGGCGTGTCCTCCGAGGTGTGATGCGTGTAGTCACTGTGTCCCAACATGACTGCTGGGACCTTGCGATCGATGAACATCATGTGGTCGCTACCACCACTGTATGGCGTCACCTTGTAGTTGAGCTCGGAGAGACTGCCTCTGGGCGTCCGGATATTCATGCGGCTCACCATCTCAGCCACGTTAGCGACTACGTCGGTCAGCACCGAGGGTATCGACCACGGAACGCTGGTCAAGTTCATGCGCGAGTGCAGCAGCTCGAGATTCTCGCCAACCATGTCGAGGTTTATGCTGGCCAAATACTTGCCACCAAACCTCGGCCCAGTCATTTCGGCGTGGGCGTCTATGTACGCCATCGTCCCATTCCACTCTGGAACCCAAAGGAACAGCAGAGAGCGCTGCGGCTGTGGCAGTCTGCCTCCGTCGATCAGTTCCCTGATCGATCGAGCCATGTCGAGCATGGCTGCAGAACCGCTCGCGTTGTCGTTAGCAGACTCCTTCGGGTGGTCCAGATGGCCCACGATTACCAATGTCTCGTCCGCCCTGTTACCACCAGGTATTCTGGCGACCACGACGTCCATGTAGTACGGCTCCAAACCGATACCGGACACCTCACCCCGTACGACAACGCGGCGCCCGGACTCCAGCATGGTGCGGAGTCGTTCACCTTGACGATTCGTGATGTTGAATCCGAATGTGACGTCATCCAGTTCGTGTGCGCGCGGCCACATACCTGTGTACTGCAGCATGTCCGGATACTGCTTCGCCCGGTCGTCGTCCAGGTATGCCACAACGGCTGCCGCACCGTACTTGAGGACGCCGTATCTGTGCACTTCACCACCGTAACCAGTCGCCAGTATGAACTTGCCAGCAACGTCCTTGCCTGTGTAATCAGCATCGCTGGTGCCCTGCCCCACCCATACCAGCTCGGCGGTAACGGAGCCGGGGTTGGAGTACGTGATCAGACTCATCGCTACCTCGGGGTAGCCGACGATTCGTTCTTCATAGGGTTCGACCATGCGCAGTTCAGCCCTCTCGATGTCCCAACCCGAGGGAGACTGCCAGGTCTGGTACTCGATCCGCCCGTCGGATGGATACGACTCTATGTACGCGTCTTCATCCGCGAACCCGTAGCTCCTGAGCCGCTCTAGCACGTAGTTGGCCGAGTGTCGATATCCCCGTGACCCCTGGATGCGATGATGGCGGGAGATCTGAATTACGTGGTCCTTCGCCCACTCTCCACTCAGCTCATCATGCAGCAGGTCACGGAGCTCACGATCGAGCAACGGGGCGAAATGCTGAGCGCGGACAGGCTCCGCAGCTGCTAGTAAGACCACAGTAAGAAGTGCCAACCGCTTCACGGCGAGACTCCTTCCGTATGTGAGATCACCTGGTAACCCGGAAAGACCTGGGTAAGGTACGGTGCCTCCCATCGTGGCGCGACCGAAACGAGAGGGAGGCAAAGGTAGCCAACTCCCTTGTGCACGGATTCCCGTCGGTTACCAGTCTGTCACTGCTCCTGAATCACCGGGTTTCTTAACACACCCACCTCTGGAATCTCCACCTCGACAACGTCGCCGGGCTCGAGCGGCCCCACACCAGCCGGCGTTCCGGTGGCGACCAGGTCGCCTGGGACCAGTGTCATGATGTGTGAGATATACGAGAGGATCCGCGGTATCTTGAAAGCCATCTCCCTGGAAGCGCCCCGCTGCCGCTCCACCCCATTCACCCGGCAGGTCACCTCGATGGAATCCAAATCCGGGAACTCAATGATCGGCGTCACACGAGGACCGACGGGACAGAACGTGTCAAACCCCTTGGCGCGAGTCCACTGGCCGTCCGATTTTTGCAGGTCGCGGGCGGTGACGTCGTTGACGCAGGTGACCCCGTGTATGGCCGCAAGCGCCTCGTCCTCCGCAGCACGCCACAACGTCTCACCGATGATGATTCCGATTTCGCCCTCATGCTCGACCCGCTGGGACACCGATGGCAGAACGATGTCCTGACCGTCCGATATCACCGCCGACGGTGGCTTGAGGAATAGCAGTGGCTGCTGGGGAACTACGTTCCCGAGTTCCGCCGCGTGGTCGACGTAGTTCCTACCCACACACACGATCTTTCCAGGTTGATCCACCTTGCCTCCAGGGTTCGGTCGCTCACATAGGCTGCACTCTGGAACGCAATCACTATACCATATGTTGTCTGATAAGGGGATTCCCTGCCGCGCCCTGCACGGTGCGCCGGATTCATCTTATGTTCTTACACTTCGTACACTCTGGAGTCTGATTGCGTGGAAGAGCTATTCGACGGCCTCAAGGAGGCTTTGTCTAACCGATACGCCTTAGAGGGCCCGATAGGCAAGGGGGGTATGGCAACCGTGTACCTGGCCCGAGAGGCTCACCCCAGCCGGCAGGTTGCCATAAAAGTCCTCAATCCCGCAGTCGGGGACGTGATCGGGCGGGGGCGGTTCATCCGCGAGGTGGAAATAGCCTCGCAAATGGCGCACCCTCACATCGTGCCGATCTTCAGCGCAGGCGAGGCAAACGGACTCCTCTACTATGTCATGCCGTTTGTGTCTGGCGAGTCACTGCGCGGCCGCCTGATCCAGAACGGTGCTTTGCAGTTAGCTGAGGCAGTGCACATCACACACGACATCGCTGATGCGCTGGTGTACGCCCATGGGGTCGGGATAGTCCACCGAGATATCAAACCCGAGAATGTGCTGCTATCCGGTGGTCACGCTCTGGTCGCCGACTTTGGAATTGCCCGAGCACTGGGTCCAACCCGGGACCCGAACAGCAACCTCACGATCCAAGGCGCACCCATCGGCACGCCAGCCTACATGAGCCCCGAGCAGGCTTCAGGAGGGGATGTTGATGCGCGGACAGACGAATTCAGCCTGGCCTGCGTGCTCTACGAGATGCTGTACGGAACCAGGGTGGCTGTTACGCCAGGATCACAGGTTCCGCGGGCAACAGGCAACGGGCCCGGAACCGCAGACACGATACCGGATGGGCTAAGCCAAGTCATCAACAAGGCGCTTGCCTGGGATCCGGACGATCGCTTCCCGACTATTGAAGGCTTTGCAGAAGCCATCGCCAGCGCCCACAGTGCACCGACGCCGCACACTGCCCAGAGGTTCACCCCTACGCCGGTGCAACAGGCGCCAGACAAGTCCATCGCCGTGCTGCCGTTCTCGAACCTCAGTACCGATCCTGAGAACGAGTACTTCAGCGACGGTATCACCGACGACATTATCGCCCACTTGTCCAAGATCAGTGAACTCAAAGTGACCTCCCGCACGTCGGTCATGCGCTACAAGAACAGCGACAAGAACCTGCGTCAGATCGGCCGCGAACTCGGGGTCGCCAGCGTACTCGAGGGCAGTGTTCGCCGGGCCGGCAATCGTGTCCGTATCGTTTCGCAGCTGATCGACACACAGACCGATGCACACCGCTGGTCTGAGACGTACGACCGCGACCTCACGGACATATTCGCGATTCAGAGCGATGTTGCGGGCAACATCGCTGGGGCACTGCAGACGACGCTTTCACCCAACGTGCAGGCGAGTATCAAGAAGAAGCCAACCGACGACATCGAGGCGTACAACCTGTTTCTCCAGGGCGTGTACCACTGGAACAAGTTCACCCCGGAATCGAGTGAGAGGGCGTTCCAGGCTTTTGAGGATGCAATCGCCAGGGATCCAGGCTTCGGCCTGGCCTATGCCGGACTTGCCAGCGCGCACTTTTCAGTTGCCCTATCCGGAGTCTATGCCGACATCCCCCCCTCACAGGCCTTTGAGCACGCCAGGGACGCGGCGAAGAGAGCGTTGAACATCGACGATGGCATAGCCGATGCCTACGCGACACTGGGCAGCATACACTTCTGGTATGACTGGGATTGGGATGCAGCCGAGGCAGCCTTCGATAAGGCGATTTCCCTTGGGTGCGGATGCCTGGAACCATGGCTCAAATACGGATTCTTCCTGGCCGGCTTGGGCAGATTCGAGGAGGGGATCCAGGCCGCTCGGAAGGCGAAGGAGCTGGATCCGGTGTCCCTCATAGTCAACACCCATGTGGGCCAACACTACTACTGGTCGCGCGACCTGGATCGCGCTGGTACTCAGTTCAGCAGGACCCTCGACCTCAATCCGGTCTTTCCACCTGCGCGCATGAGCCTAGCATGGGTCAACCTGCTGTCTGGTAGGGTCGACATGGCCATTGCCGACTTCGAACGGGCCACAGAGGTCGGGAGAAGGCTCAGCAGCGGAGTTGCCGCACTCGCCAGTGCCTACGCCGCCGCTGGACGGGAAGCGGACGCTGCTGCCGCGCTGGATGAGTTGCTCGAGCGCAAACGGTCCCCCACTGGGTTCGTCTCCAGCCGCGACATCGCGCTAGCACACACGTGGATGGGTAATGGGGGAGAAGCGTTGCATTGGCTGGAACGCGCTTGCGACGAGCGTGCGCCCTGGATGACGTTTCTCGCGGTGGATCCGATATGGGACGGGATCCGCAACGAACCTCGGTTTCAGGCCATACTCACGAAGATGGGTCTGCCTCAGCTGCCGCCGCGCTGAGTCGCTCCAACACCGGGTGCAGCACCCGCCACACGTTGGATGCTATAAGTCTCTGACCCTCTACGGTGGGGTGGATCCCGTCTGCCTGATTTAGGAGGGGAACTCCGGCTACCCCCTGCAACAGAAACGGTATCAGCGTGGCGTTCTCTTCTCGCGCGAGTTCAGGGAACACACCACGAAACGCGCTGGTGTACTCCGGGCCCATGTTGGGAGGTGCTTCCATTGCCGCAATCAGGATCTCTGCGGCCGGGTATACAGTCCTCGTGCTGTCAATGATCTGCTCCAGGCTCGCCTTGGTAATCGCCGGATCCTGTCCCCTCAAGCCGTCATTCGCACCCAGCTCGAGAACGAGCACCTCAACCGGCAGCCGTAGCAACCAACCAATACGTCTGACACCACCCGCCGAGGTCGATCCGCTCTCACCCGCGTTCACAACGCGGTACCCATACCCAGACGAGTCGATCCGTTGCTGGATCAGGGCCGGGTACGCCTGATCGCCCTCCAGGCCGTAGCCCGCGGTCAGGCTGGTTCCCAAGAACAGTACAACGGGTCTGCGATCTTCTGGACTCGCAACATTCGCTGCTTCTTCTCGACGGACATCTCCCTCGTCCGGGGCACAGCCGCCGATACCGGGGACTAACAGACAAGTGAGGAGTATCTTTCGGACCATGATGATCGTTGCAGAGGGACTTGGACAAACGTACATGAGTCTGGGCCGACCACTTCGGGTACTCACGGACATCAATCTAACGGTGGCAGCCCACGGATTCGTGGCGGTGGTGGGCCCGTCGGGCAGTGGCAAGACCACGCTGTTGGGCCTTCTTGCCGGTTTGGACCGTCCCAGTGACGGTCGGGTCTTGCTGGATGGCCAGGATCTCAATCCGTTGAACGAAGACCAGCGAGCCCAAATCCGTGCCGAAAAAGTGGGATTCGTATTTCAGAATTTCCAGTTGATACCCACGCTGACTGCGCTGGAAAACGTCCTGGTTCCGGTGGAGTTGCTGCGCGCCACGGGAAACAGCGTGGTCAGTGGCACCGAGGACCGTGGTCAGGATCTTCTCGGTCGAGTGGGTTTGGGCGACCGCATGCACCACTATCCGGCTCAATTGTCAGGAGGAGAGCAACAGAGAGTCGCCCTTGCCAGGGCGTTCGCTAATCGACCTAAAATCCTCTTTGCCGACGAGCCCACGGGTAATCTCGACGCCGACACCGGACACACGGTTGTCGAGCTGCTGGTCCAGCTCAATCGTGAAGAGAGAACCACCATGGTCCTAGTCACTCATGACACCGAGCTAGCCTCTCACGCTCACGACATCGTCCGCCTTGCGGGTGGCCGAACAGTCTCCGACAACACGCCATCAGCAGTATGAAGCTGCCGTTTGTCTTAGCGATGGGTTGGCGGGAGAGCCGTGCCAGTCGCAGGCGCCTGGGGCTGTACATGGGTTCGATCAGCCTGGGGGTGGCCGCCTTGGTTTCGATCAACTCCTTCAGGGCAAATGTAGCTGAGGCGATTCGCGCGGAGTCCCGCAGCTTGATGGGAGCGGACCTGGAGATCCGCAGCACGCGTCCTTTTCCGCCGCTGACCGATTCCCTAATCGACTCTCTGGAAGCTGCTGGCACGCCCGTTTCCTACGTCACCAACTTCGCGGCCATGGCCCTAGCGCCGCGCAGTGATCTCACACGCCTCGTCAACGTACGCGCAGTCTCGGTAGGCTTCCCCTATTACGGCACGATCGAGACCGATCCCGTGGGTCAGTGGGGCCGGTTACACACCGGTCGCGTGGCCTTGGTCGATCCCGCTGTCCTGATTCAACTCGAGGTTGATGTAGGCGACACACTGTCAATCGGCAACGCGACCTTTGCCATCGACGGGGTGATATCCAACGTACCGGGGGACATCGGCTTCGTGACGGCCATTGGTGGCCGAGTATACATACCGGCCGCTTACCTGAACGAGACCGGCCTGCTCGGGTTCGGCAGCACAACCACGTATCGAGCTTTCCTCAAGCTCGAGCGCACAGAAAGTGCGCAACAGTTCGTAGAGACCTACGAAGACACTCTCCGAAGCGAACGGGTGCGACTCGAGACCGCAACCGAGCGCGAACGGGACTTCACACTGTCACTCGATACGATGAGCAGGTTCCTGGGCCTGGTGGGACTGGTGGCGTTACTGCTCGGCGGTGTCGGTGTCGCAAGCGCAGTACACGTTTTCGTTCGAGGTAAACTGCAAACGGTCGCTATCTTGCGTTGCCTCGGGGCGACACAGGCGACGACCTTCACGATGTACTTATCCCAGGCTGCGCTGCTAGGCGTGGTGGGAGCTGCCCTAGGTGTGGCGCTTGGCCTAGTGGTCCAGGCCAATCTCCCGCGCGTGCTGCGGGATTTCCTGCCCGTTGGCGTGCCTGTGTTCATCGAATGGCCCGCGGTGCTGGCAGGCCTTGCCATCGGCGTTTGGGTCTCATTGATCTTCGCTTTACTTCCCCTTCTGGAGGTGCGCAACGTATCGCCGCTACAGGCATTGAGACGAGAGGTTGAGGGAACTCGTTCGAAGGGAGTGCTGCGGTTTGCGGCCCCGGCCGGAATCGTGCTCACCATGCTGGCGCTGAGCCTGTGGCAGGGGCCCAACGCGCTGCTGGGAGCAGCGTTCGCTGCGGCGTTGGGCGTCACAACCCTCTTCCTCTGGCTCAGCGCCTGGCTCGTCATCCGCCTAGCCCGCCGGTTTCTGCCGCGTCGGGCGAGATATGTACTGCGTCAGGGCATAGCAAACCTATTCCGGCCTCACAACCAGACGGTTGCAGTGACACTTGCAGTCGGATTCGGCGTGTTCCTGATCAGCGTGGTGTATGTGGTGCAACGGAACGTGCTGCGGCAGATCGCAATGGACGACACGCCGGACCGGCCAAATCTGGTGATGTTCGATATTCAGAGGGACCAGCACGACAGCGTCGAGGCAATGATTGTATCTGCCGGCCTCCCAGTCCTGGGCAGCACACCCATTGTCCCGGCACGCATTTCACACGTGAATGACCGGAGGGTCGCTGAGCTGCTAACCGATTCGGTGCGCCCTCGGATTCCCCGCTGGGTATTGCAGCGGGAATACAGGAACACATACCGCGACACCCTCGTAGAATCAGAAGAACTGGTCGCTGGAGAATGGTGGGTGGAAAGACGGGATGCGGCAGAGCCAGTGACCAGACCGCTCGCAGCAGGCTCTCCCTCACTGCCGCGTATCTCCGTCGAGCGGGATCTGGCCGACAATCTGCGCGTTGGCGTTGGCGATCGCATTACCTGGAGCTTCCAGGGAATCGAGATCGAAACGGAGATAGCCAGCCTGAGATCGGTGGACTGGGCTCGACTCGACCTCAACTTCTTCGTCATCTTCGAACCCGGTTCGCTCGACGACGCACCTCAGACATTCGTCATAGTGACCAGAGTCGCTGGCGCGCGCGCCAGTGCCGAGTTCCAGCGCGATTTGGTCAAAGCACACCCAAACGTCGCGGCTATCGACCTCGCAGTTGTGCAGGAGTCCATTGATTCAATTTTGAGTAGTGTAGCGTTTGCGGTCCGCTTCATGGCTCTGTTCAGCATTGTGAGCGGTGTAATTGTACTCTTGGGAACCATCGCTACGTCTCGGTTTCAGCGCGTCCGGGAGAGCGTCCTGCTCAAGACGCTCGGTGCACGTAAGCGCCAGATCCGGGATATCCTGCTAACCGAGTATACGGCGTTGGGGCTATTGGCCGGATTGATTGGTGTTGGACTAGGTGCGGCCGCAAGCTGGTTGTTCGTACGATTCGCACTCCAGCTCGATTTTCAACCTCCGGCGCTCGCTCTGCTCGCTATGTGGATCGGTACTGCCGCCATGACTGCTACGATCGGTTTCTCCGGTAGCCGGGACGTCTTCAGAAAGCCTCCGCTCATGGTGATCAGGGAGATGGAAGACTAGTTACACTCGACGACCTTGCAGACCTGCAGGACGCGAAACATACTCATTGCAACGTCGGCCACACCACGGGGGCAGCATGTCTCTTCTGAAGCTATTGATTCCGATCTTCCTTCTGGCAACTGGCATCTCGCACGCCGTCGCGCAGGAGGGCAGTGATCGGCTCACACTCGACCTCTACCTCGAATGGGAGCGCGTGAGCGACCCGCAGATCTCGCCCGACGGTCAACAGATCATCTACACCCGTCGTTGGATCGACAAGATGAACGATCGCTGGGAATCCTCTCTTTGGATCATGAATAGTGACGGGAGTCGGAATCGGTTTCTTGCTGAAGGCTCCTCCGCCAGATGGTCTCCCGACGGATCCAGAATAGCCTTCCTCCGCTCGGGTGAGCCCGACGGTACTCAGGTATTCGTGAGGTGGATGGACGCGGAGGGCGCCACGACCCAGGTAACTAGGGTCGAGCACTCTCCTAGCAACATCGTCTGGGCGCCGGATGGGGAAACCTTGGCGTTCACCATGCGAGTACCAACCGAAGAGCCTTGGCAAGTCGAGCTACCTGCGAAACCGAGCGGAGCAGACTGGACCGCCGAACCGAAGGTGGTAACGCGCCTCACGTACCGCCGCGACCGCCGGGGATACATCGATGATGCGTTTCAGCACATCTTCGTTGTACCTGCTGGTGGTGGAACTCCGACCCGCCTGACCAACGGAAACTGGAATCACAATGCGCCCAGCTGGACACCAGACGGCTCTGCGCTCCTATTCTCGAGTCTCCGTGAGGATAATGCCGAATACGAATGGCGCGAATCTGAACTGTACTCGGTCGACGTGTCGACCAAAGAAATCCGCGAGCTGACCGCGCGCCACGGACCCGATGGTAGTCCCGCGGTCTCGCCTGACGGAAGGATGGTCGCCTACACCGGTTACGACTGGACCGACGATACCTACGTGGCCTCGGGGTTGTACCTGATGCGAATCGACGGCTCGGATCCGAAGTCCATAACCGGCGACCTCGACCGGTCACCCGGCAACCTCATCTGGGCATCCGACAACAGCGGCGTGTACTTCAACGTGAACCGAGAGGGAACCACAAACCTCTACTTCGCCTCGATCGGGGGGGAAGTGCGACCGGTGACACAGGGAAGTCATCGCCTGTCGGTATCGTCAATGACCGAGCAGGGCGTGGCCGTCGGTACGCTGGCGGGCTATCACGAGCCGGGTGACATCGTCATCTTCAACGCGCGCCGCCCCGATCTTCAGAAGCTTACCGACGTCAATGGCGACGTGCTGCGTGGCAGAATGCTCGGTGACGTCGAGGAGATCTGGTACCCGTCGGTCGATGACTACCGCATCCAGGGTTGGATCATCAAGCCACCGGATTTCGACGCCACGCGGAAGTACCCGCTCATATTGGCAATCCACGGTGGCCCTCACGGCATGTACGGCGTCGGTTTCAACTTCGCCTGGCAGAACCACGCCGCCAACGGCTACGTCGTGCTCTACACCAATCCGAGGGGAAGCTCCGGTTACGGCAGTGCATTCGGTAACGCCATCAAGAGAGCCTATCCTGGCAGGGACTTCGACGACTTGATGGCCGGCGTGGACACCGTGATCAACCGGGGTTACATCGACTCCGACAATCTGTTCGTGTACGGTGGGAGCGGCGGTGGTGTGCTCACCTCATGGATCGTAGGTCATACCGACCGATTCACTGCAGCCTCGGCCAACTACCCGGTGACGGATTGGTTGTCCTTTGTCGGCACCACTGACGGTGCGAGCTGGTACCGTAACTTCGATAACCTTCCTTGGGTGGACCCGTCGGAACACCTGCGTCGTTCTCCTTTGATGTACGTGGGCAACGTCACCACTCCTACCATGTTGATGACCGGCGAAGACGATCTGCGAACACCGATATCACAAACCGAGGAGTTCTATCAGGCGCTGAAGATACGCGAGATTCCGACCGCCATGATCCGGTTCAAGGACGAATGGCACGGCACGAGCAGCAAACCATCCAACTTCATGCGCTCACAACTTTATCTGCAAGGCTGGTTTGAGAAACACGCAAAAGGCGGAGCAAGGCCCGTAAGTGATAGGGATTAGCCCTGTTGTCTTCGCTGCACCTCGGAATCGGGACGGTAGAGGCTGTCACTATCGAATAGGCGCACCTGCGTACAGATTTGATCAATGCCGAAGCCTCGTAAGAAGTTGATTGTCGTAGGGGACCGCGTTTTGGTAGCACCCGAAGATGGCGAGGAACGGACCAGTGTCGGGCTCTACCTACCGCCCACCGCGGTCGACCGTCAGCAGGTCCAGAGCGGCCGAATCGTAGCAACCGGTCCCGGCACGCCTCTGCCCGAGCCCACTCAACTTGATGACGAGCCCTGGAAAATCACTGGCAACGGTGGTCAGAAGTTCGTTCCGATGCAGGCAGAGATTGGTGATTACGCGCTGTTCTTTCGCAAGGCCTCGGTGGAAATAACCTTCGAGGATAAGAAGTACCTGGTGGTACCTCAGGCGGCGATCCTGGTGTTGACCCGTTCGGAGGATCCACTGGAAGACCTTGACATGTGAATCCAGCGATGACATCCGAAACCGAGCCACGCTCTACTCTCATCTTCCTGTGTGTCGCTAACTCCGCGCGGAGCCAGATTGCGGAAGGACTGTCACGGGCGACTGCCCCACAGGGATGGCGCATCTTCAGTGCCGGATCCCAACCGGGGCTGGTGCATCCATTGGCTATCGAGGTTTTGCGAGAGATCGACATCGATATTGGCGATCATCGCTCGAAGGGATTGGACGAAGTCCCGATCGACGAGGCAGATGTGATCGTGACGTTGTGTGAGGAGGAAGTCTGTCCGGTCGTTCACGGCCCGGCAAAACGCTTGCACTGGCCCTTGCCCGACCCTGCCTCTGAAGGGGAGATGATTCGATACCAGTTGGATGCTTTCCGCTCCGCGCGCGACGAGATCAAACAAAGACTGCAATCCCTGTGGACCGAACACCCCATCAAGGACTAGCGTGTCGCTGCTGGTAATCCTACTGGTGCTGATACTGGCACTGTCACTTCTACTCGTGGTCCCCAGAAAATCCCGCAGCGCTTCGCTTCGGAGCGGTGTACGAGACGACCAAATCGACCGTGAGGTCTTAGGGGAGGCCGAAGAGGAGCTCGAGGGTCTCAGCGCATCAGCAAGACCGGAAGATGCCGACGACGAGCTACCCGACTGGGGTCCGGGCGCTCCGAAACACAACCGGGGAAGAACGCAATAGGGAGTTCACCCAAGCTGCTCCACTCCATGCCCCGTCACCCGATGGGATACCAATGGAAGCCCGCGTTCCTCGTTCGGTCCAATCACGATTGCACGACCCAGAGCATTCAGGGCACTCGCCAAACCTGACTTATCCGCTGCGTGAATCTCAGCAATGGTTTCCCCTCGCTGCACGGGATCACCCGGCTTGACAGAGACAACGAATCCGACGGTCGCATCGATCGTGTCTTCCTTCGTATGACGTCCGCCACCCAACTCGATGATCGCGCGACCGATCGCACGCGGGTTCACCTGTTGGACATAACCGGATTCGGGAGCCTGATAGCGCCCAATCTCGGGCGCCTTGTTGGGTGGAGTCGCTTGCTCCAGGTTCTTGGGATCCCCGCCTTGGGCCTCGACGATCTCCGCGAACTTCTCCGCGCACCGTCCTGACACCAAGGTGCTTTCCAGCTTCCTTCGTGCGGCAAGCCGATCGCGCTCGACATCAGCCAGTATCAGCATCTCGACCGCGAGTGCGTAGACGACCTCCATTAGGTCCGTCGGTCCGTTCCCGTTCATGGCCGCGACGGCCTCGAACAGCTCGAGCGCGTTGCCGCAAGCCCACCCCAGTGGCCGATCCATAGCCGTCACGAGCGCGACGGTCGTGCATCCCCGATCCTCACCCAACTGAACCATGGTTCGTGCCAACTCGAGGCCGTCGTTCAAGTCAGGCAGAAAGGCGCCCGCGCCCCGCTTGATGTCTAGCACCAAGCCGTTCAGATCTTCCGCCAGTTTCTTCGACATTATGCTCGCGGCCATTAGGGGAATGGCCTCTATCGTGGCCGTTGCATCCCTCAACGCGTACAGCCTTCGATCGGCCGGAGCGATTTCTTCGGTTTGGCCGATCATAGCGCAGCCAATGCTCTCCACCTGACGCATGGCTTGGTCAATAGGAAGGTCAGTGCGAAACCCTGGGATCGACTCCAACTTGTCGAGTGTTCCTCCGGTATGACCCAATCCACGACCCGAGATCATCGGCACCGCCACGCCGCACGCGGCAACGAGGGGTGCCAGCACGATCGACACTTTGTCGCCAACGCCGCCGGTGGAGTGCTTGTCTACGCGGGGTGCGATCTGGGAGCCGAATCTGAGCTTGGCACCGGACTCTATCATGGCGTCGGTGATCGCCCTCAGCTCATCGTTGTCCAATCCGTTGAGGAAACTCGCCATCAGCAACGCAGACATCTGGTAATCCGGTATTCGACCTGATGCGTATTCCGCAATGAGGTTGGACCATTCGGACGCCGCGAGATTACCGCCGTCTCGCTTGCGCTCGATCAGAGGAATGACCAACATTTGCATCCTTCGCTCAATTGAACTCTAGCTGGAGTGGGCACATGCGCATCATATCGGCGTGTACGGTCATCGCCGCAGTCGCCGTGGTCGGATCGCCAGCTCATTCCCAGACCTTTCCGGACCACATGGCTTTGGGAGACAGCCTGACCGAGGTTCTAGAACCGCAGCGGGCCCTGGAACAGTACGGTGCGGCCGTAGCGGTCCAACCTGGAAGCTACGAAGCCTTGTGGAAGTTCGCCCTGGCTCATATCGACGTAGCGCGTCAACTGACCGACGAGGACCGGGCTGACAGTCTATACGCCGTAGCTCGTGAGTACGCCGAACGGGCGGTGGCCGCCGATTCAATGGACGCCGAAGGGCATTTCGTCCTGGCATACGCGTTAGGTCAGGTCTCCCGCTCCAAAGGCGGTAAAGAGCGTGTCAGATATGGTAAAGAGATCTACGCTGAGTCATCGAGGGCCCTGGAACTCAATCCCAACCACGCCGGCGCGCACCACGTCATGGGAGCATGGCACGCCGAAATCAAGCGGTTGTCCGGTATTGCCCGGTTCTTCGCGAAGACGTTCTTGGGCGGGGGGTTCATGAGCATCGCCAGTTGGGACTCCTCGCTGGTTCACCTAGCAATGTCGATAGGCTTCGAGCCCGAACACATATTCCACCGATTGGAGCTGGCCGAGATCCTCGTGGATGTCGGTCACTACGACCGTGCTCGATCACAGCTCATGTCCCTCTTGGATCTGCCCATCGCTGACGTGGAAGACGTCAAGCATAAGGAGACCGCGGCGGAGCTTCTGGAGAAGATCAGCGGAAAAAGCTAGGCACGGCTGCAGCAGCGCTGGTGTCAGCGTCTGCGACTCTTGCGCAATCGGCGACGCAGCTTGCGGCGCTGCTTGGAGAGTTCGCGCCGCGCGTCGCCTCCCCAGTCCTCGATCTGGTCTCGCGCCTCCTCCCGCATGTCGCGCAGTCCCGTGCCAAGCCGCTTCCGCAGCAGCTCACCACGATCGGGAGCGACGAGGATGGCGATGCCCGCACCAACCAGCGCACCGACAATCAGGCCTGCGGCGAATCCACGCGCGACCGCAAACCCGCTGAACCCCTCGAGGTCTTCCTCCTCGAGGTCTAGCTCGTCGACAAGGTCATCCTCGTCGAGTTCGTCCTCGCCGAGTTCCAGTTCCTTGTCTCTCATCAGTCTACCTCCTTGAGGGGCCGGATTCTGTGCCCGTCTTCATCAACTCTTCGATATCGGCAGTGGTCTTGGGAGCGGCTGCCGACAGAACCTCGCATCCGTCTGACGTCACGAGCACATCATCCTCGATGCGGATTCCCAGGTCTTCGTCTGGAATGTACAATCCCGGTTCGACCGTAAAGACCATACCAGGCTCCAAAGGCATGCCGTAATCGCCCACATCGTGTACTCGCATGCCGAGCCAGTGGCTGAGCCCGTGAATGAAATACTGCGCACACCCTTGCGGACCACAGAGATCTCCACTGTTTGCCTGCATGTGTTCACGCGCCAGTCGCTGTAACTGACGAAGGGTCATTCCCGGCCTCACAGAATCGATCACAGTCAACTGCGTACTCAGGACCAGGTCGTACAGCGCCTTCTGACGTGCCGTGAACTCGCCGCTCACCGGGATCGTGCGCGTCACGTCAGCGGTGTACTGCCCATACTCGGCCCCGATATCCATCACCACTAGATCACCGTCCTGCATCCGACGCCGATTCGCGTCGTAGTGCAGGATCGTGCTGTTCGGTCCACTACCCACGATCGACGGGAACCCCACCCGATCAGCGCCCATGAACCGAAATGTGTACTCGATCGTCGCTTCGAGTTGGTACTCATACATGCCGGGACTCACCACCCTCATGGCAGCTCTGTGCGCTTCGGCGGTTATCTGCGCCGCTCGCCGCAAGGCACGGATCTCCGCGGCGTCCTTGACTGCGCGCAGGCTGTCGAGCGAGGGCAAGATGCTGTGGACCTCATTGGGGCCCAGCAACCAACCCTCAACGAGCGGATGGTTCGGTGTGCGCCGCGGTAAAACCGAGTAGAGAAGTCCACCACTGCGCTCCAAGGCAGCTTGCACATCAGACTCCAGGATTGTCGGATCCAACAACCTCACGTCAGCTATCCCCGTGAGAGCCGCAGCGACATCCCCAGGTCCCAGACCGATGCCCATCCACTGCTCGCGCGAGGGGTCCCTCGCGGGCAAATACAGCACCACTTCATGCTCGCCATCAGGGAGTCCCACGAGCAACAGCCAGGCTTCCGGTGTCTCGACTCCCGTCAAGTAGAAGAAGTAGTCGTCCTGACGGAAGTCATTGTCCTGTGAAACAGCGGCACGGGGCGTGTGACGGCCAGCGGCCGGAATCGCTATGACCCCGACTCCGATGCGATCCAATAGCGCCCCTCGTCGAAGGCTGAGAGCCTCCCGAGCAACCGGGCGCCCTGCTCCGGGCAGATCACTCACCGGAGCCGAGGGTGGCGGCAAAGTCTGCGCCACAAGAGGGGTGGCTAACAGGGCCATCATACAGAGCATACGCACCGGGGCTGCCTCCTTGACACGTGTTACGTTGATAGTAGTGCCTTGACGGATCTCAGTCGAGAGCGGCAAACTTCAGCATCCTGTCACTGCTAGTACACGAGATGAATCATGACCGATCCGCATATCGACCAGGTTAGCCTCGAAGCCGAGCAGATGGAAACGAGGATCGAGGAACTCGAGCACGAGCAGAAGTTGTTGTTGGCCACGGTAGAGATCCTCCAGGACATATCGGGCACTCTGCACTTTGTCGACATCCTACAGATGATTGCTCGACGCTTGGGCGACACCTTCGGTCTCGATCGATGCTCAATTTTCCTGATCGAGCAAGGGACCACGAAGGCACGATTGGTGGCCTCGTACGAGGACCCCAGCATTCGGAACTATGTCGTCGATCTCGACCGGTACCCGGAACTCAGGCGCGCGCTGGAAACTGGAGAGACCGTATACGTCCCTGACGCTCAGAACGATCCCGCCCTCAAACACATCAAGGGCGTGCTGGAGGATCGCAGTGTTCAGTCAATTACCGTGGTTCCGATTGTCTGGCGTGGCAGCGCGATCGGCGCCATCTTCCTGCGCACGTTCCGCGACGGCACGGCCTTCTCGGACAAGGACGTGAGATTCACGAAGGTCATCGCGGGTCTCGCTGCCAAGATGCTGCGCAACGCCTACCGTTATGAGCAGCTGGTCAAGCGACAGTCGACCACTTCGGAAGAGACACGCCGGACCGACTTCGAGCGGATCGCCCTGGTCGGTTTCCTGCGTCGCTTCCTGGAGGCCTATACTCAACACGAGGGTGCATGGGGTGAGGGATTGCTGTCGCGAACTTCCGGAGAGGAGCTGGACCGGCTTGTCGAGGTTGCCATGACAGTAGTTCAGGAGGAAGCGAGGAGTCTGTGAGGCTTGCGCCATGCAGATCGAAAGACCTAAGTTGCCCACAACCGGAAGCGCCGTTTAAATGACCCCTTTGAGACCAACCAACGAGATTCTCAGCGTAGGGACTGGTGCCCTACATGCCCTACGCCGCTCTCTGACGCGCGACCTCGGCGATCGCGCAGCGGTTTGCCTGCAGGAAGCTGGGTATGCTGCAGGCGAGCAGATTTACCATACGTTCTGCGCCTGGCTGCCTGAGTACGCGGGGGTGACTGATCCAGCGGACCTCGATGCGCGTGCTTTGAGCGATGTTCTCTCTGCGTTCTTCCACGAATTGGGGTGGGGCAGCATCACGGTCCAACGGGCAGGAAAGACCGGGTTGGCCATCACATCACCCAATTGGGCCGAGGCCAATCCCAACGAGAACTGCGAGATACCTTCTTGCTACATCGCATCTGGGCTTTTCGCCGACTTCCTTGGGCGGCTTTCCGAAACGCCCGTCGCCGTGATGGAAGTGGAATGCCGGTCGCGGCAAGACGCGGGGTGTAAGTTTCTGGTCGGCACGCCGGAAACGATGGAGGCGGTGTACGACGCCTTGGCCTCAGGACAGGACTACGAGGTGGCCCTGTCTGGCTAGTCGGTCGGATCGCTCCCCTCCGCCAGCCGGGCGGCGTAGTCCGGATGCAGCACGAACTCCCCATCCACGATGACCTCTCTGTCCCACGGTAGGATGATGAAGCTCTCGGTGCCCAGCGCGAAGTAGTCGGGTTCGTATGGGCCTGTCTTGAACGAGACCGCGGTCCGTACTTCTGCCGGTCCGAGCTTCAGAACCGATGAACTGGCCAGCTTCAGGGTATCGCCGCTGTCGCAGGTCTCGTCGACGATGAGTACCCTCCTGCCAGACACACTGGATGGAGGCTCAGTCACGAGCGTGGGTCGGGTTGAGGCCCCCAGCCGAGTGACGCCCATCGACGCAAAGTCGCGCTGCAGTATGGCTGCGACCACGGCTCCCGGGATCACCCCCGCCTTCGTAATTCCAACCACCAGTTCGGGATCGTAGTTGCCACTGATCCGCAATGCGAGTGCTCGGCACAGCTCGCCGAAGAACGTCCAATCGACTTCTAGTGTATCTCGATGCTGGGCAGGCATTTGGCGCTTCTCTCAAGAACGATCTGGAACTTAGCCTCGGACTGCCATGAGCGTCAGATGCTCGGCACTGCCGCGCGTTGCCACGCGGTACACCCTTGAATATCTTGGGCTTGACATGTCATTCTGGAAGCGCCTCTTCAAGCGGCCTAGTGGCAAGGGGCTCCGGCCACAGCGGCTCGACTACCTCAACGAGGCGTTGGCGCTCGAGCGCCAGGGTGACTACGACGCTGCTCTGACATCCTACCGCTTGGCTCTGCGGGACAACCCGACCGATACTCGGGTCCTGCAGAACATGGCCATAGCCTTCACCAAGACGCACCGCCACGATGAAGCCATTCGCTACTATCGTCGGGCGCTAGAGGTGGACCCCTCGCTCGCTGGCTCTCACTACGGATTGGCTTTTCTGCTGCTGAAACGGGGTGAGACCGAGCACGCCCAGAAGCACCTAGAGAGGTTCCTAGCGCGACCCCCCAGAGGCCCCGACGCGGCTCAGTGGATCCAGCACGCAGAACAGGCCCTCACGGAACTGAACGCCGGAGAAGATAGCTGAAGCGCATATTGGCTGTCGCCATCTTCACGTCGAGCTGTGTGATCATCACCGATGATCTCGACCGTATCGTTGGACTCGAGGTAGAGGGAGGTCTGCAGCGGTCAGTGGAAGAGAACGGCTCCATCCAGTTGATTGCTTGGGCCATCTCAGCTGGCGGAGACACGGTACCGGACGCCGAGATCGTATGGGATCTGTTGGACGTGGACTCAGGCCAAGTCGGTTTCACGCTGGAGCCGTCTACCGGCCTTGTCGTCGCGTATTCTCCGGGTACTGGTTCGGTGCGGCCACGCGTCGAAGCCGTGACGCCCAAGACACCCATCACGATCACAGTCACCCCGGCACCGGACACCGTCTCCGCAACTGGAGAACAGGCTGTAACCATGACAGCGGTCGACGTCGTCTCGCCGCCCCTCACCGTCGGACTGTCCGATCTCACGACGCCCTCGGACTCAGTGGTTCCGCTTCCGGAGAAAGAAGTGCAGTTTCTCGTGGTATTTCCGGATCCCGGCACCGCCGAGACGGCAGGCTTTTTCCTTACGCGCGCGGCGACTGACACAGTGCCACAATCGGATCCGCACACAGTGTCCGTGAAGACGGATGGCTCGAGTCGGGCGAGCGCGTACGTAAGGCGAATAGCCGGGGCCGTTTTGCCCGACAGCGCTGTGGTGCACGCCCGGGCTTCGACAGCAGCAGGAGGAACCGTACCCGGATCTCCCGTGCGCTTCGTGGTCATATTCGAACGCAACTAAAAAACCGGCAGTGCGATGGGGGGAGGTAAACCCATGAGTTCACCGGACACCCTCACCAGGCTCTTCTTCGAAGCCGTGGATCGCTTCAGCAGCAAGCAAGCGGCGATGAGATACAAGAAGGAGGGCACGTGGCACGACATCACTCACCAGGAGCTGGCGCGGCGGGTCAAGCACGCGGCTCTGGGACTGATGGAGCTCGGGACCAAGCCCGGCGATCGAGTCGCTATCCTATCACAGAATTGCCCCGAGTGGGCTATCGCGGACTACGCATGCCTCACGGCCCGGTGTATCGATGTCGCCGTATACCCGACGCTACCGGCCAATCAGGTCGCGTACATCTTGAAGGACTCCGGGGCCCGCGCCGCCTTTGTGGAAGACAAAGATCAATTCGAGAAGATCGCAGCACACAAGCACGAGCTCCCGGAGTTGAAGTACGTGATCTCATTTCCCTCCGGGCTGGATGGACCTGATCTGCTGAGTCTCGAGGAGCTCTATCAACGGGGCCGAACGGCTGAGCCTCGATATCCCAACTACGAAGAGGATGCGATGTCTGTAGGCAGAGATGACGTCGCAACCTTCATCTACACTTCAGGGACCACGGCCGAGCCGAAAGGCGTAATGCTGACGCACTACAACATCGCCTCCAATGTCGAGGGAGCCCTGAAACGGCTCGACATAGGACCGGAGGACAGGTGTCTTTCTGTGCTGCCGCTGTCGCACAGCTTCGAACGAATGGCCGGCCACTACACCATGTTGCATGCCGGCACCACGATCAACTACGTGGAAGCGATCGAAGAGCTAGTTGTCAACATGGGTGAGGTGAATCCCACAATCACGATTTTGGTGCCCAGAATATACGAGAAGATCTATGCACGCGTTCTCGAGAGCGCCCTGGCGGGAGGAGCCTTGAAACGGCGGATCTTCTTCTGGGCGCGGAAGACAGCGGACAACTGGTCCGACCTGAAACTGGCTGGCAAGCCGATACCTCGTGGTCTGGCCTTCAAAAAGAACGTCGCTCACCGCCTGGTCTTTTCCAAGTTGCAGGCAAAAACCGGGGGTCGTATCCGGTTCTTCGTGTCCGGCGCGGCTCCGCTCGCTCCGGAGATTGCCAAGTTCTTCTACTCGGCCGGGTTGACCATCGTGGAGGGGTACGGTCTTACCGAGACATCACCCGTGATTGCAGCTAATCCGCTCGAGGCACCCCGCATCGGTACGGTCGGACCACCAATACCCGGAGTCGAGGTGAAGATCGCGTCTGACGGAGAGATTCTGGCTAGAGGTCCGAACATCATGCAGGGCTATTACAACTTGCCGGATGAGACGCGCGCCGCCATAGGCGGTGACGGCTGGTTCCACACCGGTGACATCGGGGAGCTGGACAGCCACGGATATCTCAAGATCACCGACCGCAAGAAGGACATAATCGTCACGGCAGGAGGCAAGAACATAGCACCCGGTCCGATCGAGAACATGATCAAGATGAACAAATTTGTCTTGAACGCGCTGATGATCGGTGACAAGCGGCGATTTCCCGCGGTCATCGTGGTTCCGGATCTAGATGCAGTCGACGCGTGGGCCAACGAGCGTGGCATGTCGGTCGACCGCGACGAACTCCTGAACAATGCTGATGTGGTATCGATGATAGAGCGAGAGGTGATGGGCGGACTCCGTGAACTCGCGAGTTACGAGATGCCGAAGAAACTCATTCTCATCAAGGACGATTTCACGATCGAGGATGGCTCGTTAACGCCGTCAATGAAGGTGAAGCGACGGGTTGTGGAGGAGCGGCTTCAAGACCAGATAGAAGCGCTGTACCAAGAGTAGCTGAGTAGATAGAGAACGGCAGGAGGGGCAGGAGGTCACTGCCCCTCCGCTAACTTCCTGTTTTCTGACCGACCCACAAGCCATGGCCTGACGCCATCTGCTCGACTCCCGGCGGTTCCACATCCTCGTCTACCACCACCAGCCGGCGTCCCTTCAACAACACGCGAGCGCCTTCAGTCAACCACGGCTCACGAGAGTACTCCCTCCCCACCACTGCACCTCGAACGCTGCCGGACCTGAGTGGAATCTTCCTTTCGGAGCTTAGCAGCGACAGAATGTCGGACTCAGCCACCTCGGGCGGAGCATTCACTCCCACAAAGTGAATTCCCTGCATCGCGTGGGACAGCTCTGCCGCCATCCGGGCCACCGAACCAAGCAGTATCACGTAGCCCCCCGGACCATCTAGACCTAGCAGCGAATGCACGTCGGACGGCTGCGGCATCTCCTCGACCGTTAGATCGTCCGCTCGGCTGCTGCTGCCCAATAGAGGATCAGTGCCAAACTGGACGACTCCGTCCACCACCGGATATTCGGCTTCGCACACAGGGCACCCAACAGCACCGCGGACAACACGGCGTTCGTGCATCTCGTCTGAAGTGACAACACAGTAGGTGGGTTCGTGTTCGGCCGGGCAAGCGAGCAGCTCGGCAAGTTCCAGGAACATGAAGACTCTCTAGCCCGCGGGCCCAAGCCGAATCAGGTCTACGTTCACTCTTGCTGGCCGGGTGACTGCGAATAACACTGCATGAGCGACGTCTTCAGCGATCATCATGTCAGACCGATCCACGACGTCGTCGCGCCCAGCCGTCTCGAGCGAATCCCAGAGCTCTGTATCGGTGGGGCCGGGCGAAATCAGTGTCAGCCGCACATCGGTGCCTGACAACTCACGCCGTATTACCTCGTGCAGTCCCCGCAGGCCGAACTTGCTTGCCGCGTATGCCGCGTTACCGGCATACGCCACGTTATCAGCAATGCTACCGATGTTCACGATGTGCGCGCTGTCTTTGCGGATCAGATGCGGCAATAGCACTCGCAGTATCAGGAACGGTCCCGTCAAGTTCACCGCGAGCTGCTGTTGGAACTCCTCAACGGTCGTCTCAGCAACAGGCTTCAAAAGGAACACGCCCGCGCAGTTGACAACGATATCGGGCACACCGGGCTCTGTCAGCAGCTGCGTGACGGCTTTGTCCACGTCGCTGGGCACCAGCAGATCGCACGGAATGTCTGTACGGCGATCGATTCGATTCGGCTCCAGGCTACGCGCTAATCTGACCACGTGGGCGCCGGCATCCTGTAACGCGGTTGCGATCGCCAGACCGATGCCTCTGCTCGCACCGGTGACCAATGCTATCCTGTTCGATAGATCACTCATTCAATCCAATATCCCACCATGCGCGAGCCTCAGGAACTCGTCGCGGGTCTTCCCGTCCAGGAATCCGCCTCGCAACGCACTAGTTACCGTCTTCGAATGTTGTTTCTCCACCCCGCGCATCATCATGCAGAGGTGGTATGCCTCTATCACAACTCCGACGCCGTGCGGCTCCAGCACCTGCATCAATGCGTCCGCCACGTCATCGGTGAGCCGCTCCTGCACTTGGAGGCGTCGAGCAAACACGTCGACTACTCGTGGTATCTTCGACAAGCCAATGATCTTCCCATCTGGTATGTACGCTACATGGGCCTTGCCAAAGAAAGGGAGTAAATGATGTTCGCAAAGTGAATAGATCTCGACATCCCTCACAAGCACCATGCTGTCGTGCTGCTCCTCGAAGACCGCTTCGTTCACTACGTCGGCTACGCATGTGTGGTAGCCACGAGTGAGGTACTCCATGGACGCCTCAACACGGGCTGGCGTCTTGACGAGTCCGGGGCGCTCGGGATCTTCGCCTACCTCGAGCAACAACTCCCTCACGAAACTACGGATTGCGCTCGTGGGTTTTGACTGTGACACTCGATATACTCCGCTTTCAAATGTTGCCGCAGTTTCCAAGCATGCTGCGTGCTAGACTGAGTCTTCTTTCCTGTTCCAGGTCGCGGTTGGCCAACTGAAAAGGCGCGCCCCAGGGCACGCCTGCAGATTTCAGATGCGGAACGAAGAGTTTTATTGAAGCCCGAGTCAGTACTGCCCGTGCCCTAGCCACGACATCTGCCTTCCCTAGTCTGGGCATGACATCGGCAGCAGCAAGCGAACACGCTGTCGAGCTTGTTGGCTCAATTACGTGCTCTCCGCCCCGCTATATTCCGAATATAGGCGCGCTGCGAAACCGGGTCAAGCGAGACAAGATCAGGAGCGAAAGAGAAATGAATACGTCTCTGATTGGAGCGATCCTTTGCATCCTGCTGTGGGTTGCCTTGGCATTCCTCGTTGCAGTTCCCAGCGGATGGGTGCACGTGCCGCTGGCGCTAGGAGTAGTGCTGTTTGCTAAGGCAATAATCGAGGGCCGGAAGAGCTAATTAGATCTCCCAGTTCGAAAACAGCACCTCGCCACCTGGCATTTCAGCTTCCGTAAAACCGTCAAGCGTCATCCGCAGATCCGTCCATCGTACCCTGTACCCCAAGTCGATCATGCCCCGATAAGCTGATCGGTACGCCGTCTGACACCGCACGGAGACATTGGGAAGGTTGAGAGAGGCTGCACAGATTTCTGTCGCTCTCAGCGTCGCCGTGAACGCCGCGTCCGAATCTGCAAACAGCTTGAGCACGCGTAGATCATCCACATTTCGATCATTCGCAAGCGGTGCGGAATGCCACAATACAAATGCTCGGATGTCACCAGACTCCTCCATAATGAGTGCGTCGCCAACGCCCAATTCCAACGTGACTTGAAACTCACGTGTGTAGTCACATCCAGACGCAGACTGAGACAATCGCTGTTGGCAACGCAGCAGAATTTCGTCGCGATCACTCGTTGATACGCCTCCCAGCAATGTGAATCCCGTGGGGAGACTGGCTGGGCGAGATGGACCGGTCAACGTCACTGTGAGATGTTGCGGCAAGAAGCCAAGCCCACTGTAGAAACCAATGTTGTCTACCGTGCGCGGCATTGTCTCCAGCCCAATCGTGGCCACATCCTGATCCTTGAGCCAATCAACTGCGGTTTGAACGATCAACTTGCCGACGCCAGACTCCTGACTCGCCAACGCCACTGCAAGCGGTCCCATCCAACCCTCCTTGCCCGACCGGTGAACGATGTTGAAGGCGGTTGTTTTACCGGCGGCGTCGGACCAGATCATGGCTCCCTGATCGGCATCCTTCAGAGCATAGCGCCAGATGGCAGGGTTGAGTTGAGGAACACGCACGCCGATCAAGCCGTCCTTACGGTACCTATCCGTAAACGCCTCAGAAAACAGGTGATTGAGCGCCGGTATGTCGCCTTCCGTGGCTACGCTCAACCGGAGTGGCGTGGGTACGGATCGCTTGGTCGTCACTGGATCAGGGGATCTCCATCCTCTGTTACCGAGGCCGCTGCACGCTGAACATCGAACTCGACGCGCATCACCCGATCAACGCCGTCTCTTACCGACTCGATATGAGTGATAATTATCACCTGTGGAAAACGTCCGCTGAGCCGACGCAGGAGCTCCACCACGTTCTGGCGCCTGCTCTCGTCCAGACTTCCGAATATCTCATCCAATACCAGCAAGGAAAGTGGTTGTCCAGCTCGCTCTGCAACCATCTGACTGATCGCCAGCCGCAGCACGAGATTCACTACGTCTTCTTCTCCTCCCGAAATGACAGACTTTGGAATCCCGTCCCCGATGATCAAGGTCCTATAGTGCTCGTCCAGGTCCAGTTCCGTATACCGCGAATCAGTCAGGTCCGATAGGAAAACCGAAGCCCGCTCCGCTATCTCGGGCCTCATGGCTGCATTGAGCTCCAGACGCAGGTCATGGAGACTGCGGTCCAGTTCGTCGTGCAGCCGCAGGTCCCGCTTGACGATCTCGATTCTCCCGGCCCGCTCCTCCCACTCAGCAACCCGTCGCTCGACTTGCTCCAGCTGTTGTTGCGCAGCTTTCAAGTCGCCTTTCCGAGCAGCCAACTCGAGTTCAGTATTGCGGTGTAAAGCTTCAGCCGCTTCATATCGGGTGCGCGCGTCCACAAAGCGCTCTTCACTGAAGCCGAGTTCCTCCAGAGCCTCACGTAATCTTCCGTGGCGTGCCTCCACACCTGAAAGCCTTGTCTCAGACTCTTCAGCATCACGCACCAGTGACTCCGCCCGTTCCGCCAGGACGGAGAGTTCGACTCCTCTCTTCCTCACTGGATCCAACACCCTCAGCTGCGTGCGGACTTCGTCATGCCGCTCCGCGTCGTACGCGTCAGGCAGTTCAGCGATTTCGTGCTCCAGCTCGACCTGACGAGCCGTCAAGTGTCGTAGCTCTTCCTCGGTGTTGTTCTGCTCTACGAGTCGATCTTCGCATCGCGCCAGCTCCTCAACGGCCTTCTCCACAGCCCGAGAGGCCATGTCGGCTTGTTGTCGCGCGCTCAACACCTCTTGCGGCTCGGGCTCGAGCTGGCTGACTCGCTGCTTGAAGTACTTACCGTCTATCTCAATCTCCTCCAGTTGACTATCAATGCTCGCCAAGGTGGTGTCGAACTCTGCACCGAGTGGCCGCGCACAAGTGGGGCATGCACCATCCGGACCGGCATCAACGATGCCGGCTTTGTGTTTCTGCAGCTCCCTGTACTGATCCCGCAGCGATTGGCGCTTTGTCTCTGCGTCTTGTTTGTCCCGGATCCAAGCCGTCCGGCACTTGTCCTCATTCTCATCTGCCTTCCGCACTTCTTCGCGCGCACCTTCCAGCGCCGCCCTGGCAACGGCCACCAGTCGGGTCGTGTCACCCATTTCCTTGAGGTGCCCGCTCACTCTGGCGATCTGCTCCGCGACCTGTTTACTCTGGCCCGTCAGATCGCGCCGCCGGCCCGCGGCCCGGGCCTCCTGTTCCAGGCGCTCCAATTCCTGCGACAACGGCTCGACGAGCGCCAATTCGACCGCTATCGACCCCAGCCGCGCTTGTGCGTCGAGCGCCTCGGCGAGGTCTTTGTCCAAACGCTCAAAATCCCTTCTCGCCTCGCCAACGTCACGCTCAGCTACCCGAAGCTCACTATCCAACGACATCACCGATTCGCGCAGTGTGACCATCTTGGTCCAGGCGGGCCCCTCGAGCTCCAGCGCCCGTGCTGCACGGTCTCGCTCCTGAACTGCTGAGTCCAACACCGTCGCAGCTGTCGACACTCGAATCCGGTCCTGTTTCAGCTCTTCCAGGAGGACTTCCTTATTACCTAATCCGTGCTCGAGCCCGGCAAACTCGGCTCGCTTGCGAGATCTGTTTTCACGCAGCTTATCCTGTGCCAACTTGAGTTTGTCGTAGCCAAGAACACGCGACAGAAAACGCGCGCGCTCCGTAGCGCCAAGCGAACCCATCACCGCCAGTTCTTTTTGGCCCGTGAAGTAGGTGTTGAAGAACTCGTCGCGCGTCATTCCCAACAGACGCGTGACCCTGTTGGAAACCTCTTGGTTGCTGTTGGCGATGGGAACACCCTGGCCATCCTGGTACAGCTCGGCCTTGTTGAGCGCGCGGATCACGCGGAACTCGTGCGATCCCAGAGAGAAATCGACCTCGACACTCACCTGTGATCGCGCTGGGGCCTGATGCCGCTTGATGGAATCCCGTGTGCCCCTCGCAGCGGGATTGCCATAGAAGGCCCAAGCAATGGCCTCCAGGAGTGTCGTTTTACCAGACCCATTGGGTCCTATGATTGCGGTGATTCCCGGACCGAACACGATCTCCGAATCGGCGTGCTGCCGAAAATTCATCAGTCGGAGTCGCTGCAGTTGCACTAGTCCTCCAACTGGTCCTGCTGCACTTGATCCATGTAGTGACGCCCGAGCGAGACCAACTCGCTGCGGTCGACCTCCGCCTGTAGCTCTCGTCGCTTCAGGTAGTCTTGCAACAACTCCGCAAGAGTCTGTTGCCGGCCTGGTGCGCCCACACCCACGGATCGGCTGGGAGGCGGACGCCTCACGTCGAGATTGTAGTGCAGTGCCTGGGCCTTGTATTCTCGGATCTTGGCATGGTCAAGATCCCGGGCGATTGGCCGAGGCACGTCCCACACGACTTGACGCACGATTTGGTCCGCGAAACCACCCGCCACCGCCTGCATGTTGTTCTCGATAAGGTTGTCGAGATCGGCTGCGCCCAGGCCAGCGCCTTGGATAGCCTCGAGATCCAACAGACGTCGCTCGAGTTCAATGGGCCTGAACTCAACCGTCGGTGACCCATCCAGGTCCACAAGCAGCCATCCCTTTTGTCCTCGCCTCCCCTCCCGCTCCTCGTCTATCATCTCGCCCCACGGATTGGTGCTCACATATTCCAGCGAACCAGAGTACCAAGCGTTGCTGACAACTTCACAGGCAACGTGATAGTGGCCCAGCGCCACATAGGACCACTCGTCTGTTCTCAGATCTGCCTTCTCAACCACGGCACCGCCGTATTCGAGCGTGGAGCTTTCTTGCGATAGGACTCCTGCAACCTCACCGTGTGTCACCAGCACCCGCCGCGCCGCGCCACGCGACGGCTCGGGCACTCCTCTCCTAGCCAAGAGCGCGCTGTGGGGTACGCACACCATCGAGAGATCGAGCCCCCCGAACATCACTTCTCGCACCTCTTCGGCCACTACGTGCACACCTCCGATTACCTCAAACAACCTGAGAATCATCCCAGTCTCGACGGATCGGGGTGTATCGTGGTTGCCAGCCACGATCACGACGGGAGTGTCGGGCAACTCGGTCCGCAGTCGCTTGATCTGGTTGAAGGCGTGAAGTATGGCTGGATTCGTGGGGCGGACCGAGTGAAACATGTCTCCCGCGATCACCATCACATCAGGGGAGACATCGATTACGTCGTCGACTGCGCGCGTGAACGCACGGGCTACATCCGCCTCCCGCTGATTGATACCAGCTTGGGTTTGGCGGTAGTATCGCCTGAACCCGAGATGCAAGTCGGCGAGATGAGCCAGCTTCACGATACTATGGCTGCACTTGGAATCGGGTCGTCTTGATCACCGTGACCACACCTCGCTCGCTCTGCGGATCTTGCTCGCGAATCCGACGCATCACGAGTCGCACTCGAGTCGCGCCTGACACGAACAGACCCCAGCCCGATGACCACACCAGGCTGCTCAGGAGACCACCCGAGATGTTGAATCGGCCCGGGTCGTCCCCGGTCACCCGCACAATCGATGTGGGACGGATCTGGCCGGCCAATGTGAGGTACGCCAACGTGTCCCGGTTGCGCACCGACAAGCTGTCCAGCGTCGTCTCTGCGGCGACTGTCAGAGTCGGGATATCGGGCAGCCTAACGCCGCCCGACAGACCACCCATGAGCGAGCCGATGAGCTCGTGGTGCCAGGTGGCTCCGGGCGCCAGTGGTTCTGACGGCAGCGTCATCCCCGGGGCTCCAGTCAGCACCCCGACCGGGTCCGTTAGACCCACAGTGGGCCGATTCTGCTCGGCGGAGGTTATGTGTAGACGTTGATCCATATGAATTTGAGCCCACGCAGCAGCCACATCTGGTACGGTGAACTCGCGCCAGTTACCGGTCGAGTCACGGGTGCGAACGAGTAGGGAGTCGTAGGCCAGGTGCCAGACTTGCTCGCCGTCCCGACCCTGGAGTGAGATACCCCGAAATGAGCCCAGGTCCGCTACCTCAACTGTCGCGCCGTTTGCCTGAGTCACGTGCGCCACCGACTGGAATAACACTCGGACTTCTACATCGAAGCCGGGCTCGTGCTCGAGCAGGATCGACCCCTGCGCAGACAGCGTGCTCAATAGCACTGAGAGGAGAATCAGGAAGCAGCATAGCAATCGCATCACAAGCGGACCTGGAATCGAGTTGTCACATCAAATCGTACCCGAGAAAGAAGTGATCGGTCGCTCCGTCGACGCACTTCCATATCGGCTACCACTCTCACAGCGCCGAGCACGTATGCATCCCACGACGAAGACCAAACCAGGGACGCTGCAAGTGATCCCCATCCTTCAGCATAACTGCTTTCCTGATCGCTGGGAGTACCAAATCTCCGCCGCTGCATCTGAGTCCCGATCGTCAAATACGTCAGGGTGTCTCGCATTCTCACCATCTGGCTATCCAGAGATGCAGATCCTCTGAACATTAGGTCTTCCCCCGGCCCCACCCCGTAGTCGTTTCCCAGGCCCATGAACACGCGTGCAGAGACGTTCGGTTCTACCTCGAAGGTGCCTCCGACCGAGATCTCCCCATCCGGTAGCGCGAGCAGGAGGACTCCGGCCAAGCCACGCGCCAACTCCGAGCGCGGCGCGTCGAGGTGTGGCAGATCAACGAACTCGGCGTTCATCACTCGCAGCTTGTCGTCCAACACAGCGCGCACCGAGGCGAGGTCCCGATCGGTTGCCTGGAGTTCCCGCCAGGGTGACTCCCCGCTGCGTATTCGCGTACGCACCGAGTCGTACTGCAAGTAGACCGAGTAGCGGTAGCCGTCGACGGCGTCGACAAAGCGGGTGGCGCTTTCCAAACGAGTGCCCCTGACGACGCTCGTATCCGACCCGTTATCTGCGAATTCCACAATCTGTAGCGTCAGGTCACTGCTCGAGATCGTGTTGACGCGGGTGGCTGTGGTGGGATCGAACCGTAACGACAAGGTCGATTGGCCAACGTACGGCAGCGCCCACGTCGCCAGCGCAGACGTCGCACCCACTGCGAACAGCCGGTGGATGCTACGAATACGGATCATCTACGGACTTGAGGGCGGGTCCTCCCGACATCACTTCGTCGACCCGTGTCCGGGCGACCGCTGGACCGAGAGCGGCCTCGAAATAGCCCAGCACATCCTGCGGACGCACGCGACGCACTGCAAGAAGCGCCCGCCTCACATCTTGCTCTCGACGTCCTCCCAGAGCTTGCTTGATCCTACCCGCCTCCAGGCTCCTATCCAAGGCCGACAGCTGCATCACCACTGCGTCTTCGAACGCCACGTCGTTGGACGGCGGATACCGCTGAATTCCGATCGGTCCTGGGAGTACGGGTGGGCGAGGGAACTTCAAGAACACAGGCTGCGTGAAATGGGGGTGCCTCACCATCAACTCGCCTTTGGGAAGCGTGGCAAGCTTGATTTTGGTGGCCGCCGAAAGCACTTGGTATCCTGGTGTGGCCAGCTCATCCATGTCCATGCGGCCGAACACGGTAGTCCCCGAATTGCCCACAACCCTGCGATGTACTTGCGATCGGAACTGCTGAGCCCCAAACAGCACCATTCCCAGATAACGGCCGCGCTCTGAAATATCCAGAAGCATCTTCCTCACATAGGTATCCGGCCCATCGTTCGGGGCATACTTGTTCAATTCGTCCACGAACACGATGACGTGGTCCACACCCAAGTCGCCGCGCTCCAGATGCTCCCTCAACTTGGACACCACTCGAGTGAAAACCAGGTCCTGAGCGAGTTGGTCCGTACCAGCTAAGTCAAGCACGTACACGGCACGATCCTGGAACTCGCCGAAAGGCAGATCATTTACTGCGCCATCGTCCGTCACGAGACCCTTGCATCGCACCGAGATGTTGATCAGGCGATTGCGGACCTTGCGCATCGTCGCCATGTGATGAGTGCGCCACATGTCGCTGCGACCGGCGGTCTCTAAGCCCTCAAAAACCGACCGGAAGAAGCGCTCCAAATCTGCAAACGTGAGGACCCTGTGGTTGGTACCCCAATCGTCACGGAACTCTTTCTCCACGACGCGGTCGGCAAGGAAATCGATGAATGCGTCCGATTTGGCGTCGATGTCGTCTCGATTCAGAAGCACCTCGTGGTAGTCCAACACCTCGTGCAATCCCCACACAAGTGGTTCAACCGAGCCAATTAACTCCGGGTGTGACCGCAGGGTGTTGAGGTTGACGCAGTCGGCCTTGAATGGAGCGTAGTAGTGAACCGAGTCGAACGGTCTAGGATCGATCCCAAGCGATGCATACATCGACTCATCCGCCTCGGTCAATTCCCCGGGCTGATCCAAGAAGCATAGATCCGGGCCTTTGACGTTGATGCAGACGGCAGCGATGGTTCCTTTCTGGGCCGGGAACGTCTGAAAGATGCTGGTCAGAAAGAACTCGACTGCGCTGGTCTTGGTGGCGAGACCCGAGACCCCTGAGATGTTTAGATGCGCCGATTCCGGACCCAGCAGGAAGTCCGCGTCCAATTGGATAGGAGCGCTGGTTCCGCCTGACGTATAGAGCCCGATGGGCAAGCCCGTGCCCCGCTCTGCGCGCACATATGAGTCCATCCTGAGCGCTCTCTCTACGTCATCCACCGTTGCCAGCCTCACGTCTGTGAGCGGGACTGGCTGCAACGGCTCGTCCGGCACCTGCCGCAACACAGCGGCAGTCCACAGTCGCACCTCGCGACGGCGTGTAGGTGCCTGCGCCGCAGCGGGATCCCCTTGGGCCGCAACGACGTCATGCAGTGGAGTCACGAGATCCGAATACGCTCGCCCGTCTACCACCACAGCGTAGACCGTCTTACCGTGCGGATCATCGATCCGCACAATCGCACCAATTCCAAGCGATGTATCCGTCGCCGTCCAGAAATGGAACTGATGTGGTCCTGCCGGCAAGTTCTCAGTCGCAACGACCCGGCCCACCACGGCACTGCCAAACGAGTCGCTCATGTCCAACCTCCAGCCCGTGCACGCAAGTACTCTTCGACCTGACGAATCGGGTAGAGCAACCGGTCCCATCGCTCGTCTGGAGCCGCAATCGGCGCCCGCTCGGCCAGCAACCAACGGCTCACAGCAGTTGCCTCCTCGACCACACCGTCGGCGGCAGGTCGCTCCAATCGCACCAGTCCGTGTAGAAGATCGTGACCCTCCGGCGGCCACAGACGAAGATACCACGTGTACACTCTTCGGCGACCGCGAACTCTCCGCGCAAACACGCTCGTTCTGTGCTGGGATGGAAGAGTCAATGCAGTCTCAAGATCCAGACCCTGGAGGAATTGCGTCTCGTGGCTCTTCACGACTCCCAGTAGCTGTGTCCTGTTGTCAACCCAGTCGTATCCCGAAAGCGACCCATCAACCACCAACCATCCACCACGGTCTTTCTCCAGGTATTTCCCCCCAACGTCGAGTTCCACTGCCTCACGTCGGGATTCCACTACACGCGCGGCGAAGTAGACATCCGCTATCGGATGAGGACGGTCCCCCGCTCGACTGTCCAGCAGGGTGAGGCCCGTCTGCTCCAGTACTGTGATGCCCTCTCCGGGAAGGCGATCCACCGGTACGACGATGAACTCCTCACCACCAACGAACTGCGCAACCAGCTCTTGTCCTTGCCTTGCTAACACGGCGGCGGCAACGCGACCGCGGACTACGGGAACTAGCCCGAATCGCCCCGCGACGCCGTACCATTGAACACCATCCAGAAAGGCGATCTCGCTTGGTGGCGTGCCAGCAGTGCCTAGCCCTATCGCTCGAACTGGATCGTGCTCGACTGTATCGGCTGTGGCAAACGGAGCTTCGACAGGTTGGGGGATCCGTGAGTGTGCTGCGACCGCATTGGGAACGGTCCCACCAGCTGCCAGGATGGCCTGGCTCAAGAGATGCGCAGTTGATTCAGGCACCGGAGAGTCCCTGCAACGCCAAGTCCAGCTTCCCGTGGTGTATCCAAGTGTCCTGGGAACAGGCGGGTCGAGCTAATCCGTTTCCTTGTCCTCAGGGAACGGTGGGACGTCAGCCAACCAAAGGCCAGCCAGGAGGCCCTTGTCATCGATCTCCGCCCAGAGATTCTCGGCTAGCGACACCACCTCGATCGAATCGTGACGTCCGAACGCCAAGTGCACACGCGACTCGTCGCTAGTCCGCGTGCAAGACAGCGGTGTGTCCAGCTCGATCACACCCGGGGGGTTTCCGTACCCACCCAAGTCGACTCTGAGCCGCCCACTCCGCTCAGCTATCGGGAGGTTCAGCTGATCGACCACGTCACCTTGTGGCCACACTACAACCTCGATCCCGGCCAGAAAGCCATCTTCCAGATTCAGCGAAACGTAGGATCCGTGTGAGCCCCCGAGCTGGAGCGTTCGGGATACCAGTTCATCTGATTCTCTGTGTGAGATGGTACTGACGAGGATCTCCGTCTTGAAATCCCACTGAAACTGCGCCTGAGGCAGCTCACCCTCCAGTGGCAAAACCTGTATGGATATGGTCACGGGCTGCACGCTCGCTTCTATGTGGACAGAGAATAATAACCACTGCCCAAGGTGCGGCTTACAGGACGTGCGAGGTCGACCTATCGATTGACTAAGTCGGTGGCGAAATAGGAGATCCTTGGCAAGGCATCCTCGAGTATCGCGTCCGGCCTCGAATACGAAAGCCTGACCCAACGATCGTCTCCGAACGCGGCTCCAGGCACCAGCGCGACTCCGCTTTCATCGAGCAAGTGGCGACAAAAGTCAGACGAGCTTGCCACATTGGATCCAAAGAAGCCGTCGACCCTGAAAAAGAAGTAGAAACCGCCCAGGGGGTCCACGAACTCGACTCCCGGCAGGTGTGTCCGGAAGTGCTGCACAACCCGGTCACGGCGCGCCCTCAACCCACGAAAGATCTCATCCAATTCAGGTTCTACACGCTCGTCGGCCAAGGCCGTGGCAGCAGCCCACTGAGCCGGGTGCGCAGCGCTGCCGGCGGCGTGTCGCTGTAGTATGCACATCCAGTCCGTGACCGGCCGTGGTGCCAGAGTCAATCCCACCCCGAAGCCGGTCATTCCGTAGGCCGGACCCGTACCGGTCACCACGATCGCCTGCTGCAGCAATTCGTCGGGAAGGTCCAGCACCGAGGGTGCGGGGGCCGATCCGAAATGGACGCGCCTGTAGAGCTCATCACAGATCACCCACAATCGCCGTTCCGTCGCCCAACCGAGTATCGCCTGCAACTCAGAGTGGGTATAGACGGCCCCAGTGGGATTGACTGGACTGCTCAGAAGCAGGCCTTTCGTCTGCGCATTGGCCGCCACTTCCAATTCGCTGACACCAACCTTGAGGCTCCACTCCACGTCTCCCTGAACGGACACCGGCTTTGCCCTGGCCAAGCGCACTAAGTCCGGATACGACGGCTTGCAGGGAGTCGGAATGAGCACTTCGTCTCCCAAATCGAAAAGCGTGAAGCACGCATTGAACATTGCCTGCTGTTCGCTGCACGAGACCAGGATGTTATCCGCGTTGACAGGCCGCCCTCCAGAAAGGAGTGAGAGGTGCCGCGCCGCAGCCGCGCGAAGATCGAGGATGCCCAATCCGGCAACCGCGCTCGTCTTCCTCTGGTGCAGGGCTTTGACCCCGGAATCCAGCACGGAGCGCGGCGTAGCGAATCCCGGTTCCTCCGACGCCAGGTCGAGAATGTCCTCACCGATAGAGCGAGGCCGGTGCACCTCGGGGCCGAAGTGCACTACGCCGGGCAGCTCGAGACGTTCGAGGTTCCTTGAAGGTTTGAAGGAAGGCCACTCCATAGCCGCTACTGCCGGGCGACGCCGTAGCGCCGCAAGATCTCCAAGGTCGAGTCGATGGGCAGGGCCTCGACAATACCTCGATGTCCTTCCACGGTAGTTGCTAAGAACAATGAGTTGTAGATCGCCTCCTCAGTTGCCTCAATCACCGCTTGGAACAGTGGGCTCATCCGCCCATTCGGCAACGGGCCTTCATTCGCCAGAGAACTCACCCGCATGGTGCTGAAGGCGATCACGAAGTCACCCGAGCCATTGGTCATCGAGCTACCCGTGCGGGCTAGGCCGGCCAACGCCCTTCGGCCAAGTCGCTCGAGATTGCGATGATCCAGCGGGGCGTCTGTCGCAACCACGATCATGATTGAGCCATCCCCCCGGTCCTCGCCCATTCCGACGTCCGCTTCACTCTGACGGCCTTCTCCCCGTTCGACGACCTGTCTCAGGTAGTACTTCCCGAGTTCTTTGCCCACCGGGGCTCCCGCGATCGTCAGCACTCCTCCATAGTTCGACTGCACCAGCACTCCTACCGTCCAACCGCCCAGCTCCTCTGGGACGAGTCTACTCGAGGTGCCGATTCCTCCCTTCCACCCGAACGCCGACGTACCGCGGCCGGCGCCGACGCTACCCTGATCGACCGAACCTCCCGTCGCGCCGACTACGGCCGCAAGGACGTCGGCTTCGGTTATCGGCCTGAGCCTAATGTGGTTCAGAAACCCATCGTTGGTCTCTCCAACGACCGGGTTTGCCGACCGCACGTCCTCATTCCCGGGCAAGCCGAGCAGGTAGGTCAACACTGCATCCGCCGCTCGGGGCACACACAGCGTGCAGGTCAGCACCACTGGTGACTCGAGCTCGCCCAGCTCCTGAACCTGGGTCGAACCAGCGAGCTTGCCGAACGCATTGCCAATTACGACTGCAGCCGGCACCTTCTCGCGAAACAGGTTTCCTCCGTGCGGTAAGATCGCTGTCACGCCCGTGTTGATCGAGTCACCACTCGTTAGCGTCACTTGCCCAACCTTCACTCCGGTAACGTCGGTGATGGCATTGTACGGCCCCGTTGGGAGAATCCCAACAATGACTCCTAGCTCGCGAGCGCTGAGCCGTTCTTGCGCCGACATCGTGCCGACAACGGCAGTCCCCACCAGAACAAGCCCCACTGTTATTCTCCGAAGTGTCATGATGCAACCCCACTTACGGTTCAAAGGGTGGATACTCTTCCCGCTTCCATCGATACGGTGAATCGATGCGCCCCCCTGGCTCAGTGATTCGGTGCAGTGCCTGCAGGGCATCCATCACAACGGCGTGCTGTTGATCCCTGGCTCTCGGCTCACCAAAGACCTGACCCAACCTGAAGCGGACCACCAAGTTTCTGGGCGCAGGGAACGCGTCGGTCGCGCTCGGCACCACACTCACGGTTACCGTCGGGATCCCAACATGCTCCACTGCCCTCGCAACCAGCCCCACGGACCGGTGACACGACGGTCAACCAGGAGAGGCAAGAACGGCTCCCACGCCGTCTGACAAGAACATGTCGGCGACCTGTCCCGCCGTGTGGTTGACGAGTTCGTCCTGCTGCCGGCCAAAGATGTGACCCATGAATCCGACATGGCGCGGCGCCACATCTCGGATCATGCTCTTCTGAGCCAATTCTCGCAGGCGCTCAATGGGGAAAACGCAGTTGACGTCGATGTCCGCCGCCGCATGGTCATAGTAGTCATGTGTGATCGTAATGTCGTCCATCGATACATCACCCGGTATGACTCGAACCGTGGCGTCCCCCTCCGGATTGTGCATATCAAATGGTCGCTGGGACGTGAGATGAACGCCGGCGGAAGTGAGCAGGCCAACGCGAACACTCGATAGCTGACTCGGAAGCGCCAACTGAGGCTGCTCGACTCGGTCCTGCCATTTCTTTCCGGACAACTTCACGTACATCTCGTTGATGCCGGGGATGCGGGTGTACACCGCAGCCATCAGTCGATTGAAGCGCCTGCCCATCCGGCCTCCATTGTATACGATTGGTGGTCCACTCCAGTGTTCCCCTGATGACGCTGCTACAATGGCCACAGGAGGTTGCAGGAAGCTACCGTGCAAGCTAGCATCTGTTGAGCAACCTAGCATCGTCGTTTCTTTGACAACCGAGGGTAGAGTGTCCTGGGATTTCAAGCCCGCTTTCGACGCGGGCCATCGTGCCTCCCTAGCAGACGGCAAGAATTTCGTCTACGTGTGTCCACCTACGTGGTGGGCTCTGCTGCCTTTGCTTGACAATGCCCCACCCTTCAACGACTCCCGACATCACACCCTCGTGCTGACAAACCCCGCACTCGGCATTACCGAAGCCGCCCAAGTTATTGAACGCAGCGCCACCGCAGGTTCAGTACACTCTGCGACCGGCCTGACGCGCACCGGGCGCCTGCTTCGTAACGGCCATGTCAACACACTCGTTTCTACACCAGCCGACGTGCTCGCTCTGCTGCAACAGTCGGCGGTGAACTTGGGGCAGTTGGGCAGAATTCTGATCGCCTGGCCGGAGATGATGATGGAAGCAGGCTCGGCAGATGACCTGGATTCGGTCCTGGCCGAGGCAAGTGGGGCACAGCGCATTGTGGCAACTGGTGACGAGGCGACGATCAGTGATTTCCTGGAGCGTCACGCGCGCCGCACGCCTTTGGTGGTCGCCAGCAAACCTCCGGCAGTGCCGGCTGCGTCGGCCAGGTACGCGGTCGTTGAGAAGTCAGGGATTGAGTCGGCGGTGCGCGCTGCGCTCGACATCATCAACCCCGACTCTGCCCTGATCTGGGATCCGATAGCGCAGACCCAAGCCCGGTGGCACGAGACGTCAGTGGATCCGGGCATACGTGTGGTCAGCGACCCGGGCACCGAGCC
>JBDHHP010000015.1:0-47186 GCA_039589275.1 Gemmatimonadota bacterium | reverse complement strand
TTGCCTTTTGCTGCGGCAAGCGCACCCTTGATTAGCTCGGCCTCGAACGCCGCTAGCGTCCCACTGAGACCCCGATCAGTCTGCTGCGCATCGCCCGCGGCACGCTGGGCTGTGCGCGGCTGACTCGCCGGTAGGACTGCAGTTGCCTCCTTAGTCGAAACCGGTCCGCTGCCACCGACAATGTTGAGGCGCTCGACGACGTTGGCCAGCTCGCGCACGTTGCCTGGCCACCGATATGCCTTGATTGCGGTCAGCGCTCCAGGCGTGAACGATCGCGGTTGACGGGCGCACTTGGCACCGGCCAGACGTGCTAGGTGCTCTACCAGTTCGGGTATGTCCTCCGCTCTGTCGCGCAGCGGCGGCACACGCATAGGGAATACGTTCAGCCGATAGAACAGATCTTCGCGGAATCTCTTCTGGTGGATTTCTCGTTCCAGGTTCTTGTTGGTTGCCGCGATCACTCTCACGTCCACCGCTTTCTCCCGCTCCCCGCCGAGCCGCTCGATGGTGCCCGTTTCCAGCACGCGCAGGAGTTTTGATTGGGCGTCGAGGTGCATGTCTCCCACCTCGTCGAGGAACAACGTGCTCTTGTCTGCCAGCTCGAATTTCCCCCTCCTGCGGGCCACAGCCCCGGTGAACGCGCCCCGCTCGTGGCCGAACATCTCACTCTCTTGGAGGTCGCGCGGTACAGCCGCGCAGTTCACACTCACCATCGGTCGGGCTGCGCGCGGGCTGTTGCGGTGGATTGCCCGCGCCACGAGTTCCTTGCCCGTACCGGACTCACCGGTGATGAGTACTCGCGCAGGCGTTGGCGCGACCTGTGCCACGAGGCTTCTCACTTGCTCCATGGCGGCGCTGCTACCCACGATCTCGCTGGAGTCAGGTAGCTCGGCTCTCAGTGCCCGGTTCTCGCTGCGGGCGCGGGCCAACTCGACCGCGGCTCGCACCGTGGTGAGCACGCCCTCGGGACTGAGCGGCTTCTCGAGGAATTGAAACGCTCCCAGCTTGGTTGCCTTCACCGCGTCGATCAGCGTCGCCTTGCCGCTCATCATGATCACAACCGCGTCAGTCTGCCTCGCATTGAGTTGCTCGAGAAAGCTCATGCCGTCCGGCCCCGGTTCCATCACCAGGTCGAGCAAGATCACGTCGGGCTCGGCTCGCTCGCAGACTGAAGCCGCAGCGCGTACTCCATCGGCCTCGTCTACGGCATATCCTTCGGCCTCCAACAACGAGCGGAGCATGCGGCGCAGGTTGCGCTCGTCGTCTATGACCAAGACGTGAGCGGTCATGGTATGGTTGGCAGCTCGACGATGAACGCTGCTCCTCCTCCTGCAGTGTCCTGCACTCGAATCGTGCCGCCGTGAGCCGTAACGGTCTGCCGCACCAGGGCGAGTCCGAGACCGGTGCCCCGGGCTTTTGTAGTGAAGTAAGGATCGAAGACTTTGGGCTTGAGATTGTCAGGGATTCCCGGGCCACGGTCAGCGATGGTAAGTCGGACAAGGCCCTCGTCAGGAGCAGCCTCGACTGTAAGGCCGTTCTTCCCGCTAGCATCGATCGCGTTGCTTAACAGGTTATGAACCGCGCGGCGCAGGGGCTCATAGTGGCCGTTCACCGTGAGCCCTGTTGCCAATTGCCTGGTGACCGGTACATCGGGCGGCACCAGGGTAGCGAGCGCGTTTTCTAGCAGCTCTTTCAGGTCGACCTCGGCCTCCGGGCCCTCCGGTAGACGCCCGAAATCAGAGAATTCCCGCGCCATTCGTTCTAGTCGCCCGGTTTCTTCCATCAGAACGTTCACCGCTGCATCGTCGTCTTCGCGAACCAGCTGCCGAACGGCTAGTCGGGCCGCTGTCAGTGGTCCCCGCATTTCATGGGCCACCCTGCGTGCCGTCTCACGGAAAGCTCGCAGCCGTTCCTGCTCCAGTTCGTGTTGTCTGGCATCTTCCAGCGCAGTGGCCATGTCACGCAGTGCCGATCTCAAGGCGTCGAATTCGGGAGCGCCCTTGCTCGCCGTCGCTGGTGGCAACGGTTCGCGCCGTTTCGTGCGTCGCACCCAATCAACCAGTTCCTCGATCGGCGCCGACACCAGCTTGGACCAACGGCGTGCAAGTACCAGCGATGCGACAACGAGCATCACAGCGACCAAGAAGATGGCGAGTCCCGCCGCACCGGCTGCGTAACGGCTCAGTGTCTCCGCGCGCCGGGCAAGAGATGTGCGCCTGGAGATTACCTCCGCGTGAGCCTGCACCGCGGCGCGGCCTTCATCATTTAGGGACGTAGTATCCAGGGCGGAGATCAGCTCGCTACCGCTCTCCGCGATCTCGTCGAATGCCGAGCGCAGCCCTACCGGCGACCCACTGGAGCGAACCTGAAGAGCAAGGACCAGCAACGCGGCGGCGAGCGGCAGAGTGCCGAGCCCGATCAGGGCGAGAAACAGCCGGTGGCGAAACGAGAGGTGCATCGCGACCAGAAGATGCCCCCGTCGCTCGCCGTTCAGCAAGGAGTGAGTGTGCTATCGCTTGTTGAGACGATCGCGCCAGAAGTCGGCGACGTTGTCCACGAACCGTTCGGTGAGCCGTGCGCCGAGTGTGACGAAGAAACCATGACCGCCGTTCACGGCAAAGTCCGGATCGCGCAGATCACCTATGCGGTAACCTGACGCGATCTCGAGTTGCGGAGTTGGGCGGGACGCGCGGGATGCTCTAGCGCGGGCGCTGTGGGAGGACCTAACGCCGCACCCACGCCAGGCGAGCGTCACGCGAGCAGTCAATCGGCTCGACGCCTACTGGCGGCGCTCCGACGGTACTCTCTCAGAAATGCGGCGTGAGGAGGTGGAGCGGCGTCTCCGCGATCAACTCCAATCCGTGAACAGCTGGCACGAGTTCATTGAGGCGCGCTTGGTTCTAAATCCCAACGATTTGGTTCCCGAGCCGCAGCGTCGCGAGCTCGATCAGCTCCCCGGCTCGCTGCACGTCTTGGGCGATCGGGCGCCACTTGAGTACGAGTTCGAAGGCGGTCTGCCCGTGGTGAGTATCAGGCTGAAAGAGGGCCAAGCCCGACGCCTCCGACCAGTAGATCTACCTCCACTCGACCGACCGCTTCGCTTCAACGTGATTAGCGGCCGCCGCGTGGTGCTGCGTGCCTCGTCGTTCGAGGAGCTGCAGCGCCGGCTACATGCCCTTACTTCTGACCGGCGCCGTAAACGGCAATGGGGTCGCCGCTAAGTCGGCGGCCGAGTGAGCGGAACAACACACAGTCATGCGCCCGCGTAGGCACGCCTCGTTCCTTCGTCACCTTAGCCACTTGACCGCTCAAGATTCGTGCCAGATCTCACAGCACTTACCACGCCTGCGAAAAGCCCGCGTCTGACTCCGTCGTCAATGGCTCCTAGGTGTGGCCGACCACCAACCAAAGGCGCAGCACACACACACTCGTTCGCCGCTAAGTCGGCGGAGGAGACTCTGGACCTCATCACCGTGGCGGTCGAGTTGTCCGACATGCATGGGCTCGAGCTGCTCGAGCGATTCCGGCACACACCGACCACCGTGGATGTTCCCATCATCATGTGTGGCTCGGGCAGTGAACCCACACAGGCGATGGCGTACGGCGCGGACGCGCGTGTTGGCGGAGATGCGCAGGCGCTGCTGCAGGAAGCCGAGCGCCTGGTTGCCGCTCCACGTAGACGCGTCGTGCTGGTCGTGGAAGACAACCCTGCCGTTCGGTCGGTCCTGATCCGGCTGCTCCGCGTGAGTGGCTATGCGTGCCTGGATGCGGCCACGGCCACCTCCGGGTTGGAGCTCGCCCGCACGCGCAAACCAGACTTGATCGTTACTGACTTGATTCTCCCCGGCAAGGATGGGCTGGAGATGCTGCGAGAGCTACGTGGCGATGATACGCTGCGCAATGTACCGGTGCTGGTCGTTTCCGCGCGTACAGAACGGGAAGTTCGAGACGAGATCCGCGCGCTGAACGCCGACTTTGTGCCCAAGCCGTTCCAGGCCACGACAATCGTGGCCGAGATCCAGCGGATTTTGGACTGATTGGGTCCCGATGGTGCAGCGTGGAACCAAGAAGGTGGTATGCCCGTAGGTTGAAGTACAGTGTAACCCCTTAGCAGCCGGCGGCCGGCAGCCGGTTGCCGATAGCTGACAGCCGACTATGAAAACTCTTTCAAAGTTCATACTACTGGCCCTCGTGCTCGTGATCGCGCTGCCGATCTTGGCGTACCGGACCGGATCGCCCTGCGAGATGCTCAAGAAGGAATGGGTAGAGCGCGCGCAGGAGAAAGCGGAGGAGGTGGTGGAGCAGGGGAGAGAAGCTGCCAGCGACTACGGTGAGCAGATCGAACGAATAGCGGAGCAAGTTGGCGAGATAGTTGAAAACGTGACGGAGGACATCGCTGAAGGCGTCGCCGAGATGCGGGTGGAAGAGATGTCCACGGGACAGTGTGTAAAGGAACTGTTGCGAATCAAGACGGGTCGGGAGCCGACTGAAGGCTGGTGAGACGCGCTAGCTGCGCGCGGACGCCGGAACCGCCATATTTCGCAGAGTATTGGGAACTTTGATTGCACCCTATTGGAGTAAGGCACGATGAGTCCTCGCTTCTACTTGATACCACTGGTAATCGTGGCTGCGGGCGCAGCTTGGCTCGTGGAACGGCAGTCGAACGATGACAAGGCGTCAATCACCATCGAGATCCCGCGGGTCGAGGGCGACTGGTGCCAGGAAGGCAAGCCGTCCAGACGCGGCTGGTATTGCGAGGTGCGGGAGCTCACCTTGGATGTCCACGGACCGGTAGCGCTGAACGCCAGTCCCAACGGCGGCATCGAGGTAGAAGGTTGGGATAGCGGCGAGATATACGTGCAGGCCAAGGTTCAAGGACAGGCCCGCAACGATGAGGCTGCCTACCAAGTCGTTTCCGAAGTACAGATCAGCATGGGCGAGGAACTCAAGGCCTCGGGACCGAGGTCCGGACGTGGAAGGTCGTGGTCGGTCAGCTATCGCGCTAAGGTTCCCCGTGAGACGGATCTCGGGCTGTCAACAACCAACGGCAGTATCAAGATACGCGACGTGACCGGTCAGCTCGAAATGACGACGGTCAACGGCGGAATCTCTATGGCCCAGGTAGCCGGTGACGTTTCCGCGCGCGCAGTGAATGGCGGAATCAAGGCTCTGCTGGGCGGAACTGCATGGCAGGGTGACGGGCTCGAGCTTCACACCACCAACGGCGGAATCGAGATCGACCTACCCGCCGAGTTCAATGCGGTGCTGGAAGCTGCCACTACCAATGGTGGGATTCAGACCGATTTTCCGATCACGGTAACGGGTCGCATAGGAAAGAGGCTGAACGGGGTTCTGGGTGATGGCGGTCCCACCATCAGCGCGACCACTACCAATGGCGGAGTGAAAATCAGGAAGAACTAGGGAACGTCGAACAAGGAACAGCAAACATCGAACATCGAACACTGAACGTTGAACGGCGGGTGGGCCTGCAGTTCAACGTTTTGTGCTTGGTTTTCGACCTTCAAGCTTCCTCTCTGCAGTGGCTACGCTCCTGACGAATATCGAGATCAATTCGTTGCATTCTGAGACCGTCGCTGACAGCTCGGACTCCCGTATCAGTCCTGTTCTCTCAGCTAGCCTGAGCCACATCAGCGACTCGCGCAGCTCCTTCAGGCCCAATTTCATCTTGTGCACGAAGTCGCGCCTCGACTCAGCGGACTGAGCTTCGGAGTGGTTGGCGGCGGGCGCGGTGCAGCTGCGAATCAGCTGATCCGCGACTCGACTGCCGAGGAGATTTCTTGGCAGTTGCATGGCGATCTGGCAAGTACTGGCCGCGAACTCGAGCAGCCGATCCCCTAAATCGAACGTTTGATGGGCCACGGCGCTAGAATACTCCACAACCCCGAGGTTCCATCACCATTACGCTACCAGACATACCCAGATCAGCGCGTGACCCTCAGAGCCCGACGTCCTCCGTTCGAAGTTCGATGTTCCCTGTTCGATGTTCGATGTTCTCCGTCCCCGTTCGACGTTCTTTGTTCCTTGTTCGATGTTCGATGTTCTCCGTCCCCGTTCGACGTTCGATGTTCCCTGTTCGATGTTCGCTGTTCTCCGTCCCCGTTCGAAGTTCGATGTTCCCTGTTCGATGTTCGCTGTTCTCTGTCCTTGTTCGATGTTCGATGTTCTCAGTAACTTCATAACCCTATGCGCCTCAACTCGATCATCGTCGCGGTCTTCTGGGCACTCAGTGTCTGGCCTACGGCTCTGGCCGCCCAGATTCCCACCCGCGAGCGTGTGCGTCCGCTGGAGGGTCTCTTGTTTCTGGTGCCGGTACCGGAAGACAAGGCAGACTCGGCGTACAGTGTCGAGGTGGCCGCACACATGCGCGAGCGTTTTGGCCGCTGGCACAGGCACGAAGCCAACCTGATCGAGTTCTGTGAGGAAACCGAGTCCTGTGGCGCTTTGGTCCCCGACACCTCGGCCCATCACTATGCGCGCAGCGTGGGTGCCGATTTCTATGTGTTCGGCAGCTTCTCTCGTCGGCCCAATCCCTCTATCCGGCTGCGGATACACGAAACCGGTAGGCGAGGCGGGATTCAACACCACCTGGCCACAGTGGTCGTGCGGGCCGAGTCGCAGATAGCTGCGCAGAGTTTTGCGGGAATGGTCAATCGTGTGTTGAGCGACACGCTCGGACCGGCCATAGCGGCAGCGCGTGACGCCCGTGATTGCTGGGAAGAGGTGGTGGATAGGCAATACGAGTCCGCGACCGCCCAAGCTATGGGAGCGCTGCGGCGCTTCCCCAATCACCCGTCGGCGGCGAGTTGTCTGGCGTACATCTACGGCGCCACCGATCGTGCCGACAGCCTGGTCTGGTCGTTGGAGCGGGCGGCTGCCGGCGATTCGTCGCTCACGCATGTCTGGGAGCGGTTGGGAGAAGTGTACTTGAGCGCCGGAGACACGGTGAGCGCCGTGGCCGCCCGGATGCGAGAGGTAGGCACCGACCCGAACGACGTTCAGCGACGGGTCAGGATCGCCCGCACGATGGACGAGTTTGGCAGGCGTGATGAGGCACTACAACTGCTGAGTGGTGGGGTGGAGCGCGCCGGTGACAATGTCGAGCTGCGCAAGCTGTTGGTGCGCATGTGCATTCAGTACGAAATGTGGGACTGCGCCTTGGCCAACATGAGCAGTCTGTACGCGCTCGATTCATCCCTCGTGGGAGATACCACCTTCTACTTCCAGATGATCGGACTCGCCCAGGCCATGTCCGATCCAGACAAGGCCATCTGGTGGACTGAAGAAGCCGTGAAGCAGGTCGACTCACTGGTCGATGTTGCCTGGGAGCAAGTCGAGGAGCAACGCAGAGCGGCCGAACGTGTGGAGGACGTGTACTACTCGTTGCGGTTCGCACACGCCGGCACGCTGAGAGATATGGGTCGGAAGGACTCAGCACTCGTGGTCTATCGCGGCATCATGATGGAGGACCCGGACAACGTGAGGGCGCGCTTGGAGGTGGCACGACTGCTGTCCGACGGCCGTTCGTTCGGCCCGGGTGCGTTGACGCCGACCGACTCACAAATCCTCTACTCATCTGATTCCCTGCTTGCGGGGGCCGCGGCACTATCCGAGGATCCGGAGGTGCTGCAGACCGTGGCGCTACTCTATCTCGATGTCGGATCGCGCCTTTCGCAGAACCGAGCAACGCCGAACCACGCGGCGGCGTGGTTGGAGAAAGCGCTGCTACACGATCAGGACGGCAGCCTGGCCGCTCGAGGCAATGCAATATTGACAGTCGTAATGGCCTACCTGGTAGAGGACACCGATGGCGAACTGCGGACGGAACCGTCCTGCAGCCTGGTTGACGCCGAGGCGGTCCTGATCGATCGAGGTCTGGCCGCAGCGGCCGAGGCGCAGGAGGAATACTCTGATGCGGTGGATGAGCTGGCTGGCGGCCTGCGAGCTTACGCCGAGCTCATACCTCAACTGCGAGCTGCGTTGGGCTGTGATGGTGCCCGGCCGGCTGCACGACCCAATCCACCCGAGTAGTAAGAGCGAGTCGCGAGCCCCCTTTCGCGTCGCAAGACCTCGTCCGTGATTCCCGCTGAGTCGTCATGATATCCATTCGAGACGCTACACTCGACCTCGCCGGTAAGCGAATCGTTGGCCCGCTCGATCTCGCCGTTTCCGCAGGCGAGACGGTCGTGCTGTTGGGGCGCAGTGGGTCTGGTAAGACCACTACGCTGCGGCTCATCAACGCACTAGCACTTGCCACTGCCGGGCGCATATCCGTATTGGGGCGTTCCGTGGAGGAATGGGATCCTGTGAGACTCAGGCGGTCGATCGGTTACGTCATTCAGGAGATCGGTCTCTTTCCTCACATGACCGTTGCGCAGAATACCGGCGTGGTCCCGAGACTCGAAGGTTGGTCGCGCGAGCGGATCGAGAACCGGGTCGCAGAACTGTTGCAGCTAGTAGGGTTACCAGCGGAGGAATTCGCGCAGCGATATCCTGCTCAGCTCTCGGGAGGGCAGCGGCAACGGGTGGGAGTTGCGCGTGCGTTGGCGGCGGATCCACCCATTCTGCTGTGCGACGAGCCGTTTGGAGCGGTGGATCCTGTCACTCGTTCGGAGCTGCAGAGCGAGTTCGTCCGACTCACTCGACAGCTCAACAAGACCGTGGTATTCGTGACGCATGATGTGAGGGAAGCGCTGCGGCTTGGCAGCTCAATCGTGTTGCTGGATTCCGGCAGGATAGTATTCCGAGGTTCCGCCGACGAGTTCGAGAGATCAGACGAACTAGCAGTTGCTGCGATGCGGGACTCGCTATGAGCCTGTTCGACTTCGCTATCCGCAACGGTGGTGAGATAGCGTACCGGACGCTACAGCATTTGCTGCTGGTAGGCGTGTCGTCAGTTGTGGCCGTGGTTATTGGGGTGCCACTGGGAATTGCCGTCACACGGCGCACTAGTCTCAAGTCAGTGGTGCTCGGAATCACCAACGTGCTTCAAACGGTGCCAAGTCTCGCACTGTTCGGTTTTCTGTTACCGCTTCCGTTCCTCGGTGGAATCGGAGTACGTACCGCCATCGTTGCGTTGGTGGTGTACGCGCTGCTGCCTATAGTACGTAACACTTATGTCGGCATCACAACCGTGGATGAATCGGTGCTGGATGCCGCTCGAGGAATGGGCATGACGCCCCGTGAGATGTTGCGCTTGATTGAGCTTCCGCTTGCCACCCCGGTGATTCTGGCGGGGGTGCGAACAGCGACCGTTATCGGGGTCGGGATCGCCACTATCGCCGCCGCAATCGGCGCAGGTGGACTGGGCGACTTCATCTTCCGCGGCCTAGCCATGGTGGACAATGGAGTGATCCTGGCCGGCGCGGTTCCCGCCGCGCTGCTTGCGTTGTTGCTGGATGGTCTCTTGCACTTGCTCGAGCATAAGGTCGATTGGAGGAGAAAAGGGCGGGGAACCGGGAGTCGAGAGCCATGACCAGGGCACACCGACCGGCTCATTTGCTGCCGCTGCTGCTTGTCGCCGTGTCTTGCGGGCGCGGTGACGCGGTGGTGGTCGGTTCTAAGAACTTCACGGAGTCGGTGATTCTCGGCGAGTTGGTTGCCCAGCAGCTCGAGCGTAACGGAATCGAGGTAGATCGCCGGCTCAATCTGGGAGGCACGTTCATCTGTCACGAGGCCATCAAGAACGGTCAGATCGATGTCTACGTCGAATACACTGGTACTGCATACGGTGCCGTTCTGGAACTTCCGTCCCAGACCGATCGGTTCGTGGTGCGGCGAATAGTCGACAGCATCTATCGATCGCGTTGGCAGCTGCAGCTAACTGAGCCACTTGGCTTCAACAACACCTTTGCCATGCTGGTGCGTGCAGCGGATGCCGCGGAACTCGGTATCACGTCGATATCGCAAGCTGTGGTGCATGCCTCCGGCTGGCGCGCCGGGTTCGGCTATGAGTTCATGGAACGGGCGGATGGCTTTGCCGGCCTGGCGGCGACATATGGACTCCGACTCGGCGAGCAACCAGTCGTGATGGATCTTGGGCTCACCTACCGCGCGCTGGCGGATTCGCGAGTGGACATAATTGCAGGGAATTCCACCGACGGGCAGATCGAAGCGCTCGACTTGTTTCACCTCGAGGATGACCTCGGTTATTTCCCGCCTTACGAGGCTGTGCCGATAGTCCGTACGATCCTGTTCGATACCCATCCCCTCGCCGTTCGGGCGATCCGCGCGCTCGGCGGCACCGTAGATGAGCCTACGATGCGCAGGCTCAATTCCCAAGTAGACGTTCACAAACGAGACGTGCGAGACGTGGTCCGTGCTTTTCTGGACTCGTTACCGAAGGTGTCCGGCAACCCAGGCTGAGTTCGATCGATGGGAGGTCATATGGTGACGTAGATCACATCGTTTTGTCGCCCACGGTCGGAACTTGGCATACGGTGGTAAATGCACTGACGGAGGTTGTGTTGGCTTTAACGCGCATGCTGCCCAGACTGGCGTTCAATGTGCCCTCGATTGCGGGTAAGTCGCCTGAGGATGTCGAAGAGATCCTCGGTCGGCCCGACAAATCGGGTGGTGCGTACTTGGGTGGCAAAATCAAACAGACTTATCGCCGCGGCGCGGTGGAGGTCGTGTTCGTTGACGGTAGGGCCGAGTGGATCAAGTTATACGACACGCGCGGCCTCACGTTCGGCAAGGAAACGCTTCCGAAGCTGGGTCTTCCAGGTCAGAAGCCCACCTACGTGAACCGCGACAGAGTCATGAGTTGGGGCAACATCGCGAATCTCAAAGAAGTGAGCCTTTACGCCGGCAACGGTGGCGTGTCGTACGTCTTGGTATGTGCGCAGGAAGCCGCGTAGCCGATTCCCTGATCCTATCAGATTCGATCGCCGTTCACTCCAACCGACTCGCCAGCCGCTGCAGATAGCTGCATACATCGAGTGATCCCGGCAATCCTAGACTGTCGCGAGCACGTACGACGGCGATGCGGCCGGCTTCCACCGTTTCCTCAGGTGATGCTTCAGACAGGCCCATGTTGTCCTCGATTCCGACGGTCTCCTCTGCTCCGTGAGACCGAAGCTCCGCCAGTTCCACGAACACCTTCATGGCTCCCGATTCCCACTGGAACAGCCAACGCAGCTTCTCGACTCTGGTTACGTTGACTCGTGCGGCCGTTAGCTGTGCAGCGAGAACGTCCACGTGTTCCACAGGCCCCTGTATCGGCAACTTCAGGCCCAGCTCTTGGCTGAGGCCCGCCGCCTGTTCGGCACTCAACGGGAAGGGCAAGTCGTCTTTGGAGGGCTCAAGCCAGAGTTGGACACCACTATTGCCATCTTCGTCATGACGCAGCAGACGCTTGAACTTGAGACTGGCCCCGCTAGGCCAGATTCGCAGCTTGATGTTGGTCTCGAGCCCGGGCACCCACAGGTAGTGATCGGTAACCGTGCGGGCGGTGGGATAGACGAGCGGCAGTTGAGTGATACGATCCCTGAGCTGCGGCTCCAGCTGTCCGAAGCCGCGCCACTCCCAGTGTAGTCCGTAGGGCATGGTGATTCGTGATTGGTGATCTGTGATTCGTGATTTGTGATCTGTGATGGGCGCCCCACCGCGCGGTGTTGCCGCGCGCGACCTACGGCCCAATCACCTTGTCAGCCGCCTCGTCAGCCTCCTTATCGTATTTGTCGCCCGTCTTTCCGATGCTGAGCTTACCGCCAGCTACATCATTCAGCTGTGCGTCCGTCAACTCCTCCGCAGTGAACTGGTAGCCGTGCTGCGCGGCAAACTCGACCAATGCAGCCCGCAGCTTCTGATCCCGAGCCACCGCCTCCAGGAAGCGCACTATCTCGTTACCTGCCATGAGAACCTCCCCGTTACCGGATTCGTCTGAGAAGATGCGCTTTCGTTGCGCAGCCGTCCATGTCCGGAAGTCGGATCAGGCAGCCGGCCGCCGACAGCCGATAGCTGACAGCCGACAACCGGCAGCTGGCCGCCGGTGGCTTACCGCTGACCGCTCACCCGCTGACCGAACGTGACATCGGTCACATCTTGCCGCCGACCACGGTGGGATAATTGTGACCGTTTGTTGCGGGGAATCGCTGGCTGGCGGCTTTCCCGAAACCAGTCTAGAGACGAAGTTCCGGAGGAAGTCGAGCCATGAATACTAGAGGATTGATCTCGTTGGGGGTCTGCGCGTTAGTGTCCGGCTGTGGCGGGGACGAGGCTGGTGAGGTGAAACGCATTGCAGAGGCTTTCTGGAACGCTACGAAGGCGGGAGACATCGAACTCGCGCAGACGTATGTTAGCGAGTCCAGCATGTTCCAGCCCAACACGGAAGACAACGACGCGCCTCCGGGTGACGTGCGGCTGGGTGCTGTCGAACTGGATGGTGACGAGGCTACAGTGGAAACAGCGGTCACCAAGGTGGACGACGAGAATGCGTTCGATATGGAGTTCCAGACGGTTCTGGTGCTGGAGAACGGTGAGTGGAAGGTGGAGATGGACAAGACTACCGGTAGCATGATGCAGGGCGCGTTTGCGGCAATGGCCGAGGCCATGGGTAGCGCGATGGAGGGAATGGCCGAGGGAATGGCTGACGCCTTCAAAGAAGGGTTCAAGGAGATGGATGCCAAGGGTGGCAAGAGATAGGGGAACGTCGAACCTCGAACGTCGAACATTGAACATCGAACATCGAACATCGAACGTCGAACGTCGAACATCAAACATCGAATACCGAACGTCGAACAGGGAATAGGGAACAGGAAACAGCAACGAGGGAAAACCGAACACCGAACAGGGGGCACCGAACGCCGCACGCGGGACTGCCGCGTCCGTTCACCGCTCTCTTGTTCGGTGTTCACAATTTCGTGGTACTAGACCCTCGGCGCACCGGGTTTCTTGGCATAGATGAACTGGTAGTAGTCCCGCATTACCAACTCACTCGCCGCTTCGTCGTCGACGAACACCTTGACGTCGCGATGTAGCTGTAAAGCGCTAGCAGTCACCATGCTGGTCACTGGTCCTTCAACTGTCTGGGCGATTGCTTTTGCTTTGTGCTCGCCGTTGGCGACCAGCATGATCCGGTGGGCATCCAGAATCGTACCGACGCCCATGGTTATGGCGTAGATGGGTACATCGCCCGGTTTGTCGAAGAAGCGTGCGTTGTCATCGACGGTTTGCCTAGCCAAGGTCTTGAGGCGAGTCCGAGAGCTGAGTGAGCTGGTCGGCTCGTTGAAGGCTATGTGGCCGTCTGACCCGATGCCGAGTATCTGCAGGTCTATCCCACCACACTCCTTGATACGCTGCTCAAACCAGTCGCAGAAAGCTCGGTAATTGCTCGTCGTGCCCGACGGAATGTTGATGTTGTGTGGCGGGATGTTCACGTGCTTGAAGAAGTTCTCGCGCATGAAGTAGTGGTAGCTCTGTGGATGGGTCACCGGCAAACCCACGTACTCGTCGAGGTTGAATGCGGTCACGCGGGAGAAGTCGAGCTGTTCCTCCTGGTGCAGCCTGACGAGTTCCTGATACAGACCCAGCGGCGTGGAACCTGTTGCCATGCCGAGCACGGCGTTGGGCTTTTCGTTCAGTACCTCGACGACGACCTGCGCCGCCGCCCTGCTCATCTGCTCGTAGTCCGGCTTGATGATGACTTCCATATGAGCTCCTTCAGGCCCCGTCGCCTGGATAGAACACAGCGAGCCACACGGTATCCTGGTCCGGATCGGTCCACTCGACGCGGTGGCGCTGATGAGCCGGAACGTCGATATAATCGCCGGGACCCATGCGAACCGCCTCCACCTCACCCTCGAATAGTAGCGACGCTGCCCCAGACAGCACCATCACCCATTCGCTCTCATCCTGATCGTACCAGAATCCCGGTGGGGAGCTGTGACCGCGTGACACAATCCGCTCGATACGGACATTGGCACCGGCCTGGATTTGAGCGGTGGATTCAGATTCGGTTGACTCGGTCGGGAATCGGAAAAAGTTCTGTGGAATCACCTTATGTCGTTCCCTCAGTTCGGCCTCTTGGGCACCGTGGCCAGTCTTGCTGTTGGGAGACGCGATGTTGCGGTGATGTCTCTCACAGCTAATCCGGCCGCTCCAGTGAGTATTCAACCAGCCCGCGAGTCGCCCATTACCGTGGCTCCTGGAGCAACCGCCATCGAGGAGTATGCGTGCGAAGGTTCGAACTAGTGGCTGTAGACGTGTCTGCCTCGGATATCCGCAGGCACATGCGACAGACCGACCTAGACAATCCCCCTAGCGAGGAGGAGTTGAACTTCCTTACGGAGCTGACGTTTAGGTTCGTCCCCACGGCCAAGGCGCTTGAGGCCTACGCCAACGCCATGATAGGAGAGCCCGGAGTCAACTAGGCCGCAATCCCCTCAGCGCTGCTTCCCGAACCAGAGATTCCTTACCCGCCCGCTCGAGACCCGCAACCCCACAATCCGGCCCGCGTCACTGCGCTCGAATACGAGCTGTGTCATGAACCAGGCGTCACCCGCAAACGCATCGGGTCCGGCTGGAGTGACTACGATGGGATCGTGGCGCAGATGTTTTGCCACGAGTGCCCCATCCTCCACAACCAGCGTGTACATGGTGGCAAGCTCCTCCGAGTAGAATCGACCCACGAACTCTGCCAGGCGTACTCCCGTGGCATCGAACGGCTCAATCCTCGGTGCCACCAGCGTATTACCTGCCTCGACCATCGCCAATCGTAGTGTGCTCCCGCGGGCGTCTCGCTCAAACTCGATATAGACGTCGGTTCCCTCCACGAAGAAGCGCGACTCTGATGTCGGTATCAGCCTCACCTGTTGCCGACCGGTCGCATCCGCCAACAGACGATTGCCGTCTCGGGATATGGTTACCAGCACTCCAGGCTGCATTTGGTAGTCGCCGACGTAGCCATCCAACACTCTCGGATCCACTTGGATCTCCGCGGGTACTCGAGCGCCCGATTCCTCCGAGTCGGTGGTGGCAGTCACGAACTGGTCGGCTAGGTAGATGTCGGCCACTTGACGTGCCATGCTACTCGCGTCGAAGCTCGCTACGTTGCTCAATACGGCCACGCTCGTGCGTTGGTGCGGGAAGCGGATCAGATAGGACCGGAACCCCGCATCTGCCCCGCTATGCGACAAGGCACGCAGGCCGTGGTAGGATCCGATTGCCTGACCGAAGGCGTAGTCGAGACTGTCGCCACCGTTGAGCACGCCGCGTGTGCGCATCATGCGGACTACCTCCGAACCACCCACGGTACCGGTCTCGAAGTTGCCGGCCCATCTGGCGAGGTCTTCCACGGTCGTGAAAAGGCTGGTCGCTCCAACGTTGGCATAGCTCAACACCGATTTCCGAAACCCGCCCGCCGAATCGCTGCGGTACGAATACGCACGGTTCGGCACTATGGTCTCGTGGTCGTAATGGAAGTGAGTGCTGTTCATGCCGAGCGGCTGGAACATGTGTTGCTCGGCCCATTCGGGAAACGGCTGCCCGGTGACCCGGGCCACGATTTCTGCCAGCAAAGTGAATCCAGTGTTGCTGTAGAGGTACTCGGCGCCCGGCTCGAAGTTGAGGTAACGCTGGCGCGAGATGAGTCGGAGGATCTGCTCCCTGGTGATGACGTCGTCCATGCGCCAGCCGGCCAGGGTTAGCAACGCCCATTGGTCTCTGAGACCGCTGGTGTGATGTAGTAGATGCCGAATGGTGATTGTAGATCCGAAGTCGTGCAGCTCGGGAACGTAGGCTCTGATGTCGTCGTCCAACGAGATCTGGCCCGCGGCGGCAAGCATGGTGATAGCGTAGGCGGTGAACTGCTTTGACACAGAAGCAACATGGAACACGGTCGACGGTGTGATGGGCACGTCGTACTCCAAGTTGGCGAAGCCGTATCCCGCGCTGTGTGCGATCTCCCCGTTCTGCGCTACGACCACGGCGGCGCCCGGCGAGCCCGGGCGGTCCCAAGCGGCAAACAACTGATCGACCCTGCCGGCGTCCGAGGAAGCGACCGGTTCCAGCCTCTCGAGTGCAATCGCATACCGCCCAGCTTCGGCGACACTCATGAGCGGCCGCACAGCAATCGAATAGGTCCCGGATATCCTTGGTACTAGTGCCACGGGCTCCAGTCCCTGCGAGCCGTTGGGACTGTCCACGTCGGTTACCAACTCACCCGCCGGGTCCGTGACGGTGACACGCACGTCGATACCCATCTGCTGTACCGCAACGAACGCGAATTGGCCGGTTTCCAGATCCACCGTGTAAGCATGTTGCTCGGCCGGGGCCAGAGACCGCTCGACTGATCCCAGCAGTCGCAGGCCACTTTCGTCGGTCTGGGCAGCGAGTACGTTGGGCAAGAGCCAGACTGTCGCGTGCGCGATGGTAAGGGCGGTAGCGGTAACGTTCGCGGTCATTTAGCTCCTCGCGACTTCTGCTGAACTCAATTGGTCTGTAGGGAGTGAATATAGATACGCACCCGCGTTTGAGCCGGTTCAGAATGGGCGCGTTTCGGTCCAATCCAGGCTCTTCACCTCCGCTTCGGCTGCCTCACGCAGCTGATCTGTGTCCTGGACTATCCCCACTGCAACCATGGCTGGTGCGCTTCCGCCGAACGCGTGGGCATAATCAGCAAAGGGATCTCTCCGTTCGAGTCGCCACTGCCCATCGGCATCCCCAACCTCTCGGAGCACCCAGACCATGCGTGAAGCTCCGGTCCAGCTCTCGAACGAATCACCTGACTTGTTTGCGCCGCCGCCCCACGAGTAGAACAGCATTCTGCGATCGCTGAACATGACCATTACACGAACCGGACTGTCGTCCTGATCGCGGGCTCTGAGGTCTGCGCCCGCGAGCGGGGTCGCGGTGCGCCACTCCCACGTGAGCGTGCCCTCGGACGAGTGCAGCAGCTGGGGCAGCTGATAGAAGGCGAAACCCGCTGCGTTCTTCCCTTCGACCCGGAGCGCTCCGTCGGACGTCACCGAATACCACGGCGGTGAGACTCCACGAACCCTCTGTAGCTCCCAGCCGTCTGGCAGACCGGCGCCGGGCGATGCGTCTGCCAGGTTGGTCAGGCAACAAAGCATGAGGAATGGTAGCATTCTAGAAAAACCGCCTCCGGAAACGTGATGTTCCCGAAGGCGAGATGACAAGCGTGCTCGGGCCTACCGGAACACAATGACCTCGGCGGTCAACTCCTTCCGATCGTAGTAGATCGGTGTCGGGGTGAACATGACGTTCGCCTTGGTGGTCTCGGACCCCAAGATCAGGGCATCCCCACCGAGCTTGGCCGCCTCGGCAACCAGCTTGGCCCGGAGGTCGTCGAACCCCTTGAACAACGTCTCGGTGCTCGATTCGATCACGGCTATGACAGTGTACGGTTGGTCCGGCCGTTCGGCGAGCACCGCAATGGAATCAGGTGCACGGGCCGGACGAACGGCCTGGTCGAGTCGCTCGATGTTTGCTTTGACACATCCGACGGCGAGAAGGCAGACGGAGAGCGGGAGTGCGAGCCTCATGGTGTCCTCCTCCGACGCAGGCACAGCCGTGCGCCCTCAAGAAGAGTCCCAAAGTCCCACCCATGCCCCAACTGCATCACGTAATATATATAGTACATACGCAAGCGCCACGAGTTCCCCACTGCGTGAATCCAGATTCCCGTGAACCAGGCCGTAGACCGTTGGGTAGACATGGGTCACATGAATGCCGACCTAGGCGTGGCTATTGTGATTAGCGTGGCATGGCGTCATTTTTTTGTGCCGCACCGGGTTGGCGCCCGTTGGGCCGTCTCTCCCGTCGTGTCCCCGGTGCACTAGAGTGATGGACCATCAGATGTCGGGTTGTGCATGAAAGAGGAAGTCAACAGCGGTCAGTCCGATCGCGTCGAGTGTCCCGAACTCGAGTCCCAGGTGGAGCGATTGTCCCGCTACATTGGGGAACTCAAGCGGACAATTGCGCCCCTCACCAGGCTCAAGGCGGTTATCGACCAGGCCGACGAGGCCATTCTCGTGATCGATCCCGACACGAACCGGTTCGTCGATGCCAACGAGACTGCGCTCCGCTGGCTTGGGCTGACGCACACCCGTCTACTATCCCTGACCACGGACGAGGTAGACGTCGCGTTTCCCCTGGAGTACCCCAAGGCATCGACGATCCCCGATGGCGAAACGCGCAATTGCCCGCGGCCGGTGGTTTGCGGCAGAACGCATCGCCGCCGTGACGGCACGGCGTTTCCGGTCGAGGTGGCAGTGACGCAGGTCCATATGGAAGAGCACCTGTACACTCTGGTGGTGGCCCGTCAAAACAGGCAACAGCAGCAGGTCGAGGTTGCCTTGCGTGAAGCGGAAGAGAAGTATCACACACTGTTTAACCTCACCAGCGATATCGGGTATCTGACCGCGAACGACGGACGCATCGCCGCTGTGAACGAGGCAGCGGTCGAGAATCTGGGCTACGGACGCGAAGAACTGATTGGGCGACGTGCGTGGGACTTCTACGACAACCCTCCTGACGCTCGGGAGCTGGAAGCCAGCGTAGAACGGAGCGGCTTTGTGCGCGGTATCGCCGTGAGGCTGCGTACCAAGGACGGATCTCCTATCTCCGGTATGCTCACGGCGACTGCATGGCGGCGGGGTAGCGACTCGGAAGCCGGTTTCCAATGCCTCGTTCAAACGGTCGAGGAGAGATCACCCCTACCAGCACCAGAGTCAAACGTCGATGAACCGCCTGACTCGACCCCGGTGGTGCTAGGAAAGCGGGTATTGCTTTCGGAGCCCGTCGATCGGAATCCCAAGCGCAGGTCGGGGTTTGGCAAGCGGGCCCACCGCCACCACCAGCGCGTACAACCACGCAGTCCCTCTGCATCCGGGCATTTCCGGCTATGGCCCCTGTTCTTGGCGCTCGGCGCCGTCGTGGCCGTGTGCGCTTGGACGCCAGTCGCCGAACTCGTGTACCCGCACGAGGCGAGCCTCGCACCCTGGCGCTTGGCGCTGCAGGCGCTGGCGCTTTCCCTCGTTGCTGTTGGTGTTGTAGGTCGGCTGTGGCCCGGCGTAGCCCGAGTCGTGGCGGTCGGTTCGCTGCTCGTCGCACTCGTGTTCAGCGCCGTCTGCGTAGGCTACCTGTTGTCGCTGCCGTTCGAGCTGAGAAGCGTGGTTCCCGAAACCGAGACGGTCTTGAACCGGACGATCTTCGAGGGTGCCGGTTTCGTCGTTGCCTTGGTGTTGTTCTGCGGCTGGCTGGCCCGGAGGCTGTGGACGGGGGCTAGGGAACAGCCAGCAGAGGGGTAGCTGTCTCGAGTCCTGGAACTGGGCTCACTCTGGCGGAGAAGACTGCACACAGCGCACGAAGATCGATACGCCGCTCCGTACCGTGCGCTCCAACCCTCCAGTACTCACCTTGGCAACGACCTGGGGTTCGGTCGGTGACGTCACCATGAACACCTCGGTCATTCCCTCTTCTACCCACCCAAGCCTGCTGGTCCGATCGTGCTGGGTGCCTACGGTCGGGTCCGCGCGGGAGCCAACCTGGTAATAGATGGCAACTCCCTGCACTTGGGCTCTGTTGAACACTTCAACGCGCCAACTGACGCACTCCCCAGGGGCGTGTTCCGAGTCCGGCGCGACACCAGGTCCGGAGGTTCGTGCGCAGGCGGTGCTGGCAAGAAACAACGCTGAGGTGAGGGCGAGAGTGAGTCGGGGCATGTAGCCATCCTGAGGGATTTGGGGGCTCGTGGCCAGAGCAAGCTAAGGGGACGCCCGAGGAATAGTAAGGCCGCCAGCGGCGGGCTACCAGCCCTACCGGCAGGGCAACACACCGCATTACCGCCCTACCGCCTTACCGCCATACCCCCATACCGCCCTCCTCCAGCCTCTCCCGCGTACCAACATCTATCCAGTTGTGCGCCGACACGTCAACGGGCAAGATAGAGTGGCCCTGTTGGGCCAACTCCAGGTACAGCGTGATTATCGAGAAACCCCCTGTCCGGTCGCTCAACTCGAACACTCTGGGCTCCAGAACGTGGATACCCGTGAACGACCAACGGGTGAGTTTCCCCACCGGTTCTCTCACTTGGTGCGATCCGTCGCGGGCCCGGTCGCTGCCGCGGTTCTCCCAGCCCATGAGACCCAGGTCGTCGAACAGTAGCCGCCGCTTGGCGTCGCGAGATTGCACGGCCAGTGACGCGACGGGTTTGGCGTCTGCCCGATCGTGAGCCGCGGCATGCGCCGCGAAAACCTCGTCCAGCGGAATTTGCGACAGCACATCCACGTTGTGCAGCAGGAACGGTGTGTCTTCTCGAAACAGATGGGCGGCGGCAAACAAGCCTCCACCCGTTTCGTAGGGGCCGTCGGGTTCCGGGGAGATCGCGATCTCTGCGTCGGCAGGTGCGTTCGCGTGAAGATATGCCCTTATCTGATCTTCGTGGTGATGTGTGTTGACGATGATGCGGTTGGCTCCCGCTTCCACCATCCGCTCCATCACCCAGCCGAGCAAGGGGCGGCCGCCCACCTGTATGAGTGCCTTTGGCACTCGGTCGGTCAGTGGCCGTAGCCGAGTGCCGGCCCCGGCTGCGAGGATCATTGCCTCCATCAAACCATAGCGTGTGAGAGTCGCACGCAAATGTGCGGGTACCGGGCGCACAGGTAATCGGCAAGCTTTCCGGCCATGAAAACCGAGCGGTGCTGTCCGCCGGTGCAGCCAAATGAGACCGTGAGGCTGGAAAATGCGCGACCGATGTAGTCGTCTATGTGCGCGTCTACTATTCCGCGAACGTTCTCCCAAAACTCCTGAATCTGCTCCGATCGCTCCAACCAGTCCACGACTTCTACGGCCTCACCAGTGAGGTCTCGCAGTTCTGGGCGCTCGTGCGGATTGGGCAGCGCTCGACAATCGAACACGAATCCTCCGCCGTGTCCCTCCATGTCTGTTGGATACCCATTCTTGAATGAGAAACTCTGAATCAGAACGGTGAGGTCGCTCTGTGACTCACCCAACGATGTCGAACCGGCCCAGCGGTCCGCGATGACTCTGAACACAAGCTCCAACTCCGGCAGCTTGATCGGCAGCCCTGCGTTCAGCAAACCGTCCAGGTTTCGCGCCGCGTAGGGCACGCTCTCCAGGAAACGGCGTTTGCGCTCAAAGAAGCCGCGGTATCCGAAGGCACCCATCGCCTGCATCAGACGTATCAGAACGAAACCGACGTACTGTTGTTTGAACTGACCGCGATCGACCTGAGTATACTCGCCGAGAGCATCCAGATAGTGCTCGAGCAACGAGTCTCTGGTGTGCTGTGGCAGGTTTGCCTTGGCGTCGTACAGCAGTGACGCGACGTCGTAGTGCAATGCGCCTTGTCGGCCTCCCTGAAAATCGATGAACCAGGGCTCACCGGAGCGGATCATGATGTTGTGCGACTGGAAATCGCGGTAGAGAAAATGGTCTGCGTCTGACTCGAGCAGGGCTTCCGTGAGGCGGCTGAAGTCGTCTTCCAGCCGTTGCTCGCTGAAGGGAACGTGTGCCAACTTCAAGAAGTGGTACTTGAAGTAGTTTAGGTCCCAGCGAATCGACTGCTTGTCGAACGCCTGCCGGGGGTAAGCTAGTCTATAGTCGATTGCCGCGTGGCCCAAGATCTGGAACCGGGGCAGTATCGAGAGTGCCTTGCGGAACAACTCTTCCGCTTCCGTCGGGAAAGAGTCTTCGTCGCACTCGACCCGTGTAGAGGCAAGCGCCTTGAACAGCGTTGTGTCGCCAAGATCTTCCAGCAGCCACACACCGGACTCGCGATCCTCACCGTACACCTCGGGAACCGGCAGGCCGACTTCACGGAAAGCTCTTGCGAAGGAAAGGAACGCGCGGTTCTCATCGCGGTCGGGGCCAAACGCTCCGACTGCGGTCTCCTCTTCGCCCCACATCATGCGGAAGTACTGTCGCACGGAGCCGTCGGCGGCGATCTCGAGGATCACTTCCGGACGGTGACCGTAGCGGTCTTCGAACAGCGCGATGAGTCGTTCTTTCATTAGTCAGCGGCCGGCTACCAGCTGCCAGCTTCCAGCTACCAGTTATCGGCGGCGAACCGCTGGCGGCCGGCAGCTGGCTGCTAGCAGCTCTACGGCACCGGTGCCATCTCCAGGGTCCGTTCCAGGAACGCGGCGATGCGCCGGTATGCAATTATGCGATTCGCCAACTTGCGGATGCCGTGTCCCTCGTCTGGGAACCGCAGGTATTCTACCTCGCCGCCGTTCTCGCGAATTCCACGCACGAACTCGTCTGACTCGGTGACGGGGTCTCTTGGATCGTTAGCGCCGTGCAGTACCATGACGGGGGCGCTGACATCAGCAACGTACTTGATTGGCGAGATTTCAGCGAAGAACTCACGGTCCGCCGGGTCGTCGATGTCGCCGTACTCGAGCCGGTCGCTCGCCTTGAGGGCGGGTGATGCCCCCTCGAGTGCGGTCACCCAGTTCGAGACGCCCACGAATGCCACGCCACTCTTGAAGTAATCGGGCAGTCGTGTCATCGCCGCCATGGTCATGTATCCGCCGTACGAGCCACCGGCAACCGAAGCGCGCGACGCGTCTACCAGGCCCTGACCTCCGAGCCACTCTATTGCATCCGCCATGTCGAGGTACTCAACTGCGCGCAACCGGCCGTCGTTCAGCCGAGCGAACTGTTTGCCGTATCCGGTTGATCCGCGGAAGTTGAGATCGAAAATGGCGATGCCGCGAGTCAACAGATATTGGTGCGACGCATTGTAGCGCGGTCGCGCCTGACCCGTGGGGCCCCCGTGCACCGACAGCAAGACCGGCGGCCTCACACCCGGCACCAGATTCGGCGGTGTATACAGCAGGCCGTGCAGGGTGACACCATCTCGCGCCTGGAAACTGTAGTGTTGCGGGGTCACCATCCGCGCCAGATTCAACCCCGCGGCACTGGAGCGAGTGGCACGTTTGAAGCTGTCGGCTTCCAGGTTCCAAACCCAGATGTCACCCGGTAGTTGCGGACCCGTCACGAAGATCGACATGACCCTCGCATCGGTTGCCCATCGTATGCCGTACGTCCCGCGGGGTAGGCCAGGTGTATCGACCGGCGAGCCGAACTCGAGATCTTGCACGTGGAGTTGCGAGTAGCCCCCTTCGTTGGTGGTCCAAGCGAGGAACTTGGCATCATGCGAGACTGCAACTTGCTCCACGTCATGATCGGGTGTTTCGAGAAACCCGAGCGAACGTGATGCAACGTCGTAGTAGGCGAGCCCAACGCGGTCGCGGTCCTGATCCGTCGTGAGGTAGAAGCCGCGCCCGTCAGGCCTCCAGCTGAAGCTGCCATACGCCGAGCGAACCTCGGGCTGGAACAGGGTGTCAAGCTGACCGGTCTGAACCGAGAATGAAAAGATGTCGTTGGAGTCCTCACCGCGTGCCTCGGACAACAACACAGCGCCACCGTCCGGCCGCCAGGAGACGGCGTACAGACCCATGCGACCACGAAACACCTCGCGGTCCTCCAAAGTCTCCACGTCGAGCAGGTGGATATCGAAATCGATCCCCGTTCTCTCCGTGGTGGCGTAGGCAATCCGTTTGCCGTCGCGGGTGAAGCCACCGTACTGCCGGAATGCCTCGGATGGAGCCAACAGCTCGCGCTCCACAGTCCCATCGGGGCTGATCAGGTAGAAGCCTTCTCGCTCGTTGCCACCCCTGTCCGTGCCGTAGATGATCCAATCGCCTGCAGGCGACCACTGGTGAAACGTGACCGATTCACCGAAGGTCAGTTGCGTCGGCCAACCGCCGCGGGCATCCGTTACCCAGAGCTGGGGCGAGCCGGTGATCTGCGTGCTGAATGCGATACGGGAACCGTCAGGCGAGAACGACGGGCTGCCCGCCGAGCGCACGTTGAGAAACCTGGAGATATCCGGGAGGTCCGACCCTGCCAGAGACACCTCAATCGGAACTGGCTTGGGAATGTCGTCCTCGTTAGGTGTCTCGGGAACGGTCTGCGCACTCAATAGAACGGGTGGCAGGGCGAGCATGAGTGTGCCGAGGAGCGTGCTGGTCTTCATCATCCGGGACTCCTGTGATCGAAGAGCGTGCCTTTCATCAATGGCTCCGTCTAAGGGCTGAAGTTAATGTGCGGCTGTGGCAATGGCCCTGCAACAGGGCTGTCGAGCCCTGGGTCGATCCGGCGCCGTTGCCCTTGCAGACCCCCGTACCCGGCGACAAATTCGCCATGTGGGCCTTCTACCAGGAGTCCGCCATGAGAGTCATCAAGGGCACTATGTTGGATTTCCTCCAGTTGGCCGCGGAGGATCAGAGACTTGCCAGGGAGTTGGACGCACTGGCGGCCCGGTTCGGGTTCGTGTTCACCGACGATGTAGAGGAGATAGCACCGTTCGATCTCGACACCGAGCCCCTCTTCTACTCGGACGACGGAGATACGGAGGACCTCGGCAGCGCGACCTTCCTCGAGCGTGGCTTTCCTAACAGCGAGCGCTTGCACTGAGTTCGGCTGCCAGCGGCCGGCTACCGGCTGCCAGATACCGAACCACCAGCTGACAGCTGACAGCAGCCGCCCATCCAACACACAGCCGCTCGCCCAATGGAATAACCAAGACCGCAGTCGATGACGACACAACACCTCATACGACAGATTCCGGGCCCAGCGAGTCTTCGCGGGCCCGTCCTCAGGGCTCAAGTTCAATTGACAAACCTGTGGACATCCTTTTCCGGCGTTTTGCGGCGACGAGCGTCTCCGCTAGAGTGGCTGCTGCTACTGGTCGGAGTCATGGCGTTGCTGTGTTTTCTCTATGTACTATGGCGGGATCCGTACCGTCGATAGCACACCCTGATTGGGAACCGGAGTAGAGAAGATGATCGAACTATACGACAACGACTCGGGCAGCCGGCTGGGCGAGATCAGCGAAAGCCAACTTCAGTTTCTCATCGACCAACTGGAAGAGACATCAACCGCCGATCAGGACTATTACCTCGACCACTCCGCACTCGCAATGCTGGGAGAGGCCGACTGTGACGAGGAGTTGCTGGAGCTGCTCCGGGGAGGACTCGGCGATCGTGATGGGTTCGAGGTTCGCTGGGAGAGGGCGTAGAGCTGCCGGCTGACAGCTGACAGCCGATCATCACTGCACCACCGACAAGGCTAGAACCCTGTAGCCCACCTCGTCGTCGATCGCCATCTCCTCGTGGTCTATGAAAATGAAATCCGGGTAGCCGAGGTCTGCGTCGTAGGTGACCTCGATTTCGTGGGCATCGTTCTCTAGTGCGCGCTCGACGGCGTCGAACAGCTCCTCGACCGTGAGCCATGCATCAGCCGGCATGAACTGTACGGGCAGGCCGGTCTCCTTTACTGAAACAGACTGGATGCTGTCGTCTACGACGTCCACGATTACCAGGTCGGTGAACTCCGCACCGCAAAAGCAGCTCGCCCGGAACTCCATGCTGTAGTGCTGTATGTCTTGCGATCGCCACTGCTCGCGTTGTCTCTCGAGCTCGTCCGGCTGACCGTCGGGCTCGACCAGGCCGCAACTGGACGCTAGAAAGGCCGCGATCACAAGGGGGATCGGGCGCAGGGCATTCCGCATGACTACCTCTCGAGTATGTCTACGGGGGATACCCTGATGGAGGTGTTTGGGTCACAGAGACGGCGATCAGCCGTCAGCCGATTGCCGACCGCTGACCAACCAGATGACGCTCGGGTGACGGCACCGTGCTAGATATCGCGACATCAGAAGAGATCCGGTTGCCCTCCGAAACAGGCCAGGCGTGCGGTGCCAGAGCAGAAGCGAGTCAGGTTCTTGAGTCAGACCGTCGAATACCTCACCGAGAATCGGTTGCGTGCCCAGGTGGAGTTGGAGTGGCGCGGCACGGCGTCTAGCGGGACGGCCGAGGGAACCTCTGGGGTGGATGCGGAGTTTGCGTTTGCCGCCCGGGCGACGTGTCGGGCTCTCGAATCCCTGGTCGCTTCTCCGGACATTCGGTTCAAGTACCTGAAATGCGAGCCCGTGGGAGCAGTGGGGAGCACGTTGGCAGTCGCGGCGGTGTCGGTCGAGTCTGGAGGCACGCGCCAGTACACGGTGGGTGTGTGCCCGCTCAAGGACGATCCGGCCGACGCGGCCGTCCGAGCGGTCTTGAGCGCTACCAATCGCTCAATGTCGCTGCTGCTGTAGCGGCCGCCGGCAGCTGGCCGCCGACGGCCGACCGCTCATTCGTACCGCAACGCGTGCATCGGATCCACCCGCGACGCTTTGAGTGCCGGTAGGTAGCCCGCGCCCAACGAAACGCCTGTGAGCAGCAGAGCAACCGCGGCAACCACGAACGGATCGTTCCCCTCGAGTCCGAACATGATCGAGCGAGCCGCGCGGCCCATGAACAGCCCGGCGATTATACCCAGCACTCCGCCGACCAGCGTCATACGGCACACCTGCCACAACACCATCCTACGCACGCGTTGGCTATCGGCGCCCAACGCCATACGCAACCCGATTTCGCGGGTGCGCTGCGCCACGGTGTAGGCCAGGACTCCGTACAGCCCAATCGCGGTCAGCACCGTTGCGAGCAACGCGAATGACGCGGACAGTGTGCTGATGATCCGGTCCAGCACGATATTCTCGCGCACCTGCTGGTTCAGCGTCTTCAAGTCCTCAACCGGCAAGTTTGCATCGAGCCGTTTGACAACATCGGGTATGGCGCGCAGCACCGAGCCGGGTTCGAGTGAAGTCCGTGCGTAGAACGTCATGTTGCTGTGGCTCTCGGTCTGGCGGTACGGTGTGAAGAACAGCGGTGGCGTTTCCTGCTTCACGTCGCTGTACTTGGCATCGCCAATCAGTCCCACGATCTGCGTATCCAACTCGGTGGTGCGATCCTCACGCGACATCCATTTACCGACAGCCGCTCGACCGTCGAGCCCGAACTTGCGCGTGAACGCCTCGTTGACGACCGCGACCTTGGGTGCGCCAAGTACATCTGCTTGTGTGAACTCGCGGCCGGCGAGTAGAGGGACCCCGAGGGTGCTGAAGTACCCCGCGCCGATCATGTTGAAGCGCGCGTTGTCGTCGATGTCCGGTCCGGATTCGAATCCCTCCACCGAGACGTCGGTACCCCAGCTGCTGCCGCCGAGCAGAGGCACTCTCGCCGCCGACACGCTCGTCACACCGGGGATCGTGGCCAGTTCCTCTTCCACCCGTCCAAACAGGACCTGTGAGTCCTCGGGCTCGTAGCCGTTCAGCGCGGGTGAGATGCCGAACGTGACAATGTTCGAGGGATCGAGGCCGAGGTCGATGCGGCTCACGTTGGTGAGGCTCTTGATGAAGAACCCTGCGGCCACGAGCAGAGCCATCGCGAGAGCGATCTGAGCCGTGACCAGCGAAGTTCTGAACCGCGCGGCCGCGCGCGCGCCCGACGGCTGACCCGAGCCGGCTCGGACCAGGGTCATGAGGTCCGGACGCGTGCTGTGCAGCGCCGGGTACATGCCGAACAGGAAGCCCGTAGTGATTGACACGGCCCCGGCAAACAGCACCACTGAAGGACGTAGCTCCAGCACCACCGTGCTTGCGGCCTCGGCCGGCAGAATCGACCCGATGATCTGCAAGGTCCAGTGCGCTACCAGGAGGCTCATCGCACCGCCGAGCACGGCGAGCACACATGAATCGATGAGCAACTGTGACACGAGCTGGTACCGGCTGGCCCCGAGCGATCCGCGTACCGCCATCTCCTGGCTACGGCTGGCGCCCTGGGCCAGCAGCAGATTCGCGATGTTGGCGCACGCGATGAGCAACACGACCCCGGTAATTATGAACAACAGGATGAGCGGTGTGCTCACCTCGGCGTGTAGCGAACTCTGCCCGCGTCGTCCGGGTTCGACAGTCAGTTCCTTGGCACGGAACCGCTCCAGCGTCTGCTCGCTCATTCCCTCCTGCAGCGGCGCCTCGACCTCGTTGATGATGCCACTGTAGATCGTGTTGATCGCCGCACCGGCCTGCTCGATGGACGCACCGGGCATCAGCCGGGCGAACAGGTACGCCCAGTAGCTGCGTCGATTCTCGAATGCATCGAATCCGCGGTTCATCTGACCGCGCATCGAGATGGGAACGAACACGTCGGGCCGCGCTCCCAATGTCGTGCCATCGAACCCGCGCGCCGCCACGCCCACGATGGTCATCGAGTGGCCGTTAACGATGATTGTCTGATTCAGTACGTTGGGATCGCCGCCTAAGCGGTTGGCCCAGTAGTGGTAATTGAGCACGGTGACGAAGTTCTGACCGATCCCCTGGTCGTCGGCCGGTCCCAGCAGACGGCCCAGGGCAGGCCGCACGCCTAGCACCGGGAAGTAGGAGCCGGATACGAGCATGCCTTGACCGTTTACGGTCTGGCTGGCGTGAGCCAGGTTGGCACTGAACACCACATGTGCCGCGACGCCGGAGAAAGCGCCTTTCTCCCGTTCCAGATCGCGGAACATCGGGTAACTGAACACCTCGTCGCAATCGCCAGCCTGGTTGCACGACTGGGAGCCGGGCTTCGGCCCTGGAGCGCCCAAGTTGACCAGCCGCTCCGGTTCCGGAATAGGAAGGGCTTGAATCAGCATCTGGTCGAACAGGGAGTAGATAGCGGCGTTGGCGCCGATACCGAGCGCCAAAGACAACACGGCGACGGCCGCGACGAAAGGCGATTTGGCGAGTGTGCGGATCGCCAGTTTCAACCGGTGCATAGGCGTGGTCCCTGTGGTTTCGGTCTGTCAGTGTTAGATGCGGCGACGGCGATCAGCGTTGCAGGGTAGTCAGCGGCCGGCGGCCGGCTATCAGCTGCCGGCTATCCGGTAAAGCAGCCGGCTGGCCGCCGCATCACACCGGCGTACTCTCCTTCACTTCGCGGAGCTGCCCTTTGGTAAGCAACCGCTCGGCGAAGTCGACCCGTTCGTGAAGCTCCTCCAGCTCAGCCGCACGGGATTCCAGTGCGCCGCTGACTTCTTCTCGAATCTCTTGTCGCAACCGTTCTGAGATCGCTTCGGCGAGCTCATCCAGATCCGGTTTTGGGAACCGGCTCACCCACATACGGATTCCGACAAGTGCCATGCCGCCCAATGAGAGAGCGGTGCCGACGGCCAAGAGCATGGGGATCAGATCGGGATCCATCGATGCGCCTCACGCAAGTGGGTTGCAAGGACCAGTACGGACGTTCTGAGTCTGAGGTTTCCCTTGCTCGGCTGATTGCTGACCGCTGACCGCTGAAAATGCTACTATTCCATGGTCACAGCGAGGCCTGGCCACACCAACCCGAGGTGAGTGCCATCTCTTCCGATCTAGTAGTCGCTGTCGGAGCGCTCTTGCTTGCTGTGGTGCTAGCCCTCAAGGGCTGGTATCTCAAGCGGCGCTTCGGTGCGGCGATCCACTACGACGGCATCGGCCGTCCTTACCCACTCTGGCAAAGTGGGCTGGCGCTGCTGGGATACGCCCTGATGATCATTGGTGTGGTCCTGGGCCTCATCGCCGTCATGCTACTGTCCGTCTGAACCGACAGCTGACAGCCAATCGCCGACCGGCGACCGCTGACAGCCGTTCACCAGAGGGGTCTACCAATGAAACAGAAGCTCTCCCTATCCATTGCTTGTCTGTTCACCCTCACGTCATCCCTATCAGCCCAAGAGTCGCTGTTCGCGCCCGAGATCGCTGCATCTCAGATCGCTCGCGATGTGTTCGCCTTCATCGATCAGAATAGAGACAGCATCATCGAGGAGTGGGTCCGTCTGACACAAATCCCTGCACCTTCGGGCTACGAACAAGAGCGAGGCGACTACTTCGTAGAGCAGTTCGAGGCTGCCGGGTTGGACGAGATCTCAGTCGATGAAGTCGGCAACGTGATCGGCATTTGGAGAGGAAGCGGTGGGCGACAGAACATCGTCTTTGCGCCCCATATGGACACGGTGTTTCAGGACTTGTGGGAGATCATGGTCCTCAGGGACGGTCACGTTCTGAAGGCTCCGGGTATCGGTGACAACACGGCGAGTTGCATCAATCTGCTCTGGACGCTGCGCGCGTTGAAGCATGCCGGTTTTGTTCCCGTCCACGACTACTACTTCCTCATGACCGTCGGGGAAGAGATGGGTAAGGTCGGGATGAAGTACTACTTCCACAACACTGCAGAGCGATTCGACAAGATCATCGCGTTGGACGGCGGCTTGGGGTCGATTACCTATGGAGCGTTTGGCTTTGGAGGCCGCGAGGTCACGTTCAGCGGACCCGGTGCCCACACACTGTCCAGTAAAGGTGTCCCCAATCCCAATCTGGCAATGGCCAAAGCCCTGCAGCAGATCTACCAGATCTCGGTTCCCGCGGAGCCGAGAGAAAAGTGGACCGTGCTGAACGTGGGTACAGTGCGTGGCGGGCGATCGAGAAACGCCGTGTCACAGGAGACCTCTTTCTACGTCGACTTGAGATCGCGCGATCAAGAGGAACTGGAAAGAGCGGGCGATCAGATCGACGAGATTGTGCTGCGTGCGGCGGAGGAAGAAGGAGTCGAGGTGGAGATCAGCTACCGGGATGACAGGGCCGCCCAGATACCGGGCGCTCGCAACTCGACTCTTGTGCTGACAGCGGAGAGCATTCTCGAGTACCTCGGCGTGCGACCCAGACTCAATGCCTGGGGTGTGACGGACGCCAACATCGGAATCAGACTGGGCATCCCCTCCATAAGCTTGGGGCGTACATACGGCAGCGGCGGACATACGCTGCAAGAGGAGGCAGAGATAGACGGCCTCTTCGTGGGGATGAAGCAGGTGGTCTTGATGTTCCTTTCTCTAAACAGATAGACTAGCTACTGGTAGCCGGCAGCCGGTCGCCGACGGCCTTCTTCGCACCCGCTTCTCGTATCACCTCGACCAGATCGTGTGGGCGCGTGTAGCGAATCGACGTAGCAATGGGACGCAGTTCGTGCAGAAACGCAGTTCGTCCCTCGTGCGCCACAACCAAGACCTTGAGCAGCCCACTCGCCGAGAAAGCCTGCTGCACCAGCTCTCTGTCTTCGCTGGAGACGACCACCAAGTCGGGATCCTCGCGCCGAACGGTGTCCAGCAGTTCATCGGAGTGGATGATTGCCGCGACGTCTATGTCGCGTTGAGGGCCCAGGACTTTAGAGATGACGTCACCAAGCATGTCCGGCGTCTCTACGATTACGACTTTGATAGGAGCCATGGCGCAACCTCCTTTTGGCTGCAATCAGCAATCAGCAATCGGCAGCCGGCAGCCGGCTGCCGATCATGCGTTCCCTATGCCCGGATCGGAATCGTCTGGCGGGCTGCCAAGGTCGACATCTTTGCCCGTCACCTTGACTGTCCCAGCTCCGCCGCCAGAACCTTGACCAGGTGGATTGGGATACGGGATCGGGATCGGCCCGCCTCCTATGCCCTGCATTACGGGGGGCACTCCGCCGGAGCCGGCATTGGACCCTCCCACCGGGTTCGTCAATCCGCCGGCAATGGCTTCGAGCTGTTCGTTGCTGAGTTCATCCGCAGCGAACTCGAATCCGTGTTGGGCTGCGAACTCGGTGAGGTCAGCCTTGAGCGCGTCATCTTGAGCTAGCTGATGGAAGAACTGCTGTATGGACTCCCTCGACATGGCCACCTCCTGGTGGGCGTACGGCAGATGTATCAAATCTGCCGGTCCGATCGGGTGGTGGCAACGGGAACGGCGGCCACCGACCGCCGACCGCCGTCTTGCCAGCCGCAGTGATCTTCCCCAAATAGTGTATGACCTCGGGCCGGCCAGCACTGTCCCAACCGTGGTCACGGAAACTCTAACCGTCGAGTGATCTCATGACCTATCCAGGCGCATTGCCAGGCCGGATCTATGTCGAGCGGTGGCGCAGCGAAGGACTGCTACATGCACTGGTCGCTCTCGTGTCGCTGGGTATGTGGTTGCTCCTCATCATCTCAGTATTCGGTCTGATCTACGTAGCGTTTATCGGTCTGTTCTTCTTCGTTGCGCATATGGTGTTCATTGGGTACGTGAGGGGGTCCGGTGTCAAGCTAGGCCCCGATCAGTTTCCCGAAGTGCACGAGGCGGTCGAGCGGATATCCCAGCAGCTCGAGATGGAGCCGCCCGACGCGTACATCATGCAGTCGGGGGGAGCGTTGAACGCGCTCGCGACCCGGTTTCTGCGAGGCAACATGATCATCCTCTTCAGCGATCTACTAGAGGCGTGCGGCGAGAACACTGCCGCGCGGGACATGATCATCGCTCACGAGTTGGCTCATTTGAAGTGCGGTCACCTCCACATGCGTTGGCTTCTACTGCCGGGCCTGATGATGCCGTTTCTAGGCACCGCCCTGTCGCGCGCCCGAGAGTACACGTGTGATAGGTATGGGTATGCTTGTGCCGGCGAATCAGACCACGCGCTGCGTGGCCTCGCGATACTGGCGGCAGGACCGGTCTATGGCGCCGAGGTCAACTTGATGGAGTTCGTGCGACAGCGCGAAGACGTCAACACGGGGTTGATGACTATCGCGGAGTGGTTGGCCACGCACCCACCGCTTTCGAAGCGAATCGCCGCGCTCGATCCTGACCTGGGAGACTCCATGTACAGCGGAGCCTCCGGGAGTTTCAGGGCGTCCGCCATCGTTCTGGCTCTACTCGTGCTGATCTTCGGAGGCTCGGCCGGCTTGGTGGTTGCGTTCGGGTCCATGTCGGATTACGTGGAGGACGCCTCCACGTCCAATGACTTCGAGACTCCATTTGAAACGACTGCCGAATCACCGGCGTTCGTTGACGAGGATTGGGGCCGGCAGGTGCAGTCCGACCTGTTGAACCTCGCCGATTTCATCCACGACCAGTGGTGGCTCGCGTCGCGCCGCCTGCCGCAAAGCATGCAGGAGATAGGCTTGGAATGGGAATTGGTCAGGCCGGACGACGTGATGCCCGCCGATCCGTTCGACGGCTTGCCTTACGGCTACGCACTCGAGGCCGACGGCTTCCGCCTGTGGAGCATAGGGCCCGACGCTCAATCGGGTACGGCCGATGACAGGGCATTCCACTGGAGGCCGCGAGAATAGTCTCCCGTAGCGGTATCGTGGCATTTGCAGCAAGATAGAGTGTCATTGTGCAGGGTCTGGATATGACACTCCGCGACAGGGTCGCCGATCTATTGGCGCGGGCCGACGTGATCATCAATGGCGCTCGACCGTGGGACATCCGGGTCCACGACGAGCGGCTCTACGCGCGGGTCCTGTCGGAAGGCACGCTCGGCGTGGGCGAGTCCTACATGGATGGATGGTGGGATTGCGAGAAACTAGACGAGTTGATCGCACGAGTCCTCCGCGCCGACCTCAAACATGCGATCACACCGTGGAAAGATGCGCTGCGACTGTTTGCTGCGCGGCTAGTCAACCTGCAGCGCCCCGGTCGAGCGTTCCACATCGGTCGACACCACTACGACATCGGGAACGACCTGTTCAGCCGCATGCTTGACCGGCGCATGATCTACAGTTGTGCGTACTGGAAAAACGCGCGCACGCTGGACGAGGCACAGGAGGCAAAGCTCGACCTCGTATGCCGCAAGCTTGGTCTGGAACCAGGCATGCATGTTCTGGATATCGGGTGTGGTTGGGGTGGGACAGCGCAGTTCGTGGCAGAGCGGTACGGCGCGTCGGTGCTCGGCATCACCGTTTCCGAGAGGCAGGCGGCCCACGCCAGAGAGCTGTGCCGCGGGCTCGACATAGAGATACGCCTAGAGGACTACCGGCGCTTGCGGGGCACGTTCGATCGCGTTCTCTCACTCGGTATGTTCGAGCACGTGGGCTTCAAGAACTACGATCGGTTCATGCAGGTCGTGCGGGATGTGCTCACGGATGACGGTCTGTTCTTGTTACACACGATCGGCGGTGTGGAGAGCGTGACCAGATCGAATCCGTGGACCGAGCGGTACATCTTTCCGAACTCCGTGCTGCCGTCGGCGGCGCAAATCGGCGCCGCCATCGAGCGCAAGCTCGTGCTAGAGGATTGGCACAGCCTAGGTGCTGACTACGACACCACATTAATGCACTGGCACCGCAATTTCGAGGATCACTGGGTCGCGCTGTCGGACCGCTACGACGAGCGGTTCCACCGCATGTGGCGGTTCTTCCTACTCTCGAGCGCCGGGGGATTCCGGTCGCGCAAAACCCAGTTGTGGCAGCTCGTGCTGTCGCCGCACGGCGTACCCGGAGGTTACCGGGCGCCACGCTGACTCACGCGGCTGCTGCTGGCAGCTGTCAGCTGGCGGAGAGCTCAGCCAGTTCCGGCCTCGTCACCTGATGACGTCTGGTATTTGGATCCTTTCACGATCGGCTTGCCGTCGGCCTTCACAGTCGTTGGGTCTCCTTCAGATGCGCTGCTCATGTTGGGGTAAGGGACTGGGACGGGTGGTGCCGGCCCGCTTCCAGTGCAAGACGGCTGGCTCACATTTGCGAGGCCAACGGTACCGAGCCCTCCGACTACCTTCTCGAGGGCTGCATCGGTCAATTCGTCAGCCGTGAACTCGAACCCATGTTGAGCCGCAAACTCGACCAGCTTCTGTTTGAGTGATTCGTCTTCGGTGGCCTGCTTGAGGAATGCGACGACGGCTTGATGTGACATGACGACCTCCTGGTACGACCTACTGCGAGTATACGAAATCTGCCGGGAGGGCCTGACACATGCAACGGGATTGGCGATCAGCCAACGGCTCGCTGCTGGTGGCTGGAAGCTGGTCGCTGACTGCTGACTGCCGACCGCTGACAGCTGACTGCCGACAGCCGATAGCTGACAGCTGATAGCCGCCAGCCGACAGCCGGTAGCTGGCCGCTGGCCGCCGACCGCTGATCTACTCCGCTTCCGGCAGCGGCAGGTCCGAGTTCCAGATCACCGCCGTCCACAGCCACGCGCCATCCTCCTGGCGCCGCGCAATCGCCATGTACTTGCCGCTGTCTGTCATCGGTTCGCTCATGCCGGGGGGGTGCCGGTCCACGACCATGTGCCACGATCGAACGCCACGTCCTCCATCCCGTCGATCTCGACCGACGTGACGGTGAACGCATCGGCTCCCACCCCTTGCTCGAAGAACGAAGCGTACTTGTCTGCGACGGCGCTCTTCCCCGCTACGGCCGGCTCGTTGGGAGGCATCTCGATGGCGTCGTCGGCATACACGGCGGCAACGGCGTCCGCGTCCATCGCAAGGTTGGCTGCGGCATACGACGTTGCGAGGCTCCTGATGGCGGCAACGTCCTCATCGGATAGGGGAGCGGCAGCGGGTTGGCAAGCGGCAAGAACCGCGAGAGACAGTACGGCGAGTGCGAGACGGCACATGTGGACCTCCTTAGGGGAGCGACGTTGCGTGAGACGGGCAAGGATGTTGCAGCGTCCGAGCGGCAAGGCGAAGGCGGAGCCTAGGGCTCGGACACGGCGATCAACCTATCTTCCGAATAATCGCCATCGAAGTGTCGTGTAGCATTTTCGAGATCTGGCTCATCATCTGCATCGTCTGTTGCTGCTTCTGCAACATGTTCTGCATGTCGACGTTCGCGAGCTGGGCATCCTCACCTATCACGGCGAGTTGATCCTCTGCAGACGAACCTCCCGCAACGGCTTCCAACTCAACATCGCTCACCTCATCACTGAACTCGAAACCGTGCTTGCTCGCTGCTGCCACAACGTCCTTCCTGAGTTCCTCGTTCTCGTTCAGGAACTCTATGAAATCCATGAACGTGCCCTTCATAGGAACCTCCATTGCTGGTAAACTGCTTCCGCCAATCTGCGGCCCTGTACGAGCGGCTGCAATAGTGAATGCTGGCCCAAGCGGTCCGGTCCCCACTGGAGCGGAGCGATGAGTCCGAACAGCCACCCACCTTCCCTTGCGCAGAGTGGCGCCCGGTGCAAGCTTGCACGGTGCGCTCTTGTTCTGTTACGTGCGGGAACCGCGGCCTCTCGGTTTCGTTACCGGTTGAAATTTCAATTCGGCTGAGCATAAGCGGGGACACAACGACCGTCGAGCGATGTGATCCATGGCAGGGTTGATCGACCGTCTCAGGACCGCCCTGGGCGATGTGTGTGACATCGAGCGTGAACTCGGTGGCGGCGGAATGAGCCGTCTCTTCCTGGCCGACGAGAAGGGTCTTGACCGGAAGATCGTCGTCAAGGTGCTGCCACCCGAAATGGCGGCGCAGATCGACCTCGATCGATTCGAGCAAGAGATCCGTGTCGCGGCCAAACTGCAACATCCACACATCGTGCCGTTGATCACTGCTGGTTCGCGTGACGGCTTGCTCTTCTACGCGATGCCCTACATCGAGGGTGAGAGCGTGAGAGCGATGTTGCAGCGACGCACTACCCTTCCGGTATCCGAAGTCCTGAGAATCATGCGTGAAGTCCTGAGTGCTCTGGCATATGCGCACAAGCGCGGAGTGGTCCACCGGGACATCAAGCCGGAGAACGTGTTGTTCTCGTCGGGACATGCCCTCGTGACTGACTTTGGAATAGCCAAGGCAGTGGCCATGTTGGCAGCGGATATCGGCGTGACTGGGGCGGGAGTCGCCATCGGCACGTCGGCGTACATGGCACCCGAGCAGGCAGCGGCCGACCCCGAAGTCGATCATCGCGCGGACATATACGCGCTGGGTGCAATGGCGTATGAGGCGTTAGCTGGGCGACCACCCTTCACCGGAAAGAACCCGCAGCAGGTGAGCGCGGCCAAGTTGACGCGCGAACCGGAGCCGATCACACAGTTGCAGCGGACCATCCCGGGTCCCCTCGGGAACGCAATCATGCGCTGCTTGGCCAGAGCACCGGAAGACCGTTGGCAGACAGCTGAGGAGCTGCGTCACCACCTGGATTCGGTATACACGCATTCCGGTACGGCGCCGGCGACAGCGACAGGCGATCCGCTGCTGCGACGCCCAGTGAGCTTTCCCAAGGTCACTATCCTCTTCCTGCTGGCGTCGGTTGGTGTGCTGGCTATCGTCGAGGCATTCGTGAGACAGATCGGCTTACCCGGCTGGGTGGTCCACGGTGCTGCACTGTTGCTGGCCGTCGGACTGCCCATCATGCTGCTGACAGGCCACCACGAGCGGCGACGTGCGCTTACACCTCGGAACGGCGGCAAGGCTGTGCCCATACGCGGCATCAGACGGCATTTCACCTGGCGTAAGGCGTTGCTGGGCGGCGGAATTGCCTTCACAGGGCTCACGCTGGTCGTTGCCCTTTACATGGTGACGCGCGTGTTGGGCGTGGGGCCCTTCGCGACACTCGTGGCTGCGGGTATTCTCGATCCCCAGGACCGAGTACTGGTCGCTGATTTCGAGAACCACGCCAATGACTCGTCACTCGCCTTGGCGGTGACCGATGCGTTCCGAATCGACATTGCCCAGTCGCCGGTGGTCACCCTAGTAGATCGGGATCATGTGGCCCGGGTGCTCGAGCGGATGGAGATCGAGCGGGGCGCCCGACTCGATCACTCGCTAGCGCGAGAGGTGGCTCTACAAGAGGGCCTTAGGGCAATCATAGAGGGTGAGGTAGGTGCCCTTGGCACCGGCTTCGTGATCACTGTGCGGATTGTGGCGGCTGAGAGCGGCGAAGTGTTGGTCGGACTCAGGGAGACCGCAGAGAGCGACGACGCCGTGGTCACTGCAGTCAACAAGCTGTCGAAGAAGTTACGAGAACGGATTGGTGAGTCTTTCAAAACGTTGCGACGGTCGGCGCCGGAGGTTGGACGTAACTAGTAGTTGTGCCAGCTCAACCACATTTCGACGCTGCAGTAGACGCCCGCCCGACTGCGAGACCCGGACCAATATTGAACACGACACCGCCTCACGCGGCCTCGAGTGACTGCTTGAGGCGCTTGAGAGTGCTCTCCAGCTCCTGCTGGTAGAACTTGCCCAACACGCGCTCTGGGATCAATCGCAGGATTCCCGTCGGTTTCCCCTCGAAGGTCATGGTGACTTTCGTACCGCCGCCGACCTGCTCCCAATGGAAATCTGCATTGCCCTGCACGGTCGAGTCCTTTGTCGTCTCGTACCGCACCCGGGTGTTCGGTTCGAACACCGTCGTCAAGTAGGTGTTGTGAACGGTTCGTCCCATGACCTCGCTCAGATAGGTCTTCTTGGTGCCCACGGATGTCGGTCCAGCCGGGTCCTTGAGGGCCTTGCGGATGTTGGGCTGCCATTCGCGTTCGCTGGAAATGTCATCCATGTAGTCGAAGACGTCGGCGACCGAGCGCTCTATGAACACATCTTGTTTGTACTTCATATGTTGCCTCTCAATCCGTTGCTCTGATTCCAACTTCCAGCTCCTGCATGCTCACGTAGTAGATTCGCCAGCGGCGCGGCCCCTCCGGAGTTGCCGGACGGTCGCTCGCGAAGAAGAGATAACGTCCGTCGGCGCTCACTCGCGGGTAACCGTCGCTGAAGTTGGAGTTGATGGGCTGCGAGAGGATTCTCGGTGTAACCCACACGTCACCCTCGCGCCGTGCCACGTAGATGTCCTCTTCGCCGATGCCGTCCGGTCGCCCGTACCCGCTGAAGAACAGCAGAGACCCATCCGGCGAAACGAACGGACTCAGCTCGTCGGCGTCGGTGTTGATCGGGTCACCGAGTCGCTCGGGCTCACCGTAGCCCCCGTCGACCTGTGGTGAGCGGTAGATGTCCGGGCCAGTTTCGGAATTGGCGGTCTCGGTCCAGAAATACAGGTAGTCGTCCGGCCCGACCATCGGCCCTAGCTGGCTGTTGGTCGGCCAGCCGGCGCCATCCGGGCGGGGCCGATTCACCGAGTCGATCGGGCGCGGCTCACCCCAACCGCCGCGGCGTCGGTCCATCACCCAGATGTTGTCGCTGCGATCGCCAGGTGGTTTGCCCGGGATGCGGCGCCGCGTGGCGAAAAAGAAACGCGACCCGTCCGGCGTGATGAACGTGTTCTCGTCGATGTCGGTCGAGAACGAAGCGACAGTGGGTTCCGTCCACTGGCCGCCCTCGAACCGCGTCACGAAGATCTTCTGACGTTCGCCACTCCGACGCCGGGTGAAGTACACGGCGCACCTGTTGGGTGCGAAGCTCGCCTCCCACTCGTGATGCTGCGTCGTCGATACCACACCGGGCAAGAACAGCGTCGGCGACGCTGCCTCCCCAGGTGTAAAACATCGATCGCCCCCGGTGCCACACCCGAGTCCGAGCGCACTCCAGGCCACGACAGCAAGTCGCGCTGTGCTTTGCATGGTCCTCTTTCGTTCTGATCACTGCAGCGTCTATTGGACCGCTATAGAACCGCTGAACGGAGCAAAAGGTTTCAGGGGGGGATGGTGAGGGACGGTGAGGGATGGTGAGGGATGGTGGAGGACGGTGGAGGACGGTGGAGGACGGTGAGGGACGGTGTAGGACGGCATTGGATGCAGCCGCCTGTGGTTTATACCCCGGGCTGCCGCCCGCATACATCTGGTACCGGTCGCGTGATGCTGATAACATGCATATGTTGTATGCATGCTGTCATGCTGGAGGGAAAACCGTGAGTCGGAAAGTGCGTAAGACCCTGAACATCGATGCAGCCAAACTGAAGCGCGCCCAGGACTACCTCGGCCTTGACACTGAGACGGAGGTGATCGACCACCTGCTCGATGCAGTCGAGTACGAGCGGAAGCTGAACCAGTTGGCATCCAGCGCTTCCCCCTCGTGGCAGGACTTCCGCTCGCCCATCACTCGACGCGGCGGGCGTTGAACGTAGTTCCCGACACCAACGTCTGGATTCGCTGGCTACGCGAGCGTCGAATCACACCACCGGACGGAGTGCCTCGTGCGCGACTACTCGTGTCCACGATTGTGCTGCAGGAGTCATGGGCAGGGGTTTCCGATACCGCACAGGATACCGACCTCAGGCGACTGTACAACCTGGCGCTCCGTTCACGCACTCTGCTCAACCCGCCCGCCGCCGCTTGGGTGCTGGCTGGGCAGGCGCTGAAAGCGCTTGCTTCCCGCCGAGCCATCGGCAGCCAACGTCTTCGCGTGCTGCGGAATGACGCTCTACTTGCCGCTTCGGTGTTAGTGAACGATGGAATCGTACTCACGGAGAACAGACGCGACTTCGCGCTGATTGCCGAGGTAATGCCGGTCAGGGTCTCGCACCCGTAGCGTCCACGGTCCCCTCGCCTGTAACACGTCTAGGCCGACCATATGGCGCGGTTCGCTTGCAGGCCTAGGTACCCCACTGCACGTTTGCGACAGACAGCCAACACAGGAGGAGTACCATGGCCGAAAGCGTATACAAGGTGATTGAGCTGGTTGGCACCAGCACCGAGTCGTGGGAGAAGGCCGCCGCAGCGGCGATCGCGCGTGCCCGCGAGTCGCTGCGCGACCTGCGAGTAGCCGAAGTGTCGGAACTGGACATGTAACTGCAAGACGGCAAGGTGCAGCACTACCGTGCCAAGGTCAAAGTCTCGTTCAAGTACGAGGGCGGGCAGTAGCCTAGCTCATTCCCCGCGCATCGCCTCCAACGGATCGACCCGTGTGGCGCGGTGCGCCGGGATTCCGCTCGCCATGACACCCACTAGAGCGAGCGTGAATAGCACCAACAGCATCACCTGCGGCTCGCGCGGGCTTATGCCGTACAGTTGTGATGCAACGATGTCTCCCAGCGCCAGCGCGCCCAGCAGGCCGATGCCGAGTCCCGCGGCCACCAGGGTGACCCCCTGTCTCAGCACCAAGCCGCGCACGCTCTGTTGCGACGCGCCCAGTGCCATGCGTATCCCCATCTCGCGCACGCGCTGCTCCACCGAATAGGCGAGCACACCGTATACACCGACGGCCGCGAGCAGTAATGCGACTGCACCAAACATCGATAACAGCAACGTGCTGAACCGGTCACGCGCCAATGACGTTTTCACCACATCACGCATGGTTTGCAGGTTGGAGATCGGCAGATCGGAATTCACCGCGGAAACCGCCTGTCGCACGCTCGGTATCAACGCAGCGGGATCGCCTAGCGACCGCACGGTCAACACCATGCGACGAATCGGAGCCTGTTGATAGTTGAAGTATAAAGCGGGTTGCGGATCCTGTCGCACACCTTCGTAACGAATGTCTTTCACCACGCCAACCACTTCCACCTGTGAAACCAACACGGCACCAAGCGGGCCCCAGCGGTACCCGGTGTTGGAGATGCTTTGGCCCAGCGGGCTGCGGTCGGGCCAATAGCGCTGCGCCAAGGTCTCATTGATCACGACGACGCCGCGGTTGTCCAACCGGTCTGCTTCCTCCAATCCTCGGCCCTCCATGATTGGAGTCCGAATCGCCGCGAAGAAGTCGGGCGTCACGTGACGGTAGAACGCCCTCAGTTCCTCGCCGTCTACCGCGGCGCGATCGTCGATCACGAACGGCTGGCTGTAATCGAGCGTCTCGGTGAGCGGCAGCTCAGATGTGGCACCGACAGCCTCGACTCCCGGGAGAGTTTCGAGCTCCGCCATCACCATTTCGTACGTGAGCGCGACCGCCGCATCATCCTCGGCGGCGGTAGGGCTCAAGTCGACCTCGAACGTGAGCACGCCACCGGCTCGGAAACCGCTGTCGACCGACTGCAGTCCGGCAAAGCTGCGAACCAGCAACCCAGCGCCGACAGTGAGAATGGTTGCCAGCGCCAATTGACCCACCACGAACGAACTCTGTAGCCGCACCCGCGCCGACGAACGCGTGCCCCGCGTTCCCTCCCTGAGAGGCGCAAACACCGCACCGCCCAGGATGCGGAATACGGGAGCGAGTCCGAACAGGACACCGGTCAGGACGGTTGCCGCGCCGGCCACCAGCAGCACCTTGCCGTTCAAGGCAACTGTTGTAGTGAACGGCAGAACATCAGGGACGAGCGCTGGCAGTAGCTTGACGGCAACAGCGGCTGCGCCGACGCCCGCCACTGCGCCCAGACCTGCGAGTATCAGACTCTCCGTTACCAGCTGACGGGTGATGCGCGCGTTGCTGGCACCGAACGCAGTGCGCACCGCTACCTCCAAGCCCCGCGATTCCGCCCGCGACAGCAGCAGGTTGGCCACGTTGGCGCAGGCGATCAACAGTATCAATCCAGTGGCGCCCATCAGGATCCACAGCGCGCGTCCGGTGTCGCCTACCAGGTCGTCCTGCAGCGAGGCGATGCCGACACCCCACCCCGCGTCGGCCTGGTACTGCTCACCCAAGCGCAGCGCAATGCGGTCCATGTCTTCCGCCGCCCGCTCCACCGGAACACCCGGAGCCAGACGACCAACTGCGCTCATCCAACGGGCGTAACGGCTCTGGATCGACATGGGCCAAGTCATGTTGAACCACAGGTCTGCGCCTTCGGGAAAAGTGTGCGCTGCGAGCGTTACGCCAACCACTTCCAGCGGCGTGCCGTCAATAACCAGGGTTCTCCCAATGATCTCCGGGTCGCTGCCGAACCTGGTCTGCCAGAAGCCTTGGGACATGACTATGACCTGCTGCGAACCAGGTCCCTCTTCGGGTAGGAAACTGCGTCCCAACACCGTCGTGCCGCCCACCACATCGAAGAAGTTCTCGGTGACGTAAACGCCCTTGGCGCGAGCGGGCCCGCCGTCGAGCTGCGTGATGGCAACCGGTGTGGGCCAGTACGCCGCCATCGACTCGAACGTCGTGTTCATGTCCCGCCAGTCGCCGAAGTCCTGCGGCGACACGAAGTAGCGATCCTGGCCTTCGCTTTCGTTCTCGGTCCACAACACCGCCAGACGCTCGCCGTCACGGAACGGCAGCGCATCCAACAGAGTGGCCTGCACCACGCTGTACAGCGTCGTGACCGCACCGATCCCCAACGCCAGAGTAACGACCGATACAACCGTGAATACGGGGCTCTTACCCAATACTCTAAGGGCGTACTTGATGTCTTGCACGTTGGTCTTCCCTTGGTTGTGTAGTCTGGAGGACAATGGTCTTACCTTACTCTGGTGGCGCGAAGAAAGTTTCAGGGGTGGGACGGTGAGGGACGGTGAGGGACGGTGAGAGAAGGTAGTCAACGGGGTTACTTGATTATTGCCTAACGGGTTTACTCCGGGCTTCCGCCCGGCATGGTTTCCCGGGCTTGCTCCTGGTCAGGGGTTCATGGCAGCCGACCGCTGACCGCCGCCTTTGATTATGCTTACAGGACTTCGTAATCGAGAGATCCGCTCATGACCCTATGCAAGTACGTACTCATTGGCTGCGTGTTCGCACTGCCGCAGTCCTCGGCGGCGTACGCCCAGAATTTGCCCACAGCAGAACGCGTCATCGAGTTTCCTGACCTTCCGGGCTACGTCACGCTCAAGTGCGACTTCCACATGCACACCGTGTTCTCCGACGGCAGCGTGTGGCCCGACATACGTGTGGAGGAAGCGGTGCGAGACGGTCTCGATGCGATCTCACTGACGGAGCACCTCGAGTATCTGCCGCACGAAGACGATATCCCTTACCCGGACAGAAACAGGGCCCACGATGTGGCGCGCGAATCGGTGGGAGAGCGAGACCTCATTGTTCTGCGCGGTTCGGAGATAACGCGTGACATGCCGCCCGGTCATGCCAACGCGATCTTCCTGGAAGACGCGAACAAGTTGCTGCTCGAGGATCCGATCGAGGTGTTCAGAGAAGCGAGGCGCCAGGGCGGGTTCACGTTCTGGAATCATCCGCACTGGACGTCGCAGCGCGCAGACGGTATCGCCAGGTTGGATGAGATGCATCTCGAGCTCATCCGCGAGGGCCTGTTGCAGGGCATCGAAGTCGTGAACGAGCTCACGTACTCAGATGAAGCCCTCCAGATCGCGCTGGACCACGATCTCACCATCATCGGAAACTCCGACATACACGGTCTGGTCGATTGGTTGTTCGAGGTGCCGCGGGGAGGACATCGACCTGTAACGCTCGTGTTCGCTACCGAGCGTTCCGCGGCGGGCATCAAACAGGCCCTCGAAGCGGGCCGGACAGCGGTCTGGTTCCGGAACATGTTGATAGGAAAAGAGGAGTATCTACGGCCGCTGGTCACCGCATCGTTGGAGGTCATAGACGCGGTCTACCGGGGCGATACATCCGTGCTCACGCTCACGATCGAGAATACGTCGGACGCCGAGTACGTGCTGGACAACCGATCGGGCTTCAGACTGCATGCGGCCTCCGACGTGATCACGCTCGGGCCGCACAGTGAGACAGTACTTCAGGTCAAGACCCTGGAGCGCCGATCGTCAGTCTCGTTGGCGTTCGAGGTGTTGAACGCGGTGACAGCGCCGGGCGTGCATCCGGAGGTGGTGCTGGAGGTGACGGTGGGTCACTAACCCCGGGCTTAAGCCTGGGGTTAGGGGTCAGGGCGCCCTCAGCTCCGCCAGCTTCTCCTTTGCTTCCGCGGCCGGCTTGTAGAGCGAGTCGGCATCGGCCCACACGTTCATCGCCGTCTCGAGGTGCCGCACTGCCGTCGCGACGTCGCCCCGCGCCTCATGCACTAATGCCATCTGGTAGTGAGTCAGCGCGCTGTAGGGCAGCGCCTGTAACGTGCGTTCAAGACTCGACTCCGCGGCATCGAAGTCACCCAGCTTGCGGTGACAACGGCCGACATCCCTGTTGATCGAGATGTTGCTGGGGTTCTTATCCAGTTCTTGTTCGTAGACCTCGATGGCGTCAGCGTACTGTTGCCGCATCTCCAGGGCGCGCGCATGGGCGTGGCTGACCGGTCCTTGTAGGACCTGAACGCCAAACGTGTCGATGAACTCTTGAATCTGGTCAGCGGCAGCATCAACACCGTCGGGGTCCTCCAGTTCCAGTGCGATGTTCAGGTGGCCGAACGCGGCGATCTGGTCGAACGGAGGCTGGAGTTCTTGTTCGGTCGCCGCGAGGATCTCACGTGCAGTCGCCTCCTGCCCCACCGAGATGTAGTCATCGAGCAGCTCGAGCCGGGAACGGAGTACTGCTATGGGCGGGCTGTAGGTTGTAGCCAGAGTCAGGGCCCGAGTACGGTAGCCCAGCGCCTGCTGAATCTGTCCCCTATACTCGAAGGCGTTGGCAAGGGCTCGGTAGACACTCACGCTGTCCTGCGCTGTCCTCGCCTTCTCCAGCGCGGCCAGCAGTCCCGCGACCTCGGCATCGAGGTTGCCGAAGCGCCGCTCAAGCACGGCTAGACTCGTCAGTACTGCCACGTTCTCAGGATCGACGACCAGGGCTCGCTCCAGGGTCGCCTTCGCCTCATCAAACTTTCCCTGCAGTCGTTGCAGCTGACCCAGGTCCAGGTACGACTCATAGTTGTCTGGAGACTCCGCCACGAGGCGCTCATAGAACTCCGTCGCACGATCGAAGTCGCCCATCGACTCTGTCAGATTCCCTAGGGTCCGTAGGTACTCTGTCTGAGAGGGGTCGATCTCGAGTATCCGTTCGTATTGTTCGATGGCTTCCGCCCGCCTGTCTCTGTATGTCAGTACGGTCGCATATGTCGCCCGCCCCTGCACGTCATCGGGCAGGATGTCTATCCACATCCTCAACACAGCGGTCGCCTTCTCGGCTTCTCCCTTGTAGTCGTAGTACTGGAACTTCGTCGCGTACTGGGAACGCTCGGGCAGCTTGTAGATGTGCCGCATGGCCTCTTCGAGGGCCTGAGATGCCCCAGTCTGATCGTTGGCAAAGACACTGATCCCATAGCGCAGCGAGTGCGCGTAGGCATTAGCTGGGTCAGCTTCAACCGATCGGAGGATTGCGGCCGACGCAGCCGGCCAGTCCTGATCAACAGTCAATGCTCGGTACGCCTGCACCATGTCTCGATACGCTGTTTGGGACGAGGTGAGACGATCTGCGATCGGCAGGTCCTCGACCTGCTCGATGTGTTGCGTCGGAATTCCCAGGTCGTGCTTGAGGGCAAGGCTTATCTCGTCGGCAACCGAGAACAGGTTTGCTCTGGAGTAAACCTGCTCGCTGAGAAGCTTGCCGCGGCGCGTCTCATACAATCGAACCGTCACGCCGACTTCGCCGTCACCACCCTCGAATGAGCCCGCAACGAAGAACGGCAGGTTGTGACGGTCCGCTATCTGCCGCATCAGCGTGAGTGGAATGTCGGTGCCACTGGGATAACCGGCCCTGCGCAACTCCTCGGCCATGATCTCAGTGCCAGTAACCTGAACAAAGAGATCCTGGCCCAGGTCGATCTGAACTGCGAGCGGGATACCAAATTGCAGCCAGGCCGTAGCCGAGTCGTCAGTCACGTCGTCAAACGAATACAGCGCTAGCCGCTTGCGAAATTCGCTCTTGGGCACCACGCGCTCCACCGAGTTGCCGTCTTCATCCTCAACCACGACTCGGGTGGTAGCGGCGCCCAGATCCTTGGTGCCGAAGCCGAGCCACAGTATCACGACCGAAACGACGAGGTTGGCCAATACGCCCAGCTTGAGCGCAGTAGGACGATCGGACGCCAGCGATTTCCTGTAGTACGCGACCAGTGCGACGGCGGGTAACAACGACGCCAAAGCGACCATGCTGAACCTGGTGAGGTACGGCGACAGAACGAATCGATTCACCGCCCAGTCGACACCCAGCACCACGATCGCGGCAGCGGCGACGTAGCCGGCGAGCACGTGCGGTACTTTGCGCGCCACCAGGTCGGACCAGCTCAAGCCGTCACGCTCGGGACGTGCCACTCCGGCAAGTGTGTCGACGAACTCGGTGGCAGTGGCAAACCGGTCTGCCGGCGTCTTGGCCATTGCGTGCTGGATCGCGGTCGCGACTCCTGGTCGCACCATGGTCCTGATGTTGGTCACGTCGGGCGGAGGTGCAGTGATGTGCTGTTGGATCAAGCTCTGAAATCCGCGCCCCATGAACGGCGGTTGACCGGCCAGCATCTCGTAGGCCACACATGCCAAGGCGTAGATGTCGCTCCTCGCATCCACTACGTCGCCGGCGGCTTGTTCCGGGCTCATGTAAGTCGGCGTGCCGACCGCCACTCCCGTTGCGGTTAACTGCGCACCACCGGCCTCGCTCACTGCCTTTGCTATACCGAAGTCGGCGAGCACTGCGTGGCCGCCGTATAGTAGGATGTTCTCCGGCTTGATGTCGCGGTGCACGATGCCGACGCTGTGGGCGTGCGCCAGCGCTCCGCCCACCTCCTTACATATCGCCAGCGCGTCATCGATGGGCAGCTGTTGCTCGCGGTCGATGCGATCCCTGAGTGATTCGCCCTCGACGAACGGCATCACGTAGTACAACAGGCCGCCGGC
>JBDHHP010000014.1:0-49671 GCA_039589275.1 Gemmatimonadota bacterium | reverse complement strand
GCCACTGCCGTCGAATCTATTCACGGGCCATCCGTCCACCACCGAATCCCTGAAGACAACATCCAGGCCCAATGTCATATCGTTCTTAGGTCCGTCCGACTCAAACGTGCCCGTGGCTCTACCGGCTATGGGAAGTGTGTCGAAGTAGGCCCTGATGTACTCGAGGTCGAAGTTGTCCAGAGTCAGTCTCGTATCACGAAACGCCCAATGATCATCCGGACCCACCACCATCGCGAGTCGGCCGCTGGCAGCACCGCCACCCCCCACACCGGTCAACTCGAATCCATCTAGTCGGAACGAAAGCGCGTCACTCGGCAACGACACTACCTCGATCGTCCCACCGCCCAGCATTCCTGCCGGCACCTCGGACACCAACCCCCTCACATCATTCGTGGTAACGACGTCGGCCGCGATGTCCAGGTTCAACAGCAAGCCTGGGTCACCGATCTCGATCGATCCGCGCACGGCCGCCTGGCTCGAAGGTAGCCTAGCCTCATCGAGATCCAGCAGTATTGAATCACCTCGGATCTCGATACGGCCGCGGAGGTTGTCAACCTCCATCGATGGATCAGAGATCGACGCACGCAGAGACGCTATGTCGAAGCGAAGCCCTCCCTCCATGGGGAGCGGTGACGAGATACGGAGATACGGCAGCTGCGCATTCAGATCACTGATGCGACGCACTCGCATGAACCCGTCTGCAGTCAGCTCCACGTCGGTCCGCAGCGAGTCGCTAGAGTCCGCCTCGGTACGGATCATCAGCGTCCCATCCGAGACCGTAACGTCGCTGAAGGCGATCAGCGGGGTCGGACCTCCGCCCCCAGCTCCTCCCAAGCCGAGCACTTCTTCTAGGTTGATTCTCCTGCCGGATCGCTTGACCAGGTTGAAATGCGGCGACCTTAACTCGATGCTGCCGAGCACGATGCGTCCCCCTAGTATGTCTCGCAGCCCGTACCCCAGCTGAACGCGTGGCACTTCTAACAGCACCGTTCCGTCGCTTTCGCGAACCACCAGCCCGATAGCGATGAGGCCTGAGAAGAAAGTCCCCGTAATCTCGTCGACTGTGATAGAGCCGTTGACGTTCCAAGCAGCCAGCAAGCCGCTAGGGCCAAAGCACCTGCAATTCGCCGCTTGGTCAAAACGCCTGCCCTACTGAGAAGTGAAGTCGGAGTCGACCGAGGAAGCTCTCAACTTGCGGCGCGTAATCCAGAGGGACGCACACCGCTTCGCCGCAGTCCTCCGCAACCGGCAGCAACTCGGTGCGGCCCTCGTTGTATTCGTACAAGAGGCCCGGACGCGGATCATACGGATTGAACCCCACATCCAGCCTCATCGGCCCTATCGCGGTCGCAATTCGAAAGCCCAACCCCGGAGTGACCTTCAGGTCGGTCAGTCTCTCGTCAGACTGCGTGTGTTCGATCACTTGACCTGCATCCACGAACAGCGCTCCAGACACCCGATCAGCGAAACCGGGCAGCGGCACCCGTATCTCCGCGCTGGCCAGCACCAACCTGTCGCCACCTGTGGCCGACCTGCGTATGACGCTGTCGATCCCTCCACCGGTACCTTCAATGCGGTCCAGCACTCGCACCAGCGGGCCCAGTTCGTTTTGGGCGAATCCACGGACGCTGTTCGGACCTCCTCCGTACAGCCGATCTTCCGGAGAGATGAAGTCTATCCCCTTGTGGGTGGTCACAGCACCGAGCCGGAGCCGCCAGGCAAACACTCCGCGTCGAGCAACTCGATGGTACGATGCGAATTCCGCTACGCCGCGGGTGAATTGAATCAGTGAGTCAGATCCAATAGAACTAGATGCGTAGCGGACGTCGGCGGTGAATCTCCTGCCACGGGTTGCAGAGGCCCGCGAATCAGAGCGATCCCAGACAAACCCGAAACCCAGCATCGAGCGGGTGCGGCGCTCAGTAAAGGCACCTATGTCGTCTACGAGACACAAATCGAGGTACGTGCAGAACGTTGCTTCATCCGCCTCAGTCTTGGAACGAGAGAGGGAATAGGACAGAGTCACTGGGAGCTCGGGCTGCGTCCGCCAAGTGAACGAGAGCTCACCGCCAACCTGCTCTCTCAGATACGCTTGGAACTCAGTGTAGCGTTCGGCACCAAATGTGATACCGGCACTCGTATTGCGTGACAGGAAGAACGGCTCACTTACACCAACGCTCAAGTTGTAGTTGAGCTTCAGTCGTGACGTGTCTTCATCTCGCAGTCCCAAGCAGATTCCTTCTTGAAGCCCCAGGTCGAGCGGCTCACCCACCCCAACCTTGGAGAACTGGGCCGAAAGATCCAAGGTCCGTCCGCCACCTAGGAAATCGTAGATGGTCCAGGCGCCAAGGCCTCGAAAACAATCAAAGGTGCCGTAACCACCACCAAGCCTGAGTCGTCGTAGACTCGCTTCAGCAACACGGACCTCTACGTCCAGACTCGGAGAGCCGTCCGACGAACGCAGCGAGTCGGCTAGCCCAATACCCACGAAATTGAAGAGGTTCATGCGATAGAGGTCAGCCTGGCTGCGTCGCAGCTTCTCTTCGCTGAACGGTTGCCCTGGCTTGAAGGCCAGCGCACGTCGGACCACGCTTTCATCGATCTCCTCTGAGCCCGACACCACGACGTTTCCAAACAGGGCCGGCTCCCCCGGAACGACGTCCCAGAAGACCTGAGCAGCATGATCCTCCAGGTCAACGTCGAAACTCTGAAAGACCTCAGGAAAAGGGTAGCCCTTGTTCCGAAGGATCGTTTGGATGCTATCGACTGACGCCTGCAGCATCAGGAGGTTGAAAGGATCGCCAACCCGGAGCGGCAGATCGCCTACGACTCTGTCAGAGTCCACAATTCCGTCGACACCAACCAGGCTCAAGGAATCAACCCTGACCGGCTCCCCCTCGTCGATTATGAAGCGGACGTAGACATTAACGTCCGTGCGCTGCACGAGAGTGTCGACCCTGACTTCACGAAATCCCGTCCGGCCGTACAGAAACAAGATGCGCAGCACATCGCGCCGGAACTCCGTTTCGTTGAAGTACTTCTTAGCGCCCAGTCCGATCCACCGGACAACTGGCAGTCGGGCGAAGGCCGATGACTGGGTGGTGGAGATCGACATACGCAATGTCGCATCATCGATGGCGCGATTCCCCGAGAACGCCAGCTCACGCACAACGAGATCCGACGGACGAACATCTTGGCCATTGAGACGACCTTGGACCAACGCGACCAGAGCCGCGAACCACAATAGGAAGATGGTACGACTCAGGACTCACCCCGCCCTAAAAGGGCCAGCATCTCGGAGGCTGAAGTGATCTTCACCCGCGGCCTTCCCTGCGCCTTTCCTGCGCGAACCTCGATGTCATCTATGCGCTTCCAGTCCTCGAAAGACAGGTATCCCGGGCATCGGTCCGCCACAAGCTGTTCTACACCCGCTTCCTCACAATGGCCTCGCCTCAACACAACCCCAGCAGCAACATCCTCCAACATGGATGCTACCGTCTCAGCCGCATCCGGCTTGTTGGTGCCAATCACACCCACCGGCTGTCGCTTGATCCAGCCGCTCACGTAGCAACCCTTGATCCTGGTACCGGTCATGGGATCAACAACGCGACCACGATCGTTGGGAATCATGCACCGTGTGTCATCGAATGGGAGACCGGGCATTGGCACACCTCTGTACCCAGCGGACCGGAAGACGAGATCTGCCGGAAGCTGCTCGCACTGCTTGGTTGCCTTCGGACGTAACGAGCCGTCTTCCGCTGCATAAAGCTCGTTTCGTACCAGCCGCAGCGCTGAGACTCTTCCGCCGTTCGACACCAGTTCGACCGGTGAGACCAGAAACCGGAAGTTCAAGCGCCGTGGATATCCCGCTGGCCGGCGTTCGGCGAATTCGGCCAACACATCCAACTTGCGCTGCAAGGCGCGGTCCCCTGACTCAGTCACCCACGACTGACTCAACGGGTCAAGTGCGATCTCTCCATGTGGAGCTAACACGTCGACGTCGGCCAACCGGCCGATCTCCTTTATCTCCGAAGCCGAGAACGCCGCCTGGGCTGGTCCACGGCGCCCAAGCACCGTGACTTCCCGAACGCGGCTGCTTCTCAGGCTGTCCAACGCATGGTCCGCAATGTCCGTGGTCGCAAGTTCAGAAACGGGACGACATAGTATGCGAGCAACATCCAGCGCAACGTTACCCACTCCCACTATCACTACACTTTCAGCAGAGAGATCAAATCGCAGTTGCGCAAAATCGGGGTGTCCGTTGTACCACGCCACGAAATCAGTGGCGGAGTGACTGCCCTCCAGATCTTCTCCGGGGATGTTCAATCTGCGGTCGGCTTGCGCTCCAGTTGCCGCGCATACCTGGTGGTAGCGCTCACATAGGTCGGCCCAAGTCACGTGCACGCCGACCTCCACATTTCCGAAGTACCGGAACCGAGAGTCCGAAGCCACCTTCTCGAATGTCCTCGTGGCCTGCTTGATACGCGGGTGATCTGGTGCGACTCCAAAGCGTACGAGTCCGAACGGGGCCGGTAGTCGCTCGAACATGTCTACGCGGACGACAACCCCATCGCGCTTGAGCAGATGCTCCGCTACGAAGAAACCAGCCGGCCCAGCTCCGACTATAGCCACCCGCAAGGGGCAGGCTTCAGTACCCGGTACAATCAATGTGCATCAATGTGGCTCGAGTCGTCGCAAACACCCCACATTACCTGTCCAGCGTAGGGAATGTACTACCCTACCGCCCCACAGCCCTACCGCCTACCTTGGACCGACCGTGAAGATCTATACGAAGACCGGAGACGGAGGGGAGACCTCGTTGTTTGGGGGAGGACGCGTCAGCAAGAGCGACAGTCGCGTGCAGGCCTATGGCGATGTGGACGAGTTGAACACCGTATTAGGCGTCGCTGCTGCCGCCGTGCCCGCGCACTTCGAGCTGGAGCTCATAGAACTCGTTCAGGGGCGGCTGTTGGCCATCGGCAGCCTGTTGGCGAGCCCCAATCCCGAACGAGTGGTTACCTCTCTCAGCAAGGCGACCATCACTGAAACGGAAGTCGCCTATCTGGAAGCGGCGATCGACCGACTTGATGCCGAGCTGCCGGAGCTGAGGTCGTTCATCCTCCCGGGCGGCACCAACAAGGCTGCCCTGTTTCATTGGGCGCGAGTGGTTTGCCGCAGGGCGGAGAGAAGTGTCGTCGCACTGGACAGAAACGAGCGCATTCCACCCATGGTTCTAGCCTATCTGAACCGTCTGTCCGACCTACTGTTTACCTTGGCCCGATCGGCAAATCACCGGGCTGAAGTGCCGGACAAGGAGTGGTAGGATGCCAGCGTACGCCTTCTACCAAATCGACGTGTTCACAACCAAGCCTCTTGGCGGCAACCCCCTGGCCGTGTTCCCGCACCCGACCGGCCTGGATTCCAAAACGATGCAGGCTCTGGCCCGTGAAATGAACTTGTCGGAGACAACTTTCGTGTTGCCCTCCGAGTGTGCCACACGGCGAGTCAGGTTCTTCACTCCCACGGCGGAGATCCCGCTTGCCGGCCATCCGACGATCGGTACCTGGTGGACTCTCGCTGAGCTGGGAGAACTGACGCTCCCGGATCAGGGAGTCGAGGAAGTCAGCCAAGAAACCGGTGCCGGGGTCTTACCAGTGTACGTCCATTCGGAGCACGGGAAACCGGTGCGAGTGGTCATGGTCCAAGCGCCCCCGCAATTCGGACCGCGGCTAACTGACGGACTGAGCCTGGGCACGGCATTGGGCGGCGGGGCGAAGACGGTCTTGTTGGATCCGGTTCCCCAGATCGTATCGACTGCCCTACCGCAACTGATGATCCCAATACGGTCTCTGACAGACCTGGAAGAACTGCCCACGGGAGGCAGTGGATCGACCCTAGCCGACCTACTCAGCGGCGTCGGAACCGACTGCGCAATGTGCTACTCGACTGAGACCGTTGATTCCAGTGCGACGGTTCACTGCCGCATGTTCGCGCCCGGGCTGGGAGTGCCGGAAGACCCCGCAACGGGCAGTGCTGCGGGGGCGCTGGGTGCCTACCTAGTGCACAACCGAGTGGTCGAGCCCCGTGAGGGCGTGGCAACCATTGTAGTGGAACAGGGCATCGAGATCGGTCGACCCAGCAGTATTCAGGTCGAGATCTCCGTCGCGGAATCAGGTGGCATCGTCGAGGTGCGTGTCGGCGGAAAAGCGATCACCGTCATTCGGGGCGAGGTGCTGCTATAGACACCACGACCATCGAGGTCCTGCTCGGAACTGCCTCGTACGAGGTTCTGCTCGGTGCGGACCTGCTTGCCCAGCTTCCCGGCATCCTACGCGCGAGGGTGCCCGGGCACCGCATCGCACTGATAACCGATTCCAACGTAGGGGCCATTTACGGGCGAGATGTCAGAGCGCATTGCGGAGGCGAAGCGCAATGCAACTTGTTCCAGTTTCCAGCCGGTGAACCAAACAAGACTCGGGCGACTTGGACGGACCTAACTGATCAGATGCTTGCTGCGGGATTGGGCCGGGACACCGTGATCGTGGCACTGGGTGGTGGCGTGGTGGGAGATCTGGCAGGCTTCGTCGCCGCAACATACATGCGGGGCATCCCCTACATCCAGGTTCCCACTTCGATGCTTGCCATGATAGACAGCTCGGTGGGTGGCAAGACCGGTATTGACACACCGCACGGAAAGAACCTGGTCGGAGCATTCCACCAGCCCAGTGGCGTGATCGCTGACGTCACAACTCTCAGCACGTTGTCCGACCGAGACCTGTGTTCGGGAGCCGCGGAAGCAGTCAAGCACGGGGCGATTGCAGACCACAACTATTTCAGCTGGCTCGTCCGACATCACAGGCAGGTGCTCGAGCGAGACATTCCAACACTGGTTCAGCTAGTTGGGCGCAGCGTGGAGATCAAGGCTGAAGTCGTTTCACAGGACGAACGCGAAGCCGGTTTACGGGCAATCCTCAATTTCGGTCACACGATCGGACACGCCCTGGAATCTGCGTCCGGTTTCGATCTGGCTCACGGCGAGGCGGTTGCCATCGGCATGGTAGCCGAGGCCGAGCTCGGAGCCGTCCTCGGCATCACGGATTCGGCTGCGGCGTCGCACCTCAGGAAAGCGGTAACTGCTTTCGGACTACCCTGCAACACCCCGGCAAGCATCGACCGTGAATTGGTCCTAGAGACAGTCAGCACGGACAAAAAGAGCCGAGCTGGATCTGTCAGGTTTGCACTACTCAAAAGCATCGGGAGCGTCGCCCGGGACTTGGACGGCAACTGGACACACAGAGTACAAGACTCCGCAATTCGAGGCGTTCTGGACCAGCTGAGCTAACCACATACGGCACAATTGGTTGGAGAGATTACCCACACTTGGCGTAGGACGTAAACCATTTGTGGACAAACGCTTGCAGGTTTATCCACATAACTCGGTTTGCACATCACTTCGGCGTTGGTTGACAAATTATGGAAGCAACATGATGACAACAATTTGTGATGTGGAAAACTTGTTTTTGCTTGACTGACATTCCTACATTTTTTATATTCGCCCCGCATTGGTCAGCCATTTTGGCGGGTTCCCCTCACCTTACCCGCTATCCCTACGGTAAGTCGGATCTGTTGGTTAGGAGCACGTATGACCCAGCTCTCGGCGAGCAAATCCCGAGCTTTCTTCTACACCGGTTCTTCCACAGCCTTTGACCAATATCTCCAAGACATCCAGAAGCTTCCCCTGATCAAGGAACCCCAAGAGGAGCGGCGCCTCGCGCGGCGAGCCCGAAGCGGGGACCAGAAGGCGGCAGAACGTCTTGTGACCGCGAACCTCCGGTTCGTGATCTCATACGTTAAGAAGTATCAGGGACACGGCCTGGATTTGGCGGAACTCGTCGCCATCGGCAACGAGGGCCTGTTAAAGGCGGTCAAGAAGTTCGACCCGGACCAGGGAGTGAAGTTCATCTCGTACGCTGTATGGTGGGTACGCCAGGCAGTCCTCAAAGCGCTGGCGGAACAGACGCGTAGCGTGCGCATTCCGCTCAACCAAAACAGCCAGCTAATCCGCATGTCCCGGACCGAGACCTTCCTCTCCCAAGAGCTAGGTCGTGAACCGACCGACAAGGAAATCGCCAAGGCGTTGGATGACACCGTAACGAACGTGCGAAATGCGCGGCGTATGACAGCTGCCGAGGTTTCCCTCGATGCACCCATCGACCGCACCGACAAGGACGCTGCAACACTTGGTGAGAGGTTCGCGGGCCAAGAAGGGTCGGAAATCGAGGACTGGACCGACGGTAACCTAATGCGTGAGTTCATCGACCGCGTATTCGAGAAATACCTGACCCCTAGGGAACGCAAGATCCTCTACCTGTACTATGGGCTGGAGGAGGGCTCTGAGGGCATGACCCTGGAGCGAATCGGGGCGCTCATGGGTGTTACCCGGGAGCGGATTCGTCAGATTCGCGAACGGGCTTTCGAGAAGCTGCGCGAAAGCCCAGACGGAGCGGCACTCATGGGATTCTGGAGAGCAGCGTAGGATCCTAACTGAGTTCTTTTTGCTGAGGGGCTCGGGCTTGAGGCCCGAGCCCCTTTTCCGTTGCCGACGATTCCACCGTAACCACACTCGGGGCGGTCTCTTATCTTCCAGAACATGAATCCGCTCTGTAGATCATGACCGTTCCCACAGCAGCCATCCAGGCCTTGCGTGACGTGGTGGGCGAGCAGTGGGTCAAGTCCACGTCAGTGGAACTCGAGACCTTTGCCACTGATGGACTGCCTACTCACAACTCGCGCCCGGGTGCGGTGGTGATACCTGGGTCTCGGGACGAAGTTGTCTCAGTCCTGCGCCTACTTGACCACTTTGACGTCCCCTTTGTGGCCCGCGGGGCGGGTACTGGACTATCCGGCGGCGCGCTCGCCGGATCCGACGCGGTCATGGTGGTACTCACCCGCCTCAACCGAATTCTGGAAATCGATCCCGTGAACAGGCGGGCCGTTGTCGAGCCCGGAGTCGTGAACACCAAGCTATCCGAGGTCACTGACCACGTTGGCCTCAGCTACGCGCCCGATCCATCAAGCCAGACAGTCTGCACAATCGGTGGCAACGTAGCCGAGAACGCCGGTGGTCCCCACTGCCTCAAATACGGAGTCACGTCCAATCACATCCTGGAGGTTGAGGTCGCGTTGCCAAACGGCGACTTGGTCACCCTCGGCTCGCCTGGGGGCGAATCATGGGGACCGGACCTCGTGGGCCTGTTCGTCGGCAGTGAAGGGATGTTCGGGATTGCCACCCAGATCACCGTGAGGCTTACCCCGACTCCAGCCATCGCAAGGACCTTGCTTGCCGACTTCTCTTCGCTCCGGACGGCCGGCGAAGCAGTGACGCAAGTGATCTCCGCCGGCATTCTCCCCGCCGCATTGGAGATGATGGACCAGAACAGCGTGGCCGTCGTGGAGGAGTCGATATATAGCGCCGGTTATCCAACCGACGCGGCAGCCGTCTTGATTGTGGAGTTGGACGGAATGGACAAGGGCTCGGTTGAATCCGAAGCGGCCCAGGCAGAGGCGATCCTGCGCCGCGCGGGTGCTCGAGCCGTGAAGTCTGCTACGGACCCCACGCAGCGCGCCCGACTGTGGCAGGGTCGAAAGAAGACTTTCGGTGCGCTGGGCCGTATCGCACCCGACCTCGTTGTACAGGACGCCGTGGTACCCCGATCGGCTCTTCCCGATATTCTGGAGCGGATCGCCGAAATAGCCGCTGAATTCGATCTGCCCGTGTGTAACGTGTTCCACGCGGGCGACGGCAACCTTCATCCCAACCTGTCGTTTAGCCGCAGTGAACCCGGCGTCCTCCACCGGGTGAAAGAAGCCGCAACCGCCATCATGCATGCCTGCATAGACGCAGGTGGCACGATCACGGGGGAGCACGGTGTCGGTGCTGACAAGATCCACCTCATGCCCCTGGTGTTCGACGCCGAGACGATCTCCCTAATGCGCGAGCTGCGTCGGGCCTTCGACCCGGCCGAGCAGGCAAATCCTGGCAAGGTACTGCCGCTCCACGTCTGTCGAGACGCGGCTGAGGCAGATGCATCGCAATGATTGCGCGGCAAATTGGTTCCCTGCTCGGTGACCACACCCTCGTTGGCGAAGACTCCGACGGGACACCCCGCGTAGCGCCTCGAACCGACGACGCCTGCTCAATCGTGCTCTCTAAGGCAGCGAAGGAGGGCTGGCGGGTGCGCGTCCAGGGGACCGGCTCATGGAACACCACTGACGCTCCGGCCGACTTGGCGTTGTCCACCAGCAACTTGACCGGAGTGACCGAGGTGAGTCCGGCAGATCTGGTCGCCAGCGTGCGCGCCGGTACCCCTTGGGAGGAGCTTCGACTCTCACTGCTGGATCACGAAGTGTGGATCCCACTGGATCCACCGGGCGCAGCACGATCCGTCGGATCCGTGGTGGCCACCGGCACCGCAGGTCCTCTTCGCAGCGGATTCGGAACGCTGCGAGATCAAATCCTTGGCCTCACCTTTGTCACCGGAGACGGACGAATCATCCGGGCAGGCGGGAAGGTGGTCAAGAATGTCGCGGGATACGATATCGCCAAGCTGCTGGCTGGAAGTTTCGGGGCCTTCGGAGTCATCACCTCCGTGAACTTCCGCCTACGCACCGTGCCCCGCGCCGATCAGACATTGTTCGCTGCGGGCGATCGGGACGCCTTGATCAGGGCGGCAAGAGCTATCCTAGGATCGGGAGAGACGCCGGCCGCGTTGGAGCTAATTTCGCCACGCGCCGGCGGGGCCGATGAGTGGACACTGGCTTTGCGACTTCGAGGATCCGAGCCGGCCGTTGCAGCACAGACGACCGTCGCCGCTGACGTCGCGGCGCCGGCGATTCTGCGGCGCGCGGAACTGAAAAGTGCCAGCGGTTTCTGGAAGCAGCTCTGCGCCGGGGCAACCGGGGGAGAAACCACTCTACGGATGGGCGCTTTGCCGTCGGCCCTGGAGAGTACTCTCGATCTGTTGGCTCATCATCTCGACGAGAAGTGCGACGACTGGATAACGGTCTCTGTCACGACTGGCTCGGTCCGCTGGACCGGTAACGCTACTCCGGACCACATACGGCTGTTCCGAGGAATGTGTGCGCAGCAAGAGGTACCCATAATTCTGGAGCGGGCGCCCTGGAGAATCCGTAGCGAAGTCGGCCATTTCGGGGCCTACCGGGGCAGAGTGGACACAATCGTCGAATCGATACGCGGCGCTTTCGACCCCGCTCAAGTTCTCCTGGTGCCTCTCAGCGCGGGTCAATGAGCGAACGGGGACTGGCAGGTCTCGATCCTTGTGTTCACTGTGGCTTCTGCCTGCAGAGCTGTCCGACATACCGCGCGACCGGCGACGAGGCGGACAGCCCGCGGGGTCGCATAGTGCTCATCAAGGGCCTGCTTCAAGGGAGCATCCGCCCCCAGGAGGATCGACTCGCGTATCACCTCGACCGTTGCCTCGGTTGTCGTGCCTGCGAGTCGTCTTGCCCCTCGGGCGTCAGCTACGGGCCGGCCCTCGAGCAAGCCAGATCCGTTTTGAGCGAAGCACGGCCCGTTCCTGGGGCCGCACGCATCGTCAACGCGGTGATGTCCGATCGCAGGCTATGGCGGCCGGTCTTCGGAATGGCGAAGCTGATGAGGCCGATGGCCAGGAGGCTGGCCGGAGGCTCCTCTCTCGGGTTCGTCATGGCGATGTTGGGGGCAACTCGGCAATTAGAAGTGAGCGACAACGGGAGGAGGGAACCAGAGGGCGCTGCACAACGTCCCAGGCTTACTACTCAACCGGTGGATGATCGACCTCCCAGTGCATCCCTCTTTACCGGCTGCATCATGGACGGCCTGTTCTCGCACGTTCACCGGGCGACCGAGCGGACCCTGATCGCGCACAACATCTCGATGATCCCGGTCCGAAGCCAGGGCTGTTGCGGAGCCCTGCACGCACACTCCGGCCAACACGAGAAGGCCCGCGAGCTGGCCCGACACAACGTGCGCGCCTTTGCTGCACACCCGGATGTGCCGGTGGTGGTGAACAGCGCGGGATGCGGTGCCATCCTGAAGGAGTACGGCGAGCTTCTTTCAGGCGATTCGCTGCAAGGTGAGGCGCAGGAGTTCTCACGGCGAGTGCAAGACGTGAGCGAGGTGCTCGCGCGACTCAGTCCGCGCCGGGGAGCACCCATCCGCATCCGCGTCGCCTATGACCCCCCATGCCACCTCTTGCATGCCCAACGCGTCGCCGACCCGCCCCTGCAGTTGCTGCAGTCCATACCGGAGATGGAACTCGTTGCTCACAGAGATTCGGATCAGTGCTGCGGCAGTGCGGGGAGCTACTCGCTCACCGAGTCCGTCTTGTCTCGCCTGGTGCTGGATTGCAAGGTCAAGGACCTGATCGACGCAGGACCCGACGTAGTTGCCTCAGGCAACCCGGGGTGCATCATGCAAATCGGTGCCGGGCTGAGAGCCGCGGGTTCGACAATCCCTGTAGTACACCCAATTGAGGTACTCGACCTGTCCTACCGGCGAGCGGGATTCTATGACAGCTGAAAAGCCCGGCGGGCGCACGAGCATCACTGTCATCGGCCCGGCCGACGTGCCGCCCGACGTACTCAGTGCAGTTCGTGAATCCGCAGTGTTCAGCCGGACTGATCTCGCAGCAGTTGAGGTGACTGGGGCCGGGGCCGTGAAGTGTCTACAGGGACTTTTGACCTGTGATTTCGAGGGCGCCGGTGAGGGCAGCTTCTCCTACGGTGCGCTGCTCTCCGTCAAAGGAATGATCGAGTGCGATTTCTGGGCTGCTCGCCTCCAGGATGAAGTGATACTGTACGCGCCGAGGGAGGTGAGACAGAGACTGCTTGATGCCCTCAAGCGATACATACCACCCCGCCTAGCACGATTCGCTGACGTAACCGACGAGCGCGTCGTATTCCGCTTCGCTGGGCCCCTGGCCCAAGGGTTCGCAGCGGCACAGGGGATCCCCACGCCGAATCCTGGTGAGACCGTGGATGACCAGGGCCTCCGCGCCGCGAGGCCAATGGGAGATATCCCTTTCGTACTGCAAGTCGACTGCCCTGCCGCCAACGAGCATCGATTGGACCGGGCCCTGTCGGGTTCCGGCATCCGGCGGACCGCTTCGGCTCCCCTCGAGCTAACTCGTATCTTGGCCGGTTGGCCGCGCTTTGGCGCCGAGATCGACGACAAGACGTTGCCGCAAGAGGTCCGCTTCGACGCAATCGGAGCGCTGTCCCATTCCAAGGGATGCTACCTGGGTCAAGAAACGGTCTCGCGGCTCCACTTCCGCGGCCACACCAACAAGCGATTGCTTGGGCTGACGTGGCAGGAGGCTCCTGACCCAACGGTACCCGACATCAGCAAGGATGATCGGTCGATCGGTCGGATGACGAGTGTGGTCTCACTCGATCACAGCGACATCCATGTGGGATTGGGCATGATCCGCAGCGCAGTTGAACCCGGCACCGTCGTGATAGCCGGCGAATCTCCAGCCACAACCGTGGACTTGCCGCTCGGACAGAGAAAATGACGCGCTGGCGCGGAATCGGTCCGGGAGTGATCGTCGCTGCGGCGTTCATCGGACCGGGCACAGTGACTACTGCCACCCTCGCAGGGGCCAACCACGGCGTGACGCTACTGTGGGCCCTGGTGTTTGCGACTGTCGCGACGATAGTGCTGCAGGAGATGAGCGCGCGCCTGGGCCTAATTACCGGTACAGGACTCGGTCAGGCCCTCCGATGTGCAGGCGGTCCACGCTGGCTCGGGATGGCTCTCGCCGTGCTCGCGGCGGTGGCCGTCATCGGCGGAGCAGCGGCCTATGAGGCAGGCAACCTAACCGGTGCAGGCCTCGGTCTGGCTGCGGTCACGGGGATACCGCTCAAAGGCTGGGTCGCCATCGGAGTTGTGCTAGCCGGACTGCTCCTGTCTACTGGACAGTACTGGCTCGTCGAGAAGGTCCTGGCGGTATGCGTGGCGGTCATGGGATTGGTATTTCTTGCGACCGCCCTGCTGGTCGCACCCCATCTAGGGGAACTACTGCGCGGGGCGTTTGTCCCGCGGCTACCCGGCAACGCCGAGCTCACCGCCCTCGCCCTGATCGGGACCACCATCGTTCCCTACAACTTGTTTCTCCACGCTGCCGCCGTTAACGAGCGGTTTTCCGGAAAGCACGACCTAACGGCGGTCCGGCTTGACCTGGTACTCGCCATTGGTATCGGCGGTGTCGTGTCCTGCGCGGTCGTTGTGACGGCTTCGGCGGCTTTGGGCGGTACCGAAGTGAGGTCGGCCAGTGACATGGCGGGCCAGCTCACGCCGTTACTGGGGCCCTGGGCTAGCCACGCGTTTGCCGCCGGCTACGCTGCCGCCGGCATCTCATCGGCAGTCACAGCGCCCCTCGCCGGCGCATACACCCTGCTCGATGTGCTCGGCCGGAATCGCAATGTGAAGAGCGCCCCGGCGCGCGCCGTGTGGATCGGATGCCTCCTCATCGGCGGCGCGGTAGCGCTAGTCGGTACTCGTCCCGTGCCGCTGATCTTCGTGGCTCAGGTGGTGAACGGGCTGGTGCTCCCCATCGTGGCGGTGGTGCTGTTGATTGCGATGAACGACCGGCGCCGTCTCGGTGATGCGGTCAACGGCTGGCGCGGCAACCTGGCGGGAGGTGCCGTCGTCTTGCTTTGTGCGGTCCTGGGACTCCGCGCGATCCTGCTCGCATTCTGAACCCGACGAATGCGCGTATTTGTCACCGGCGGCACAGGGTTGGTGGGAAGTCACGTCATCGAGCGGCTCCGAATGGCAGGCCACGAGGTCGTTGCTCTGGTCAGAGACAGCACCGGTCACTCGATGGTCACGTCACTCGGCGCAAGCTCGGTGTGCGGTCGCGTCGAAGATGAGTCGTCATGGTCCGCAGCATCAGATGCGGACGCGATCGTGCATTCGGCTGCTCTCATAGTCCAGCGGAAATCATGGGACGCATTCCGGGCTGTGAACGTGGCGGCATCCAGGCACGCGGCGGAAAGGGCAGCTCGACTTGGCGTGAAGCTCGTACATGTTTCGTCCATCGCGGTGTACGGACGCAGAACCGCCGCGAGGGCCAACAGCTTGGACGAGGACGCTCCCTGGACGGACCTGGCGCCCACGGACTTCTACGCCCGATCAAAGCGACTGGCCGAACAGGCCGTCCGGAGGGTAGTTGACGAGGCGGGGCTTTCGGCCGTCGTGCTCAGGCCTTGCGTGATCTACGGGGAGCGCGACCGCATCTTCCTACCTCGAGTGATCAAGGCACTCCGATTCGGACTGGCCCCCCTTGTTGGGCGTGGAAACAACGTGCTGAGCGTCGTGTATGCCGGAAACGTGGCCGACGCAGTCATTGCCGCACTGGAAGACGACGCCGTAACCGGTAGCTTCAATGTGGCGAATGACGGCGAACTTACTCAGCGTGAGTTCCTGACAGCAGTCGGTGAGGCTGCGGGTCTCCGCCCGCGGTTCATGCCTGTACCAGTGCCTTTGGTTACCACGTTCACGGTCTCGTATCACAGCCTGTGCCGTCTGATGCGACCGAGACGATACTCAGGGATTGCGTTAGGGGCGGCGCGGTTCATGGCCGCAGACAACCCGTACAGTTCCGACCGGGCTCACCGGGAGCTCGATTGGAGGCCATCGACACAGCCTGCAGAAGCTGTACGTCGGTCGGTTAGTTGGTTTGTTGACAAGCCTGAATAGAAGAGGTTGGCACGTGGACCTTCTCACTTTCATCGTGGTGCTCGCCGTTGGCGCCCCAATCGCAAAGGCACTCGCCACGCGGATATCACGTGGTCAGGGCGCCGAATCAAGTCGGTTACGAGATGTCTCGGAGCAGACGCAACATCGGCTCGAGATGACGGAACAACAGCTTGTCGACGCGCTCGACAGACTGGCAGAAGTAGAGGAACGACTCGACTTCGCGGAGCGATTCCTCACACGCCAAGACCGTGACCGGCTCGGACCGTAGCGACGGACAGATGGCCAAGCGAATCCTCGAGACATCGGTGGTGCGATACGGAGATGCTGAGCCTCAGCGCGCTGTCGATTCGGTGGCCACCGAGGACCCTTTGGAAATCAGACTGGGCGATCGAGCCCTCGCGGTGACAATGCGCACTCCCGGTGACGACGCAGACTTGGTTCTCGGGTTTCTTCTGACAGAGGGGATCCTACTGGCCCCGGACGAGGTAGACGGCATCACAGAGATTGACGGTTCGCGCGTGACCGTAGCTTTGCACGCAGACGTCACGGTGGACGTGGACCGATTCCAGCGCAACATGTTCGTGTCGAGTTCATGTGGTGTTTGTGGCAAGGCCTCGATCGAAGCTGTGAGCCTGCTTGCCCGACCAGCCGCCGACTTTCAGATCCGCTCGGGCGTGGTGACCTGCCTCCCAGACCGTCTACGTGCACACCAACCCACCTTTGATTCAACGGGCGGTCTCCACGCGGCCGGCCTGTTCGATCTCACGGGAGATCCACTCGTCGTGAGGGAGGACGTGGGAAGACACAATGCAGTGGACAAGGCCATCGGCGCCGTGAGCGCCGCAAGTTGGCCTCTACCGAGCTGTGTGTTGGTCGTCTCCGGCCGGCAAAGCTTCGAGATCGTTCAAAAGGCCGCCGTGGTCGGCATCGGTGGGGTCGTCGGAATTTCAGCGCCCTCATCTCTCGCTGTGGAGCTGGCGCAGAGCGTAGGGTTACTGCTAGTCGGCTTTGCCCGAGGTGAGAACTTCAACGTATACGCAGGAGAGCACCACCTGACATAGTCCGGCCTCTCGTCCCGCCCTGGCCTCGGCCGCGGGCTCCGCCCACGGCTTGCATCCTTACTGACGCCTGACTTAACTAGACCGGCTTCAAGCCGCACATCGACCGTACACTTAAGCTGGAAGAGCCACAGCATGAGTCGCTTAGAAAGCAACACGCTTCCGGACCTCCGGACCCGGTTCGTGGGCCTCGAGCGCGAGACCCCGATCCTCAATGGCACTCGAGTCCAGTACGTCAATCTCGACAACGCCGCAACCACGCCTCCTCTAAGCGATGTCGTGGATACCGTGGAGAGATTCCTGCCCTACTACTCGAGCGTACACCGGGGCACCGGCTTCAAGTCCCGACTCAGCACTATAGCGTACGACCAGTCACATGACATCATCGCTCGGTTCGTAGGCGCTGACCCTGAAAGCAACACGGTCATCTTCGGCAAGAACACCACTGAAGCTATCAACAAGCTCTCGTATCGACTTCCGCTTTCGCCTGATTCAGTGGTGTTGACCACCCGGATGGAGCACCACTCGAACGACTTGCCATGGCGAGACAAGGCCACCGTAGTCCATGTTGGCGTCACGCCCGAGGGCAGGCTGGACGAGGACGACTTCGATCGCCTCGTGGCGGAGCACGGTGAACGGATCGCCCTCGTCACCGTCACGGCGGCGTCAAACGTCAGCGGTTTCATTCAGCCTTTTCACGCAATGGCTCGCAAGGCGCACTCTATTGGAGCAAAGATCCTTGTCGATGCCGCACAGTACATCGCTCACCGCAGACTCGATATGAAACCAGACAACGATCCGGAGCATCTGGACTTCGTCGCCATTTCGGCACACAAGATGTACGCGCCGTTCGGAAACGGTGCACTCGTCGGCCCCAAGGCGGTTTTCCTCGAGGGCCCTCCGGAGTACAGCGGGGGGGGAACGGTAGACGTCGTGACACTGGACGAGGTGTTTTGGGCCGGACTACCAGACCGAGAGGAGTCGGGAAGCCCCAACATCGTGGGCGCCGTTGCCATGGCAGCCGCTGCCAAGGCACTAATGGGCCTCGGTATGGACAACGTCGCGGCACATGAAGACGAACTGATCTCCTACACGCTAGAACGACTGGGTGCGATCCCTGGTGTGACCGTCTACGGCCAGCGAGAGCCGTCGAAATCCGGTGAGAAGGTTGGGGTAGTCCCGTTCAACTTGGAGGGTTTGTCACATTTCCTGGTGGCGTCGATCTTGGGCTATGAAGGTGGGGTCGGTGTGAGGAGCGGCTGTTTCTGCGCACACCCGTACGTCGTCCATCTGTTGCAGCTACCGGAGGCAGAGATGTCTTCCTGGCGCGAGCAAGCGATTGGGGGTGATAAGACGAGTCTTCCCGGTATGGTGCGCGCCAGCTTCGGTTGTTACAACAACGTCGATGACATAGACCGCCTGGCTGATATGCTGGATCGAATTCGACTGGGTGATTACGAGGGCAGCTACGAGATCGATACCGCGAGCGGGGATTATGTGCCTCAGGGTTACGCCGACCCACTGGCCGATTTCTTCTTGCTGGACGAGGCGGTCGGAATCGGTGAGCGGCTCCACGGCGCCTGCGGACGCTGAACGGCGGCCATCCTTCGGCTCCTTCCGCCCGCAGCCGCACGAACCAGGACAGATTTGTGACCCTCTTCACAGCAAGATCTGCCTGTATGTCACAATCATCTTCACATCTGTTATCCAGTCCAGGCCTGGTATCCGCAAGCGGTATCACCACTGGACCGGTTCTTGCCATAACTTGAGTGGTGGAAGTGGAACAAGAAGGGTTGAACGATGAAGCGGATACAGACGGGAATCGAATCCCTGGACAAGCGCACAGGTGGGATTCGTGCCGGCGGTATTTATGTGATCGCCGGAGTGCCCGGAAGCGGGAAACTCCCATGCGTGCTCCAGTTCATCAACACCGGAATCTTGGCAGGCGAGAGCGTCGCGTTGCTCACTGGTACCCATCCGGAGCAAGTGTTCGAGCAAGCCGCCCACATGGGGTTTCGCTTCGAGGAGGCGTGGAAGCAAGGGCAACTGCGCATGCTCCGCTTCACGGACAACTTCGAACGGTTGCTGCTGCGAGCGGCCGATCCGGACGAGGTGTTCGCTGAACTGACTGCGTCGGCCGGGACCGACGTCGCTCGCCTCGGCATCGATCCCGGGAAGCCGCTGTGGGAGACCCGTGCCGGCACCGCGCTTGGTAGCCGATTCGTGAACTGGGCCGAGTCTTCAAGCGCTACCACTTGGGCCACGCTCGGCTCCGATCTCAACGATACGGTATCGCCAGCCACTGAATGGGTGCTGCAGACCGCATCCGGGGTGTTGAAGATCGAGAGGCAACCCGACGGCGTCCATCAACTGTGGATTCGCCGCATGAGCCCACCGCCGGACTCGCAAAGCGCGATTTCTCTCGAGTTGGTTCCGGGCGGAGGGCTGCAGCAACCCACGGGCACGTTAGACCGCCGACGGACCGACGCACCCGCAGGTGCAGAGAGACGTCTACTCCTGCTCAAGTTGGCGGCCGAGCTACCCCACGAGATCTCTGGTTGGGCACGAGGCCAATTCGATGTTGTGGAATCGGATCAGCCGCTGTCCATTGTTGCGGAGATCCAGGAAGGGACCTCGTTCGGTGTGGTTCTGATCTACGTCGATCGAAAGCGGAGTAGCGAGGCGGTCGCCGCTTGCCGAGCACTGCGGCCTCTCACTTCGGCTCCCATCATCCTCGTAGCAGACGACCGACTGCGCGCAACGGATCGCACCAACGCCCTGGACGCCGGCGCGAACGACTTCTTGAGCGACAGTTTCAGCATCGTGGAGCTCGCCTCCCGAATCGACCGAGCCATCGAGTCCACTCGGGGCCTGCCTCACACGCGTCGATCTCGAGAGACACCAGCCGCCGGCGCAGCGCCCACCGCGCTGGAGCAGACCCAGTTCATCAAGACAGTCGTCGAGCGATTGAATGCCGAAGACGGCAGCATGTTCACCCTGATCTTGGTTGAGCCAGGCGCTGACGTGGCCGATAGCGCGACCGCCGTGATGCTCGAGCAAGTTCGATGGGATGTTGGTGATTTCGTGGGCAAAGTGGACGGCATGTTTGGAGTTGTGTTGCAGGGAGCGCGGCCAGCCCAGGCTGACGCCTTCTTTGGACGCGTGCGGGAGTCATTGCAGCGAGGGGGTGTCCAAGATCCGGAACTCGCACTGACGGTCCTGAACTCCGCCACCGATGCCGACCAGATCTTGGACCTGTTGAAGACCGACTCCAGCTGATGCGTCACTCCCTTCAGCAGCTGGCATAAGGGCCATAGAGGACGCAGTACATGCCGGCGTTCCCCGGAAGACACAAGGCCCGCACGCCATACTGGCTCAGGTTCGCATTGCTCCTGGGTTCGATGGGTGCCATCACGGCGGCGTTTGTCCTGATCGTGTTGCCACAACGCTTTGTGCTTCAGGCCGGCCTGATCGAGTCCGGCATTACCTTTGCCGCGAGTGAGCTACCATTCTGGCTGGCGGAACAGCGGCCCATGGTCGAACCGCCGGTATCTCTCTTAGCCCAGCCAGTTCTCTTGGGTCCCGCGCAGGTGTTTTGGAGCAACGTAATGCCCAGGTTGGAGGCCGAAGACTACGACGCCGCCATCCCGATGTTCCGGCAGTATCTCTCCGATCACCCCGACGACTGGGACGTGTGGCGTGAGTTCGCAATCGCGCTGACTCGTACCGGCCGAGTTGACGAGGCAAAGGAGGTCTACGGTCGTCTCATCGTCGAATCAGCCGAGACCTTCGACAAGCTGTCTCTCGCGCGGCTGCTGCGCGACGGGGGCGAGCACTCTCGTTCTCTAGCACTGTACAGCGAGCTGTTGGCCGCCGATTCAACGGATCTGGACCTGTACTACGAGTTCGCTCAGAGCCTGGTTTGGGCGGGAAGATATCGGGAGGCCGAACAGGCGTACCGCCTGCTGCTCGAAGCCGACCCCAATTCCTATCAGAAACGCCTGGAGTTGGCCCAAGTACTGTATTGGAACGGATACCTCGTCAACGCTCTCGCGCTACTCAGGGACTTGCCGGCGACGGTCCAGTCGGCTCCTGAGGCAGCAGGGCTGAGAGACCACATAGACTCGCTTCTGGTGGCCTCCCTCCCGATCGGCGAGACCACGGTCGAACGGGCCCGACGAGCCGTGGGTGCGTTGGACTACAGTGCGGCAACCGTCCTGTACCAAACCGCGCTTCACCGAGATCTGCGAAACCAAGAGCTGCTACTCGAGTGGGCAGACTTCCTGCAATACCACGCGAGCGATCTCGTAAGCGCACGCGACGCGCTCAGGCAGCTCGCCCTGCTGCGAGATCTGAGCGCAGCCGAAAGATACAGGCTGGCGCGGCTGCACGTCTGGACCGGTGAAGAGCTGGTCGCCCGATCGCTGTTGGACGACCTGGTTGCGGAGCACCCAAACGAGGGCCGCGCCTGGGCGCTGTTGGGAGACATCCACCTTTGGCAAGGATCCAGAGCAGAGGCTACCCGCGCCTATCGAAGGGCCTTGGCAATCGATCCCACCGACGAGCAGGCCCTCAACGGTCTCGCCACAGTCAGGAGTCAGACCGCCGATCTGCTTGCTCAACGTGAGACACCGAGCATTGGCCCCGAGTTGCTTTACTTTCGTGACTCTGACGACTTCGAGCGCCTAGATCTGGTCGCCCGCGCAAACCTGCTCCAAGCCAACTCTAATCTGGCAATACGCGCCGGGTACCGGCGCATCCAAGGCAACCGCCTCAATGGCGCTGCTGCGACGGAACAAGGACCGTTCGCGGAGGTCGAGTTCGCACACTGGTGGCGACTGGGCACGGTGCGTACCTCTATTTCGACAGGTGCGGAGCAGTTCAACCTCACGGGAACCGAGCCCACACTCGAGGCACGCGTCGAGGTGCCGGACCTGAACGGGACTGCACTGCAGGCATCTTTCACTCACGGGCGGGCATTCAAACAGACCGCGACTCTCGAGAGCCTCGAGGGGGAAGTACTGTCGGACGACCTTCAGGCCTCTGCCTACAGGCAGGTCAGCGATCGCTGGAGCGTGAACGGCAACGCAGGGCTGGCTACGCTGCACGGTTCACATGACACGAACGTGCGCTTGAACGTGGCCGTGAGTGCCCGGCGACAGGTATCGCAGCTGGTAGACGCAGCCCTTGTCTCGCAGTTCCTGTCATTCAGCGGCAGTGCCGCCGACTCGCTGGATCGTCGACTCTACTGGGACCCGGGGCTGTTTTGGTCCAACGGTCTGCAGTTAGGCCTCCGCACCAAGCCGCAGAATCATTGGAGCGGTTATATCAGGTTCACACCGGGACTCGCTCTTGTTAACGAACGCGCTACAGACGGAATCGAATTGGTCCCACAGTTTGCCAGTGAGGCTGGTGCCAGTTGGGAAACTGAACGCATTCGGTTCCGCACGGACCTCGCGTACCTGCGTGGCAGAGAAGGGGACTACAACTCACTCGGCCTCACGGCCGTGTTTTCCGTGAAGCACTAGTATGGCAGTTCGGACCCGCCCTCTCGTTTCGATCATCAGCACCAGCGTCGTCGTGGTCTTGACGGTGTTGTTCATCTACTGGGCACTCAACTCACCACTTCAAGTACAGCGGTTCCTGGTCCGCTTGGTACTCATCAGTCTGATTCTGTTCCTTGCCATCCTGTTTGTGCGTTACTTCGCCCTTCTGTGGTTCGGATACCTCCAGCATGCTGAGAAGACCATACAAGGCTCACCGGAGGATTCCGAGTTCCCTCCGGTCACTGTCATTGTGCCGGCGTACAACGAGGCGAAGGTAATCGACGATGCCCTACAGGCGTTGATCGGCCTGGATTACCCGTCATACGAAGTGATAGTGGTCGACGACGGTTCAACCGACGCCACTGTTGAGGTCGCACGTCAGTGGGAAGGCAAGCACGGCAGCGCAGAGCTTCGAGTACTCAGCAAGGGGAACGGGGGTAAGGCCACTGCGCTCAATGCTGGTATCGCGCACGCCAACCACGCCTTCATCATGTGCATGGACGCCGATTCTTGGATCGAGCCCCAGACTCTGCGGGTGATCATGCCTCACTTCAGCGACCCGTCGATCGGGGCAGTTGCTGGTAACGTGAAGATCTTCAACCGGGACCATTTGCTCGCCAAGCTACAAGCACTAGAGTACATCGAAGGGCTCAACATGCCCCGCCGAGCTCAGGGCTTCGTCGGCGCGGTGAATATCGTACCAGGCCCTGTAGGCGTGTTCCGTCTCGAGGCGCTCGAGGAAGTCGGCGGCTACGATGCCGACACCTTCGCCGAGGACGCCGACCTCACGCTGAAGTTGATCACCGCCGGATGGAAGATCGTCTACGAAGACAGCGCCATTACCTGGACCCAAGGTCCTACAAATGTCCTCGATCTGATTCAGCAGCGCTATCGTTGGACACGCGGAATCCTCCAGGCGATTCGCAAACGAAAGGGAGTGTTGCTGCGTCCCTTCCCGGATTTCCCACTTTGGCTTTCCGCGGTGGAGATGGCGTTCGAAGGCGTTTTATGGCCAGTTCTGAACGTCTACGCACATCTCTTCTTCTCGATGGTCGCGCTGCTATTCGGAATGGGCGAGCTGCTGTTGTACTGGTGGATCCTGCTCACGCTGCTGGACATGGTTGTCGCGTTGGTCACTGTGTCAATGGAAGAGGAATCGCTGAGCTTGGTGCCGCTCGCCGTAGTCTATAGGTTCTTCTTCATACTCTTTCTCGATGTTACAAAGACCTTCGCGGCAGTGGAAGAGGCTCTGAACCTCGGTATGGAGTGGGGCAAGTTGAGGCGTATCGAACTGGGAAAGAGCGTAGCAGGTGGGCAATGACGACCACACCACACATTCTGTCAGACCCGACACTGCTAGGGGCACACACCCAATGACGGTCATCGATCTACTAATCACGATAATCGTAGTCACCATCCTAGTAACGATCGCGCTGGGTGTGATGACGTATCTGGCTTACAAGCTGCGGCTGGCACGCCGGCCGAGTCAGGTTCAGGGCGAAGAAGAGGAAGCCCATTACTTCGTCGTTCACGAACCGGCGAGTGAGGCTCCGGCTCCGAGTGAGGAAGATGCCTCCGAAACGTGACCCCGTCCCGCGGGCACGTTCGGCCGGGCATTGGCTTGGGGGCCTTCTATTGTTGGGCGTCCTCGCGGCCGGTGTAGTTGCAGCCGGTGTAATGCTATGGCAGAACATCGACATCCAGAGACTCACCCGCTCAGCAACGCTGGGCGAGCCGCATGTGTTCCCGAAGTCCCTCCCGCCGCAGGAACCGGCTGTCATTCAGGCTCCGTATCGGGCCACGCTGTTCGTCTCGCGCCGGAGCGCTGTGTTCTTTCCCGACTCACTTTACTACCCGAACCTAGTTGATCAGTGGGCAGCGCTGATCGCCGGAACGGGTGGCCAAGTGAGTCGGATCTCCTCGGCCGCCTCGATCGAGGCCTTGGGCGGCCAGGGATTGCTCGTGGCCCCGTCACCCGTTTGTCTCATGCAGGACGAGGTCACAGCGCTACGAGACCATGCCGAGAGGGGAGGTGGCTTGGTCCTGAGTTGGGCCGCTGGCGCCCGTGACTCTACCTGTGAGTGGGTGGGCTGGGGTAGGGTCGCACGTCTGACTGGGACATCGGAGGTGAGGGAACTGGGGCAGCGCGATGCCGTTTACCTCACCATCCCGGCCGGGACTCCACTGTCCGCCGGTATCGACCCTGGAACCAGGGTTGAGCTACGCTACGAATCCCAGCTTGCTGGAGTCACGGCCGGACCGAGACCGTATTGGTCCGATTGGGCACTGAACTCAGCACCAGCGGCGGACACTCGGGACGTGAACGCCGCGGCAATCGCGGCTTGGACAGACAACGGAGGACGGATTGTCTGGTTGGGGTTCAGGCTCGGCCACGGTGCCACGCCCGAGGACGATCAGAGAATCACTCGCCTGGCGGCTAATGGCCTCCGTTGGGCTGCTGAGCTTCCCGTCGCGCAGATCGCCAACTGGCCTGGAGGCGCCCGCTCAGCGCTGCTCGTGACTCAGGATGTCGAGGCGAAGTTCGAGAACGCCGCGTTTCTAGCCAACATAGCACGGCGCAGGAACGTACCGGTCACCTTCTTTGTCGTGTCCCGGATGGTGCTGGACTATCCGAGAATCGCCGACTCTCTAACCAGCGCAGGAGAAGTTGGCAGCCAGACCACCGATCACACTCTCGTAGCCGGTCTTGGGTACAACGAACAGCGACCGCACCTGGAGCGGAGCTGGAACGAGATACGCCGTTGGACGGGTGACACCGCATACGGATTGCACCCGCCCGAGGAGCGCTTCGACGAGAACACGCTGAGAGCTTGGCGTGAAGTGGGAGGGACATACTTGGTGGCCGTGAATGAATCGCGCACTGCGGCACCAGAGGTCTTCGAGACGCCCGCGGGTCAAGTCGTCCTTCTGCCCAGAATCATCAAGGATGACTACAACGTGTTTGTCCAAGAGAGTGCTCTGCGATCGGTGCGGCTGACCGAGGCTTACCTACAAGGCATGTCCAAGGTCCGAGCAATCGGGGGTTTAGCAGTAGTATCCACACGCACCCAAGTAGGCGGCGAACCGGGTCGTGTCAGGGTGGTGGGCGGTGTCATCGACAGCGCCAGATCGACCGGTGACTGGTGGATTGCCGCCGGTAGGGACATCTCGGATTGGTGGCTGGCGCGGCGCGATGCTAACGTTGACATGCAGAGCACGCCCGACGGACTGCTACGGGTGCGGGTCACCGCACCAGTCAATCACTCATTGAGCCAAGCTTGGCTCAACCTAGACCTGTCCGGCTATCCCGAGGACTGGACACCACTGGCCGATGGCCAGCCCACCCGTCACGTCGTGACCGAGTGGGGCCTCCGCGTACCGTTGGTGGATCTCGCCCCTGGAGCAACCACCGTGATCACTCTCCGAAGGACCGACTAATCCAGTCACCCCGGTGAGTCGGGATCGGGATATAGGCCCGCGATCAAATGCGGCACAGCTCCAAGCCCGCTCGCGCAGAGGAACTCGTGCCCGGTCACCTGCTCATCCGCAACAACTTCGTGTTGCCACGGGGTATCGTAGGGTACATGAATCGCGTGGCACCCGGCCTCGACCGCCGGTAGAACATCCGACCTCAGTGAATCTCCCACGACGACCAGCTGCGACGGCTCCACCCTGTTCTCACGGCAGATCCGCTCGTAAGTAGTCCGGTTCTTCTCGCTGACCACCTCGATGTTGAAAAAGCACTCGCCCAAACCAGAGCGAGCAATCTTTGACTCCTGGTCAAGGAGATCTCCTTTTGTCACGATGATCAGCTTGTACGACTGCATCAGCTGCGATACGGTCTCTCGGGCTCCCTCGAGCAGACGCACGGGCGCCGCCAGCATCTCCTTCCCGTACGCCACGATCTCTGAGATCTCACTACCCTTGATGCGCCCTTCGGTGAGCTCGACCGCAGTCTCAATCATGGACAGAGTGAAGCTCTTTATGCCGTAGCCGTAGTGACGCAGGTTGCGTATCTCCGTCTCGTAGAGGCGCTGCTCGATCCAAGCGGGGGAATGGTATGATGCGAGCAGTTCGCGGAAGCGGTTGGTAGTAGCGGAGTAGAGTGGCTCGTTATGCCACAGGGTGTCATCCGCATCAAAGGCGACTATTTCGATCACTCGTCACACTCCGCCGCATTTGATACGAAGTCTATTCGCGGGCACCTGAGATGGGAACGCTCAGTCAGCGATCTAATTCCTCGAGTGTAGATTACCGGGCCATGGCTACGCGAGACCGATTGCCCAACCGCCGAACTTTCCTGTCCGCAATGTCAGCCGTGAGCGGTTGGATGGCGAGGCCGCCCTGGCTTGGTTCTGCGTCACCTGCTCCGCGTGTCGATGCAGCATCGACGGTGTTCTACTCTCAGCCTGCCGGTGACCAGAACCTGGTGCGCTTCTCAGTCACTGGATTGGAGGCTCCGGCGGGTCGTCTGCGGGTCTACGACGAGTCACGTCGGTTGCTTGGCACCGCCGGAGTGCTGCGGAGAGACGATGCGCTCTACGGGGAGTTGTGGCTCCCGCTCTTGGGACCCTCGCGAGTGGTTTCCGAACTGGAAGCCCCTGGCGTTCGCGGCCCCTGGCGAACTCGACACCGTCTCGAGCCCCACCGCAAGTGGGTGATTCACCTCTTATCGGTAGTAGAGCCTCGCAGTGCCTTCGAGGAATTGAACGGCTTGCCGCTGTTCCGACGGATTGCCCAGACTGCTCTGTACCGCTCGCAGCGCATCGGCGCCAATCCGCTGCCGTCCCTGTCCGGTATGGCTCATCTCGACCATCTGCCTCTGCTTCGAGCGGTGGCAAAGCACACTGATGACGCACAAAGGCTCGGTGTGCCCGTCGCAACCACCGCGGTCTCGGAGGAAAGCTTGCGGCTTTCGTCGAGCCTCGTCCAAACGCTGATCGGATCTGGTGTTCGCACAGCTTACCTACCTGGCGAGCCCGAGCCGTTCCAATGGTTGGAGGGACGAGACGGATCTCAGTTGTTGGTCATATCTATGCCTCCTGGAGCGACACCCGAAGCACTGGGGTTCCGTCTTGCAGCAGATATCATGGCTGCCCGTTTGGAGCACTGGCTGTCCACATCGCCTCAGTTCTTGTCCCCGGTATACGATCGCAGTGTCGCAGTTGTCATCAGCTCGGGCACTGGACTGGCAGCTGAATCGGTCCACCGTGCGGTGTCGGAGTGGAACCTGCGATATGCCTTTCCAGCGATCGTGCCGGCCGACTCTGAGGCCCTGATTGCGACCCTGGAGACCACCCGCGGAGGGGTGATTCCCACTGTGTTCCCACGACAAGCCAACTCACTCGAAATACCGCAGCCGAGCACGATACGTGGGTGGGCCAGTGAGCTTCGCGATCAAGATGCACGCCGATCCCGCGAGATTGTCGCCGTGCTGGCGCAGCTGATAGAGCCGGGATCCGAAGACCTGGCCGTAATCGCGTCCGAGGTAAGCGCGCTCGTTGACGGCACGGTGGTGTTCAATCCGTCGCCATTCTCCCGCTCCGAGTTCGTACGCCTGAGCGACGGAAGTGAGCGAGTCGTCACCGACATACCTGGCCTCGGATACGCCTACTTCCCCAATTCGCGCGAGGGTGAAGCTGCGAGCTGGATCGAGCATGATAAAGGCAAAGAGATCGAAGGCCGTGAGCTTCGGGCCCGGGTGGACCCCGAAACCGGCGCACTTGAATCACTAATCGGGCTCTCGGATGGCATCGAGCTGATACGTCCCGGCTCTGCAGGCCTCAATGCAGTTGACGCGTCTCGGGTAGAGCGGATCTCCTCGAGCCAGCTGCCCGGCGTGGCAACGCGGCTAACAGTGAAACGCTGGTCCCCAGGACGTGGGACAGTCAACACCACCATAACCGCCTACAACCGCTTGCCCTGGCTGGACATCGAGAACGACGCCGAGGCAGTTGGAGACAGCCCATCTCGTTTCAAGTTCCACTTTGACGTCGCGTCGCCGGCTGTCTCCTGGGAGGTTCCGGGTGGATACGAGGAGGCTGAGGCACCGATCGGTCGACTGGACCACCTCCGTTGGCTCCGGCTTGCACTTCCACGTGGCGCGATTCTCATGCGTGCGATCGACGCTCCTTCGGCCTCCGTTGATGCAGATGGAACGGTGATCAGCCACGGATCCAGGGGGGTTAATCGATACCGGATTGCGCGCGAGTCCGAATTCGACAGCCCAGACCTTGCGTGGCAATTCGGCTGGGGAACCGCACCCATGCTTTGCTCAGCCACGGACCACATCAATGGTGGGCGCCTACCCACGTTTGGCGCCGTGTTCGACGTGGGGCGCGTCGGAGTCGCCGTCCTCGGAATCCTCCCTGCCCGCGACGGCGTAGTGGTGTACCTCCAGGAGCTACTTGGCGTGAGAAGGCACGTGACGATCAGACCCGGACTCGTCGGCTTCGGCACAGCCCAACCTGTCGACCTCCTGGAGCGGCCGATTGGGGAACCCCTGATACCTCAAAATGGTAGTGTAGCCGTGCCCGTTGCGGGCCATGGCGTCACCGCTGTGCGCCTCTCCGAGCTGGAACTCAACCGAAGCTAGCGGCCTTCTGGACCAGACGCCTCATCTCCATTCACAAACGGCAGTAGGGATTCTATGAAACCCAAACCACGGACCTTGGGTGACCTGAAACGCACCAACTGGGGTGACCCCAGTCTTCATCTCCGCTCCGTCAAGGATGAGATGAGGCAAAATCTCATTGCCGCGCTCAGTAATGGCAGCCGGGTATTCCCCGGTATCGTCGGGTACGACGACACCGCAATCCCGCAAGTGGTCAATGCCTTGCTAGCGCGACACAACTTCATCCTGCTGGGGCTGAGGGGCCAGGCGAAGAGCCGTATCCTGCGCGAATTGGGAAATCTGCTCGATCCGGAGATCCCGATACTGGCAGGAAGCGAAGTCAATGACAACCCGTTCAGACCTCTCTCCAAGTACGGCCGGCAGCTGGTGGACGAGCACGGTGATGACGCGCCCGTCGCGTGGATCGAGCGCGAGGCCCGATACGTCGAGAAACTCGCTACTCCGGATGTGACTGTCGCGGACATAGTGGGCGATGTCGATCCCATCAAGGCCGCTAGGGGCGGGCATATCCTCTCGGACGAACTGACGATTCACTTCGGCCTGCTCCCACGAAGCAACCGAGGGATCTTCGCGATAAACGAGCTGCCGGATCTAGCCGGCAAGATCCAGGTGGCACTGTTCAACATCATGCAGGAAGGGGACGTGCAGATCAAAGGCTATCCCGTTCGCCTACTGCTCGATGTACTGCTTGTGTTCACCGCAAATCCGGAGGATTACACTGCGCGGGGCAAGATCATCACGCCTCTCAAAGACAGAATCGGTAGTGAGGTTTCCACCCACTACCCGGTTACGCTCGATTACGGTATGGCAATCACTAGGCAAGAGTCATGGACTGAGCGTAACGGCAGGCGCGTTACCGTGCCGGACTTCATCCATGAGCTGATTGAACGAATCGCCTTCGAGGCTCGACAGGACAAACGCGTAGATGGACGGTCTGGAGTGAGCCAACGTATGCCTATCACTGTGACGGAGCATGCCGTTTCTAACGCCGAGAGACGCTCAATATTGGCCGGTGAGAAGGGCACAGCGGTGCGGGTCTCCGACGTATTCGCCGCATTGCCATCCATCACTGGCAAGATCGAGCTGGAGTACGAAGGAGAGCTGCAGGGCGCTGAAACCGTGGGACACGATCTCCTAACCCGGGCCGCAGGCGGCACCTTCGATGCCCGTGCGGGTGGTGCCGACTGCGAGGAGATAGTGGGCTGGTTCGAGGAGGGTGGCGCGCTGAAAGTGGCTCCAGACGAGCGTGCCGAACTGTGTCTGCAAGGCTTTTCCGCCGTTGCGGGAATCCTGGACCTAGTCCACAACCTTGGCTTGGTACCGAAAGGTGATCCGGCCACCACGGTCGCCGCCTGCGAGTTGGTGTTAGAGGGCCTGGTTACCCAAAAGCGGATTTCACGTAGTGAGGAGTTCGGCTACTCACGCGTTCGCCCGCGGCGGCACCCGACGGAGGACGCCGGCGGCCCGGAGATCGCTTACTAGAGGCATCGGGATGAAGTACACGACCTACTCCAGATACATCCCCGAGCTCATCGATGCGATCAACATCGAAGATCTGTTGGATGAGCTCAGCGATTTCCTGCTGCAGTCAGGGTTCGCGGCTGACAGCTGGCTCAACCCGTTCTGGGGTGAGTTCGGAGAAGGAGAACCCGATCGCTCATTAGATGCACTGAAGCAGGCAATACTGCAGAAGCTGATCGAATCGAACCAGCTCACACCGGAGATGCTTCGTGTACTCCGTGGAGAGTCCACTGGCGACCCGGATCGGGATGCTGAGATACAAAGGGAACTGGCCGACCTGCTCGACCAGATCGTTCAGCGGCTCATTGATGAGGGTTATCTCAACACCGATCAAGTGCCGCGGGTGCCGGACGGGCACGAGCAGTTGCTCGGCGCTGGAGGTGCAGCTCAAGCTGCCGCTCATCAGGTTCATTTCAATCTCACCGAAAAGGGAGTGGATTTCCTGGGCTATCGCGCCCTAAAACAGCTGCTCGGCAGCGTGGGTAGATCGAGTTTCGGCAATCACGAAACACCATACTTGGCGACGGGGGTGGAGGCAGACTCGGCATCGAAACGCTACGAGTATGGTGACACGCTAAACCTGGACGTCGCTGCCACACTCCGTAGCGCGATCGCTCGAGGCGGATTGCGTGTGCCGATCGACATCGACTATTCGGACTTGATGGTACATCAGTCCGAATACCGGTCCAGCGCGGCCACAGCCCTGATGCTGGATTGCTCTCACTCCATGATACTATATGGCGAGGACCGGTTCACTCCGGCTAAGAAGGTCGCACTGGCACTCACACACCTGATCAGGACACAGTTCCCAGGGGATTCGATTCGGGTCGTGTTGTTCCACGATTCGGCCGAGGAAATACCACTGGCGAGGCTCGCCCACGCCCAGGTTGGTCCGTACCACACCAACACAGCAGAGGGACTTCGGCTGGCCCGGCGGATGCTGTTGGCTCAGAAGAAGGACATGCGACAAATCGTGATGATAACGGACGGCAAACCGTCAGCCCTTACACTACCGGACGGGCGTATCTACATCAACTCGTTCGGTCTCGATCCACAGATACTACGTGAAACGTACCGCGAGGTCGCAATCTGCAAGCGGGCCGGGATCATGATCAACACTTTCATGCTGGCGCGGGAGCGCGCACTAGTGGAGTTCGTGAAGAAGCTGTGTGAGATCTCACGGGGCCGGGCATACTTCACCAATGCCATGACGCTGGGCCAGTACATCTTGATGGACTTCATGAGGCGAAAGACCAGCCGCATCCGGTAAGCCTAAGGGGGTCCGTCTCTCAGACAACTCGACTTCGGCGAGCAGGGCTTCTATTTTCATCGTTCTCCACACTCGGAACCCCAGACGAGCTTGTTGACGGTGTTTGAAAACGTATTTGAGACTGTGAACTCCGGCTTCGCGCAGGCACTGTACGAAGACTACTTGCGAGATCCATCATCTGTGCCTGACGAGTGGCGGCGCCTGTTTGATAACGGTCTAAAAGGCGACGCGCCGAGTGAATCGGAGCGGCAGGCAACGGCCCAACCCACACCTACCGACCAATCTCTGATTCAGGGTCCTGCGCTCAGGCTACTCCGCAACATGGAGGATTCCCTTTCGATTCCCACGGCGACGTCTTTTCGAGATATCGAGGTCTCCGCCCTCTGGCAGGCGCGGGCGGGCCTCAACCAGTCGCTCAAGCCGTTTGGGACGAAGCTCTCCTTCACGCATTTCATAGGATGGGCAATCGTTCGATCCGTTCGAGATCTTCCCGCCATGGGCAATGCTGTCGTGGTACGCGACGACGGTCCGCACCGTATTGAATCAGACTCCGTCAATCTGGGACTGGCAGTCGACGTGGTGGGTCGAGACGGAAACCGCAAGCTCATGGTTCCTGTGATCAAGGGCGCAGACGCGATGAGTTTCAGCGAGTTCCACGCCGAGTACGAACGTCTCGTGGCCGGGGCGCGCGACGGCAAACTGCTGCCCGATGCGTATATGGGAGGGACAATAACGCTGACGAACCCCGGCACCATCGGCACGGTGGCCTCGGTGCCACGGCTCATGACCGGCCAGGGATCGATCATTGCCACTGGCGCGATAAGGTCGTCCGGTGATTCACGCATAATGACCGTAACCAGCACCTACGACCATCGGATCATTCAAGGCGCGGAATCCGGTCTGTTCCTGCAGACATTAGACCGATTGCTGCAGGGTGACAGCGACTTCTACGCCGAGATTGCAGAGTTGATGGGAGTTCCGGCACCCGGAGGGCCCTACTCCACGTTGCGGCCGGTTCCGCTGGCTGAGGCAACGTCCGACGGAATCGGCGCGGGCGCTCCCGTCGACGAAGAGATGTTCACCTACGTCGCCGCCGCAATGGCTCTCGTTGGCGCTTACCGGAGCCACGGTTATCTCACGGCGCGTCTGGACCCATTGGGAACTGAGCCAATTGGAGATCCGGCGCTAGAGCCAAAGTATGTTGGCCTCACACCAGACGTAATGGCGCAAATTCCCGCAAGTGTACTCGGTGTGTGTATTGAAGAGGACACACTGGCGGATGTGGTCCCCAAGCTTCAGGAAACCTACTGTGGCACTCTAGCCTACGAGATAGAGCACATAGCCAGCCATTACCAACGCGCTTGGCTGCGCTGCATAATTGAATCGGGTGATCACCGCACTCTTATGCCGACCGACAGCAAGCGGGATCTCCTCAAGCAGTTGCTTAGTGTCGCAGGACTCGAGGAGTTCCTACACCGCACCTACCTAGGACAGAAGCGGTTCGGCATCGAAGGATTGGAGATGCTGGTGCCGATGCTGACCGAGGCAATAGAAATCGCTGGCTCTCATGGGACACGGGACGTGGTAATGGGTATGGCACACAGGGGCCGGTTGAACGTGTTGACACATGTGCTCGGTGTGCCGTATGAGGCGCTCTTGGCCGAATTCGAGGGTGGACACGATACGACAGACACCCTCGCGAGCGCGAGCGATACGGGCGACGTGAAGTACCACTATGGTGCAAGCGGTGTCTTTGAGACTCGCGGAAAGCAAAAGTTGGACGTGATCCTGATGCCTAATCCGAGCCACCTCGAAGCGGTCAACCCCGTGGTGGAAGGACACGTCAGGGCAAGTCAGACTGACCGCAGCAGCAGTAGCGCGAAACACGATACGCGAGGTGTCTTGCCGATCTTGATCCACGGGGACGCGGCGTTTGCCGGGCAAGGTGTAGTGGCGGAGACGTTGAACCTGGCTTCACTCAACGGATACAACACCGGCGGCACTCTGCACATCATCACCAATAACCAGATCGGCTTCACGACCGAACCGTCTGACGCTCGGTCAACCGACTTTGCAAGCGATCTCGCCAAGGGGTTCGACATCCCAATCGTTCACGTCAACGCAGACGATCCAGAGGCCTGCATTGCCGCCGTCCGACTCGCGATGATGTATCGCGAGGAGTTCCACGGGGATTTTGTGATCAACCTCGTAGGTTATCGAAGGTACGGACACAACGAGGGAGACGAACCGCGGTACACTCAGCCACAGATGTACGCGCGGATCGACAATCACCAGCCGGTGGCCAGCCTCTACGGGGCGGCAATCACCGACCAGGGCGTGATTACTGAGAACGAGATCGAACAGGAGAGAAACCTGGTCAATCAGCGACTCACGGAGGCTCTCGCGCGCGTGAAGGCCGAGCAAGCCGGACCCCGACCTAGGATGCGCCCCGTGCGAGACAGTGTTACCTGGAGCGCACTCGCCGAGCCGGACACGCGAGTCGACAGGGAGCTACTGCAGGACCTCAATCAACAGCTGCTTAGAGTCCCGTCTGGGTTTACGATCAACCCGAAGCTGCAGCGTCTCCTTGATCGCCGCACGAAGGTCTTCACCGACGACGGCCCAATTGACTGGGCGCACGCGGAGGCCTTGGCTCTCAGCTCGCTGTTGAGCGAAGGTGTCCCCATCCGAATGGTGGGACAGGACACTGTGCGGGGAACGTTCAGCCAGCGGCACTTGGCTCTGTACGATGCTACATCTGGAGAGCAGTACGCTCCAATTCAGCATCTCGGTAGCGCCACCGCGCCGCTCGAACTTTACAACACCCCGTTATCGGAATACGGGGCACTGGGCTTCGAATACGGATACAGTGTCGCGGCACCTGAGACATTGGTTTTGTGGGAGGCCCAGTTCGGAGATTTTGCCAACACGGCCGAGGTCATCATAGACCAATTCATTATCGGCGGTCTCGCCAAGTGGGCTCAAACGTCGCGTTTGGTGATGCTGCTGCCGCATGGCTATGAGGGTCAGGGCCCGGAGCACTCCAGCGCTAGACTGGAACGCTATCTCGCCCTGGGAGTCGAGGACAACATACGGGTTGCGAACTGTTCCACCCCAGCACAGTACTTCCACTTACTGAGGCGGCAGGCGAAGCACCAGCAGCTGAGACCGCTAATTCTGATGACTCCCAAAAGCCTGTTACGTCACCCACAGGCCATTTCACGGCCCCACGTCCTGGTGGCCGGTCATTTCCATCATGTGCTCGACGATCCCACCCTCGCTGGCCCACGAGATAACGTCACGCGGATCGTGCTGTGCTCCGGCAAGGTCTACTACGACGCAATCGCAGCACCCCAGCGAAAGGAGGCCAAGCACGTAGCGATCGGACGCATCGAGCAGCTCTACCCGTTCCCGGAGGACGCCGTTGGCGAATTGCTGGGCGGATATCGCAACGTACGCGAGATTGCGTGGTTACAGGAGGAACCCCACAACATGGGGGCACGCAAGTGGATCGTACCGCAGCTGCAGAGCCTGGCTCCAGAGTGGGCAACCGTCTCAGCCGTTACCAGGCCGGGACGGTCCAGTCCGGCCGAAGGGTACTTGAAGAAGCATCTGGAAGAACAAGCGAAGTTGGTGGGACGGGTGCTAGGACCCCCCGTGCCGGTCAGACGTAGTCACTGAGTCTGTAAGGCCCTTCGGCGGCGCCAGAGGCCTTAGCGGTTTCGCCCTTCTCTTTGTATAGACTCGCCAGTCTCCGGCTCACAGGCAGTATCATCTTTGGCGTGTGCCAAAGAACTGGCTGACCCGTGTCCGGATTGATCAGCCTTCCGCTCTCGATGGCCTGCGTCGCGGTGGCAAGGTCCAAATCACCTAACACGGCCCGCATGGCTTCGTAAATCGCCGAGTCTTCCGCACGTATGAAGCGCAGATGCCTCCGCCCCAACGCCGCCATGTAGTAGTGGGCCGGCACAAACATGATGCCGTCCAGTCCCGCTTGCTCGCACACCACCACCAAGAGAGCGACCACCTCACGCAGCAGACCCAATCCAGGCATCCCCTGACCGGGAAGACGGGGCCGCGCGACCGTGAAATCGCGGCGCGGGTTCTGCAGCAGAAGCCACTCCACGTAAAGCAGTTCCATGTCCGGCAGAGCCGTCCGATCACGTCGCGCACGAAGTTCCATTAGGAGCTCTGTCCGATCTGCGTCTCCAAAAAGCCTTGCTGTCTGACCCAGCTCCGAAATCGAGTCGAGCACCAGAGTCGGCGAAGTGAACCCCCGGGCCCTGATCTGATTGAGAATACCGAGTCGCTCGAGCTGTAACTCGAGTCCGTGCTTTGTGTAGTGGCCGAACAGACGCGTGTCCACGGTCCGGCCCAGGTCTAGCATTAAGTCGTCTTGGGACAGCTTCCAATCTGATTCTTCTCCGCCCTGAGCTCGGCCGGACTCTTCGCTCTCTATGCGGCGGAATCGGCGCACGATAGCGTCTATATCCTCGCGAGGATTCACTTCGCGGCCGGAGAACAACCATGCGAAGAACCGCGCAGAGTAGCGCCACGCATGGTCGCCATACCCCCCACCCAAGACGACGACCAGCGGAAGTTGCCTTTCCTCCCGGGCCAATCGATATACGAGCCGATCTCGTGTAAGTAAGCCTTGCTCCGATATTCTCCAGTCGCCTAAACCGTCATCGTGCGCCGGGTCGACACCAGCTACGTAGATGATCAGGCCGGGACGAAATCTGGTGATGATCGCTGGCAACTCCTTCTCGATCACTCCGAGGTAATCCTCGTCTGTCACGTCAGCCCCTAGTGCAATCTGCGTGTCCTGAACTGCGGAGCTGTCATCCCAAGTCTCGTTGTGAACGGAAAACGTGTGCACGGAGGAGTCTTCGCTGAACGCTGCCCGCGTGCCGTTACCGTCATGAATATCCAGATCGACGACGAGAACCCGCTCACGGAAGCCTCGATACTGCAGCCGGGCCACCGCCACTGCGACATCGTTGATCACACAGAAACCGGCTCCCCTGTCAGGACCCGCGTGATGTAATCCACCACCCAGATTCACAGCCACGCAACCTGTTTTCAGCGCCAGACGAGTGGCCTGGATCGTTCCGCCGGTCATGAGCCGCTGCACGTCGATCCATCGCTGCCAGGCATCGGTAGAAGTCGAGAACCCGAGAACTGACGTCATGGTATCGGGACGATCCAATCGTTCCAGGTACTCCGGAGTGTGGACCAGGCTGATGTTGTCGAGCGATGCAGGAATCGGTGTGGTAAGGTCCCTCAGTTGCAGGAATCCCTCATCCAACAGATACGCGACCACCCGTTGCGCTCGCAGCGGATCAAGTGGAATCCCGGGGATTGGTACCTCGTAACCGCGGTGATAGACGATATGGCTCCGCCGCCCACGCAGCGTAGACTGGACTCTCCGCAGGGCACGTCGGCCGAGCTCACCCAGCCTAGACAAGCGTGGCCGCCACATCTGCCGTGCAGCCCGCCGCACAGGTTCGCCTAGAGCTATTCGTTCACCGCTCCCATTGGGATATCTCTGAGTTCCTGCCGTAACAGCGGATGTGTCTTGAGAAGATACCAACCCATCAATACGGCCGCAGTCACCCCGCCAAGGCCTATGATGATCCACGCACCTCCACCCAGCAGCGGCGCGGCAAACAGCAGCATCGCGGCGAAGGCATGAAAGGCCACGAAGATCAGGACCACTAACACCAAGTACTGCGCAGCCGGGTACTTCTCCGCCAGCGAGATCAGCCAGGAAGCGAGCATCCCGAGCACCAGGAAGGTCAACACGTGGATCATGTTGAATGCCAGTACCGGACCTGGCTCGATAGCGAGCGCTGTGGGGTCATCCAATCCATAGAACAGGGCAGATCCGAACATGGCCGCCGTATGAAACGGCGACTCTCCACTCAGGACGTTCAGAAGGCTCACGACGACCACCACGGTACCGTATCCGATCAGTCCCGAGAACAGACCTCCCGTCAGAACGAGTTTCGATCTCTCCGTCATGATGCACCTCCGTGTCGCTTTACAGGCGGTGTCGACGATTGCCATCACACACCATGGTAGTGTACCTCACTGGAACCACCGCGGCAGGTTTTGGTTAAGATTCGTTCATGTTCCGGCGCTGGGGAACCAGGCGATCCGCAGCGCTGAACCCTGCCGAAGCCGCGATCGTAATGGTGGGTATCCGCACGGCTCGGCTACGCCTGGAGTCAGTATCGTTGATGTGATCGGAGGGCCACCATGGCACTACAGTTCGTACGGGCCATCGTCTTTGCGTTTTTCATCTGGGCCGCGCTGGTCGCGGTGGGCTCCTGGGCGGTACGGACCCGTCGTATCAACCCCTTCGGCTTCGCCGGACAACGAATCCGCAAACTCACCGATCCCGCGCTCAAACCCGTTGAACGGTGGCTACTTGAGCGCGGTGGCAACCCGCAAAACGCGGGCTGGTGGCTGCTCGGAGCTAGCGTCATCGGTGGCGTTCTGGTTGTCACATTTTCGGAGTGGGTGCTCGTTCAGGTAATGCGGCTCTCATCCGCAGGTGCGGCGGGACCCCGCAGCCTGCTCAGGTTACTTCTACTCTATGCCGGCGAGATCGTGGCAATTGCCTTGATGGTACGTGTCATTGGCTCATGGTTCGGTGTCCGCCGCTACAACCGATGGATGCGCCCGGCATACGCGCTCACTGACTGGATCGTGAAGCCGCTCAGCAGGATCGTCCCCCCAATCGGGAGAATTGACATCACGCCTCTAGTTGCCTGGTTCCTGATTCAGTTTCTGCTGTCTCTGCTATTGCGCTTCTTCTGAGGACGGTCCAATTGATGGAAGTTGAGACCTCTCTCACCGTGCACATCCAGCCACGAGCGAAGCGGTCGGAAGTGGTTGGCTGGCACGGAGACGCGATCAAGATCCGGATCTGCGCTCCGCCCATCGGCGGCGCCGCAAACGTTGAGCTGATCCGCTTCGTCGCCAAGGCGGCGGGGGTTCCGAAGAAAGCCGTTCGAATCGCCAGTGGCACGACCAGTAGGCACAAGCGCCTGCACGTGCGCGGAGTGTCCGAAGCCCACCTCTTTGCCAGTCTGGGGATCGCTTCCGAGTAGCCGGCTCTTTCCATTCGCAGCCGTGTCATCTAGATTGCTAATACAATCGATTTCCCGTGGTAATTTGCGGCATATTGCAGCCACGCTAAACAAATCGCTAAAAAGCCCGCCCCGGCGCGCTTTCAGCGAGCCGGGTTTTTTGCTTGAGTAGCACTCGATCGGATGGACCCTCGAGGGAGCTGGATGACGATCAAGGACACCAACCGCATCGACCAACTTCTGGGTGCCCTGCGAGACCGGATTCTCGTTCTCGATGGCGCCATGGGCACAATGATCCAGCAGTACGAGCTGGACGAGACGGATTATCGCGGCAGGCTCTTCGCGGATCATCCGCAGTCGTTGAAGGGCAACAACGACCTTCTATCTCTCAGCCGCCCAGATGTGATTGAGGCAATCCACCGAGCCTACGTCGCGGCCGGTGCGGACATCATTGAGACCAACACCTTCACCGCCACCTCGATCTCTCAATCGGATTACGGCACGGAAGCGGCGGTACGAGACATCAACTTGGGCGCCGCGAAGATCGCGCGGAACGTGGCAGAAGAATCTGCAACAAGCGGACGACCCATCTTCGTAGCTGGCAGCATTGGGCCGACCAACAGAACAGCCTCAATATCACCGGATGTCGACGACCCCGGCTTGCGAAATGTCACGTTTGATGAGTTGGAAAACGCGTATGCGGAGCAAGTAGAGGCGTTGCTCGAAGGCGGTGTGGATCTACTGATGATCGAGACCGTATTCGATACGCTTAACTGCAAAGCGGCAATATGTGCCGTCGACAGAGTCAGAGAACAGCTGGGGTCGAGCACCCCACTTGCCATCTCAGGTACGATAACCGATGCCAGCGGACGCACGCTTTCTGGTCAGACAATCGAGGCGTTCTGGTACTCGGTCGCCCACGCCAACCCCGTTCTAGTAGGACTCAACTGCGCGTTGGGTGCGGCTGAGCTCCGCCCACATCTCGAAGAACTGTCCCGACTGGCCGGCACTCACATCAGCTGTCACCCGAATGCCGGTTTGCCCAACGAGTTCGGCGGTTACGACCAGTCGCCCGACGAGATGGCGGCTATCCTGAAGGACTTTGCACGCAGCGGTTTCTTGAACGTTGTTGGTGGCTGTTGTGGCACCACACCCGATCACATCCAGGCAATTGCCCAGGCCACGGCGAGAGCCCGACCCCGCCGGCTTCCGTCCGTTGAGCCGCTCCTACGACTGAGCGGTCTCGAGCCTCTGGTCGTGCGCCCCGACTCTCTTTTTGTCAACATCGGCGAACGCACCAATGTGACGGGGTCGCGTCGGTTCGCAGAGCTAATTAGGCAAGGGGATTACGAGACGGCTCTCGATGTGGCGCGACAACAGGTCGAGAACGGCGCGCAGATGATCGACGTGAACATGGATGAGGGATTGCTCGATTCCGAAGCGGCAATGGTGAAGCTTCTGAATCTGGTCGCCTCGGAACCCGACATAAGCCGCGTGCCGATCGTAATCGACTCGTCGAGATGGGAAGTGATTGAGGCCGGACTGAAATGCCTGCAGGGTAAGGGCGTGGTCAACTCAATAAGTCTCAAAGAGGGTGAGACGGAGTTCGTAGAGCGAGCCAGGGAGATACGGCGTTATGGTGCAGCCGTCATCGTGATGGCGTTCGATGAGCAGGGACAGGCTGATACGGCGGACCGGAAGGTCGAAATCTGCTCGAGAGCATACAGGATCCTAACGGAACAAGTAGGGTTCCCTCCCCAAGACATCATCTTCGACCCAAATGTCTTTGCCGTCGCTACTGGTATTCCCGAGCACAATCAGTACGCTCTCGCCTATCTCGATGCCTGTCGCATCATGAAAGAGACACTGCCTCACGCATCCGTCAGCGGGGGTGTGAGCAACCTGTCGTTCTCGTTCCGGGGCAACAGCAGAGTGCGGGAGGCGATGCACGCGGCGTTTCTTTTCCACGCCGTCAACGCAGGAATGGACATGGGGATCGTCAATGCCGGGCAGCTCGCGGTATACGACGACATTCCAAGAGAGCTGCTAGACGCTGTGGAGGACGTTCTGTTTGACCGGCGGACCGATGCGACCGAACGGTTGGTGGAACTCGCCTCAACCATAAAGGGAGATAGGCGTCGTCGGCAAGCTGACCTGTCCTGGCGTCAGCTGCCGGTGCAAGAGCGGATTGCTCATGCACTAGTGGAAGGAATCGCCGAGTACATCGAGCAGGATACAGAGGAGGCGCGTCAACAGTACGACCGGCCCATACAGGTAATCGAAGGTCCGTTGATGGACGCCATGAGCACTGTCGGCGATTTGTTCGGCAGTGGCAAGATGTTCCTGCCACAAGTCGTCAAGAGCGCGCGCGTCATGAAGAAAGCCGTTGCTCACCTCGTCCCCTTCATTGAGCAGGAACAGGGCGATGGCGACGTCGCGGCACGTAGGGCCGGCAGACTGGTCCTCGCCACCGTCAAAGGTGATGTACACGACATTGGCAAGAACATCGTGGGTGTCGTCTTGGGCTGCAACGGATACGACGTGATCGACCTTGGCGTAATGGTTCCTGCGAGCCAGATCCTCGACACGGCACGGCGAGTCCAGGCTGACGCAATCGGATTGAGCGGATTGATCACGCCATCGCTGGACGAAATGGTGCACGTGGCCGCCGAAATGGCGCGTGAAGGTCTCGAGATACCTTTGCTCATCGGCGGCGCCACTACTTCCCGCGTGCATACCGCCGTCAAGATAGCCCCCCAGTACGGCGGCCCGACGGTCCATGTTGCCGACGCCTCACGTGGCGTGGGCGTGACCGGGAAACTGCTCGCTCCAGGTAGTCGCGATGAATACGCGAGGCAGGTATCTCGGGAGTACGACAAGATCCGCACAGCGCACGCCGGCCGAATCGAGAGCAAACCACTGATACCTATCGACGAGGCGCGGCGGCGGCGCTTCCCAATCGACTGGGATGGGTATGAGCCCGCCCCACCCACCCAGCTCGGCGTCCGAGTTTTGGAGAATTACTCCCTTGAGAAGTTGGTGCCATACATCGACTGGTCACCGTTCTTCAAGGCTTGGGAGCTGCGCGGACACTACCCCGAGATACTGGACGACGCGATTGTCGGTGATGAAGCGCGCAGGCTATTCGGTGATGCAGAGCGCCTGCTGGACCGCATCGTCGCCGAGCGGTCGCTCAAAGCTCAGGCGGCCGTGGGACTATTTCCAGCCAATTCAGTCGGTGACGACATCATTCTCTACACGGACGACAGCCGCACCGCCAATCGCGCCACGATCTACAACCTCAGACAGCAGATTCGAAAGCCGCCTGGCCGATTCAACTTCTCTCTGGCTGATTTTATCGCACCTGCCGATTCGGGTATTCCCGACTACCTCGGGGCGTTCGCGGTTACGGCTGGCCTCGGAGCGGAGGAGCTCTGCGAGAGGTTTGAGCGGGAGCATGACGACTACCAAAGCATCATGACGAAAGCCCTCGCTGATCGGCTTGCCGAGGCTTTCGCCGAACACCTACACGAGAAAACGCGCAAGGAGCTTTGGGGCTTCTCGCCAGACGAGGCTTTCGCCAACGAGGAGTTGATACGGGAGCGCTATGTCGGTATCCGCCCAGCACCCGGGTATCCAGCATGCCCCGATCACACGCAGAAAAGAGCGCTCTTCAAACTGCTCGATGTAACATGTACCACTGGTATCAGCCTGACCGAGAGTTGCGCCATGCTTCCTGGCGCCTCTGTCTGTGGCTGGTACTTCTCCCATCCTCGCGCCATCTACTTCGGACTGGGAAAGATCGGCGTAGACCAGGTGACGGACTACGCCACGCGGTCGGGCACCAACCTTCCAGAAGCGGAAAAGTGGTTGGCTCCGAACCTGGCGTATGAGCCCGGGATTGGGACCAGATGACGAACAAGCTGAGAGACTTGATCGAAGACGGCCACGTCCACGTTCTCGACGGGGCCATGGGAACTATGCTGTACAGCAGGGGCGTGTTCGTAAACGTCTGCTATGACGAGCTGAATCTGAAGGATCCCCCGCTGATTCAATCGGTACACGACGAGTACGTGCGCGCAGGGGCTGAGGTGATCGAGACAAACACCTTTGGCGCAAACCCCGTGAAGCTGTCTGCTTTCGGCCTGGACGAGCGCACTGAGGAGATCAACCGGGCAGCTGCAGAGATCGCGCAGCGCGCGGCAAAGGCAAAGGCATGCGTTGCCGGAGCGATTGGACCGCTCGGAATACGAATCGAGCCCTGGGGACCAACCGCCCGAGAAGAGGCCGTGGAGTACTTCCAGCGGCAAGTGCGTGGTTTGCTCGAAGGGGGCGTGCACGGTTTCGTAATCGAGACATTCACGGACTTGGACGAGATGCTCTCGGCCTACAAAGCGGTGCGCAGCCTCTGTGATCTACCCGTCATAGCGCAGATGTCTTTCAGCGAAGACGGCAGCACGGCGTACGGCACCACTGTCGAGACGGTGGGTCAGCGTTTGACTGAAGCTGGCGCTGATATAGTTGGCCTCAATTGCTCGGTTGGCCCGGCCCCGATGCTCGACGCACTCGAACGATTGGCTGCTGTGACCGATCGACCCCTCTCGGTGCAGCCGAACGCCGGGCTTCCGCGAGATGTGGGCAACCGCAAGATCTATCTGGCCGCACCCGAGTACATGGCGCGGTATGCGCGTAGGATGATAGAGACCGGGGCTCGCTTCGTGGGCGGTTGCTGCGGCACCACCCCCGACCACATACGGAAGATTGCCGAGGCGATCACCGACGCCGAACCCAGGAGATCGCCGACGTACGTACCCCGCAAGGTCGTGACCGCGCCAACAGGCGTCGATCCGGTGCCGTTGGCTTATCGCTCCGAGTGGGGCAGGAAGATGGCGAATCGCCAGTTCGTTAAGAGCGTTGAGTTGCTACCGCCGACTGGTTGGCAAACCACAAAGATGCTCGATAGATGTCGTGTCTTGAAGCAAGCCGGGGTGGACGCAGTCAATATCATCGACAACCCGCGACCACGCAGCCGCATGGGGTCTCTTGCTTCTGGCGCCATCATTCAGAGTGAAGTCGGCATCGAATCGGTGGTCCACTACACGTGCCGTGACCGCAACATGCTTGGCATGATCAGTGACTTGTTGGGTGCAGCCGCTAGTGGCCTCTCCAACCTGCTCCTGGTCACGGGAGACCCACCCGTATCTGGGTTATATGAATCAACTGGCGTATTCGACATCGACAGCATCGGTCTCACAAATGTCGCCTATCGACTAAACCACGGGCTCGACCCCGGCGGCAACCCGATAGGTGAGGCGACGCGGTTTGTGGTTGGGGTCGCGGTAAACCACAATGCCTCGGATGCTGATCGGGAACTCAAGCGCTTCTACTGGAAGGTCGATGCGGGTGCTGAGTTCGCAGTAACACAGCCGATGTTCGATCCAGGAGCAGCTCTGCGTTTCTTGCACCGCCTCGAGGAATACGACATACCAGTGATCGCCGGCCTGTGGCCGCTTCGATCACTGAGGGACGCTGAGTTCCTCGCTAACGAAGTGCCTGGTGTCGTCGTTCCCGACAGCGTGGTCGACCGTATGCGATCAGCACAGGAACGCGGTGGCGATTTCGCCTCAGCCGAGGGAATCGCTATAGCGCGGGAGGTACTGCAGGAAGTGAAGGATGCAGTCAACGGCATTCAGATCAGCGGAGCTTCAGGCCGCATCATGCGGGCGCTCGAGGTGTTGGAGCCCTAGTGTGTTAGGAATCCTCCAACGCTTCGAGAACTCGCCGATAGCGTCTTTCGGCACCTCTAAAGCCCAGATTGCTCACGTAAACGTGGTTGGCTCCGACCTCTCGTAGCATCTTGATGGTACGGGCACAGATAGCTTCAGCCGACAGACCAGAGTTGAAGTCATCGATGATTCCATCGGCGGGCACCGGGAAGAACTCGGATAGCCGCTTCAGGGTCTTGGGGTTCGGGCTGCGGTAGAGAAACACGCCGAATATCGCGGGATATGGCACGCCCTGCTTCGCCAACTCAGACACGAAGCGTTCCACGACTGCGATGCTGTGATGCGACACTATCTGAGTAAGAAAGAACTCGGCCCCAAAGCTACCTTCAAGAAGCAAACTGACCTGGTCCGCGACGTCATGGTGTGGATTTGCCCAACCTCCAAGCGTCAATGACGGTAGCCGCTGGTGGAGGACTGATCTCAAGTCACTCGCATGCGGCACACATCGGGGCGGGCCGACCAATTTGTCGCCGCCCAGGACGGTCAGCGACTCGATCCCATGCGACGCCGCACGGGTGGCGTACATCAGGCAATAGTCCAACCTGTGCTTGCACGTCAGAAACGGCACGACCCTAGTTGAGTCAACCTCGTCTGCTAGGTTGGTCGTCAAGTGTTGGAGGTTCTCCTCTTCCGATTGCCCTACTGCATTGTCTGTGAGAAACACGACCGTGTCGTCGCGTAGGAGCTTGCGAATCGAGTGATGCATGTCGATCCACGTGTCCATGCTGTCGACATATGACAGGTCCGCTCGGGGCGGCCGCATTTCGACCCCCACCAAGGGACGGGGGTCTCGCAGGCGCTCGACTAGGCGGTTGGCTGGACGATGGTTAATGCCGGGCATTGCAGGGCCTCAACATACTTGAGAGTCGCCACCAAATCCAAGCCCCCAGACCATCCATCCCCAGATGAAATTTGCCTGTTTCCAGACGGCACACTTATTGTTACTGGCTATGACCGAAGTACGGCCGCGCATGTTGGAACCGGGAGCCGTACGAAGGGGTTCAAAGGTCACGGCTTTTCTGTATCAGTGGAGGCAGTGGATGAAGGTTCGACGCGTCTTGATAACCACGCTGGTGGTGTTCCTGGCTTTCGTGTCTGGTGGTTGGCTGAGCCATCGACCGGGCAATCGAGACAGCGCGGCACGTGACAACGAGCGGATATTCGAGCAGGTGGTTGAGCTCGTGGCACAGTACTACGTCGACTCGCTCGAGACAGCCGATCTTTTCGAGATGGCCCTCGAAGGTATGCTCGACCGCTTGAATGACCCCTATACCTCGTTCCTACGTCCGGAAGCCTATGAGGAACTCAGTATCAGCACGACCGGTAACTACGGTGGCGTGGGCATCAGGATCGAGGAACGGGACAGCTGGATCACGATTGTTGGCCCACTAGCGGACACGCCGGGAGAGCGGGCTGGCCTCATGTCAGGCGACCAGATCGTCGAGATTGAGGGTATGTCCACCAAAGGGTGGACGACACAGCAGGCAGCCAACGTGATGCGCGGTGATCCAGGTACCGAAGTAGATCTGACCATCGTCCGTGCCGGCCTTGCCGAGCCGCTACAATACACGATCACCAGAGCGCTGATTCACGTGAACTACGTCGAAGGCCAGATGATGGTGGCACCTGGCGTAGGGTACTTGAATCTCGTGTCGGTTAGTCAGAACGCTCCCAGCGAACTCAGGGCCGCTATCGACATTCTCAGAGCCGAAGGCGCCAAATCCCTGATTCTCGACCTGCGCAACAACCCCGGTGGTATTCTGGAGCAAGGAGTGGCCATCTCCGACCTCTTCCTCGAGCCTGGTGAGGAAGTCGTGGAGACGAGGGGGCGCGCACCGGGGGCCTCCCAGTCGTACACCGCCCGGCGAGCAGAGAACTGGCCTGACATGCCGATGGTCGTGCTGGTCGGCCCTCGCACGGCCAGCGCCGCCGAGATCATTGCAGGTGCGCTGCAGGACCACGACCGAGCTTTGGTGCTGGGAACACGCACTTTTGGCAAGGGCACTGCCTACGCTCTGATTCGCCTATCTGAGACCGAGGCAGTCACGGTCACAACCTCGCGCTGGTATACTCCTGCCGGCAGGTCCATTGATCTGAGGCGTTTCAGAACGCGCCCACTGCAGACTCTGGCCATGCGCACTGCCCAGATTGACTCCATGCAGGCTGACACCAACGAATACCGCTCCGATGCGGGTCGCGTCTTGCCAGGTGGGGGCGGCATTCGGCCGGATTTGGAGGTCCACGATACTCTCACGAATGCGGAGCAGGACTTCGCCCGCGCGCTCGGAACCGGCGCGCCCAAGTATCGCGATGTCCTCGCGCGCTACGCTCTCGACCTCAAGGCCGAAGATGCGGTGACTTCTGAGGATTTCACCGTGTCCTCCGCGATGCTGCGGGAGTTCGTGCGCCGCCTGCGCGCGCGCGATGTCGCAATGCCTGATTCTGTCTGGGCTGGCGCAACTGCCCTCGTCGGGCAACAACTCGGCTACGAAATCGCTCGCTATGTATTCGGACGTCCTGCCGAACTCCGCCGCCGCGTGGCTGAGGACAAGCACATCCGCGAGGCAGTACAGCTGCTTCAACGAGCTGCCAACCAAACTGACCTACTCTCACTTGTAAATAAGGGTCAATAGCTCTACCAGCGGGGTCGCTCAAGTGGCACCCCGCTAGCTCACTCAGCTTGCCTTTGTAACACAAAGTACTTTACATTGCTGACACCCTCGCGGAGGTGGCTAATGGACCCCAAGCTCCGGGTCGCATCTCTGATCCTGCCCCTGGCCATCACACTCGGCTTGCTGGGCGATGGACTTCTTCGGGCTGGACCTTGGGGCCTCAATTTCCCGGTCTGGGTGGCGGGTCTTGGCGCCGGCCTAGTGGGACTGCGCTTGATGCTACAGGCAGAACCGGGCTGGCCGCACTGGTTCCTGCTGCCACTGGCGTTCGCGGCCTGCTTTGCTTGGCGGGATTCGGCTTTCCTAAAGTTCTGGGACTTCTTCGCGGTGTGGGCTGGCTTCGGCCTGATCGCCTTAAACAGCATGCAGCTGCGGCTTCGGCTGGCACGTCTGACGGACTTCGTCGCGGGAACGGTGACCACCGGGTTGAACGTTGCGTTCGGAGCTTGGTTTCTGTCATCCCAGGACATGGTTTGGGGAGAAGTTGTACCTCAGAAATCGTCCAAACGTGCAGTCTCTGCACTGGTGGGCGTCGGACTCGCGGTACCGCTGGCGTTGGTATTCGGCGGCCTGTTGACGTCGGCTGACCCCGTCTTTGACGGCCTTGTCCGTGCTGCCTTCGATTGGGACTTCAGCAATCTCAGTTCACACCTTCTGTTGGTCGGCTTCATCGCATGGGTGGTCGCCGGGTATGCGCGGGGGCTGTTTTTCGGCGCACCCAGCAGGTCGCGGGATCATGGCACTCGCCCAGCCCTGGGTCTCCTGGAAATCGGTATCCCTTTAGGCTGCCTGACGCTGATGTTTCTCGCGTTTGCAGCCGTACAGGCCAGGTACCTATTCGGCGGCGAGGCCCTGGTTCATGCTGCGACAGGAATTACGTACGCTGAATATGCCCGCCGCGGTTTCTTCGAACTCGTCACCACAACCACCTTGGTGCTTCCTGTTCTGTTGGCCGCTGAGTGGGCAGTCGACCGAAAGAAACCCAGAACACTCAGGGTTTTCCGGGCATTGGCAACTTTACTCCTGTTGCTAGTCGCACTGATCATGGATTCCGCCCTCACTCGCATGCTTCTGTATGTCGATGCCTACGGCCTAACCGCCGATCGACTCTACGCGACGGTGTTCATGGGGTGGATTGGAGCCGTCCTCATCTGGTTCGCCGTCACCGCACTGTACGGTGATGGGCGCAGATTCGCATTCGGTGCCGTCGTGAGCGGGTTTGCGGTCCTGATCGCCCTCAACATCCTGAACCCCGACCGGCTGATCGCAAAGGTCAACCTGGCTCGAGCTGAGTCCGGACACAGCCTCGACATCGCACACCTCAGTCGATTGAGTGCCGACGCGCTACCGTTCCTTGCGGCCCACCTGACTGATCTGAGTACCACGCAGGCCTGTGCTTTCGTGACGGAGGCGGACGGACGCCGGGGCCTACGACGGCGCGATTGGCGTAGTTGGAACCTGAGTAGATGGAGGGCCCGGAAGGCAATGGAATCACAGGCCGTGGTCAGCACCTTGAAGCACTGCCAGAACCTGCGACCGCAACGCGGCGACTGAGCCCTAAGCGTCTAATTGACAACAACATAGACCACGTGACACTGACGACTCCGGCTACTACTGGCCGAGTCCATTAGTGCCATCATGATCGGCCTCCGTGCCAAACGTATCGCATTGAAACCAACCGCTGTGTTCCTACGTCCGAATAGGGTGTAAGACCCTGGTCGTCGGAGGCCATCCCTTGGATATCGCCCGCGAACCACCGCCAAAGCGAAAGAAGTACCTACCCGCCGGAATTGCGGTAGCTCACGGTGGAGCAGGGTCTCATGCTGATCCAGGTTAGCGGTCCGGGTAACCTGGTGCCGGAGCAGATCCGCTGGATTCCCGCCGAGGTACAGGGTCGAGTGGAGCGCAAGTTGGTACAGCCTGGCACGCCGGTTACGGCCTCGACGATCCTGGTTGAGCTGAGCAATCCCGATGTGCAGTTGCAGCTACTCGAGTCGCAGCGTCAGCTGTCTGTGGCCCAGCAGCAGTTGGTCACTCTCGGTTCGTCGTTGGAGACGCAGAGTTTGAATCAGGAGGGTCTCATAGCTCAGGTGCGCTCTCAGTTCTTGGAGGCGCGGCGTAACGCTGGGGATTTGGAGGAGTTGGCGCGCAAGGGTGAGGGATATGTGTCTGACAGCGAGCTTCAGGGTGCACGGGAGCGTGCGGAGGAGTTCGAGACGCGACTGGATTTGGAGACACGGCGGTTGCAGGTGCTGCGGGATTCGGAGCAGCCGCAGCGGCAGGTACAGCGGGAACAGATCGATCGTTTGACGAGCATAGTGGAG
>JBDHHP010000013.1:0-57740 GCA_039589275.1 Gemmatimonadota bacterium | reverse complement strand
TGGCCGCAAGTAGGCAAACGGGATGCGCGCCAAGAAGTAGTCGTCATCCGGCTCTGCGGCCATCCGCTGCCTGAGATCCGCAATCGCTCCTGGCAGGTCGCTGTCACTCAGCTCCCCTTCACGCACCAGCGCAATCAGGTTGTCCAGTCCCTGAGCCAGTTCCAGAGAGCTGTCCCTAAAGACGGTCTCCCTAAAGAACCTGAGCCGCACCTCAGGATACGACGCCGAGAGTCCGTGGAGCCCGTAGGTTTCGTACAGCTCCTGCAACGTGCTGGCCCGCGCCTGCGACGTAGCGCCCTTGTTCAACTCGGCCCAACGCCTATAACGCTTAGCCGCGAAGTACAGGCGCTTGGGTAAGAAACCACGCTGCTCCACCGTGGCCACGTATTCCTCGAGCGCGGTGCGGAGCGCTTCGGGCGCACCTGGCTCGCCCGCGAGTGCCTCACGACACGAAGTCAGTCCCTCGCGCTCACCGACCACTTCCAACAGCGAGGAGAACACCACGTCCCAGCCCACCAAGCCGCCGAGCTGCGGGTACTCGAGCTCAATTGCCTCCACGAACTGCTCCCTGAACGAGGCGAACATCGTCAGCAAGCCTTCGTGCTGGCGCCGTGGTGCGAGTGTCACGATGCGAGAGCCCCTGTGGTAGTCGCGTGTGGGCAGCACGATGTCACGTGGGCTCAACTCGGCGAGCTCCAGTCGTTTCCCAGTTCTAGTCCAGAAATCCACGTATGAGCTGATAGCGCTCCAGGCGAGAAACGGCCACAGCTGCTTGAGAGCTTCTTCCTCGCTACTGCGTCGCGTCAGCCGTTTCAACTCCCGGTGCAGTGTGTCGCCCGCGATGAGCTCCTCACTCCACACATCCTGCTCCGGGGCATAGCCACCGAAGTCCTCCACCACCGGCTCTCGCCCTTGCGAATCGCCACAGATGATGAGCCAGTCGATTTCTTCCTGTATCTCTTCATTGTTCAGTGACTCATTCAGATTCACGGCAAGGTCGTAGGTGTCCCGTGCCCGTGTCTGAATGGTCACGCGGTACACCTTCTTACCGTGACGCGCACCGATCTGCCGGATCCAAACACCGCCGGGAGGGATATCGGACAGACGAATCACCGTGCTACGGTACAGCAGAAATACCGCCTCCCTCAGGAACGGCGTGTTCTTGATTGCAGCCAACAGGCGGCGTCGGTCCTGGTCGGGAATCCCTTCTTCCAAGACCACGACGTCGTCCCAGCGGTACTCCTGACCCGTCTCAGTATCCACCGCGATCCTGAGCGTCGGACCCAGCCACTGCCAAAAACCAAACTGCAGGGTGCTGCGAGCGTCGTCTGCGTGGCCCCGCACCTCAGCGCTCGTCGCAAACGAACTGGTCCGCACCAAGAAGGCCCTGATCCGTCGGTATCGTGTGGGATGAGCCGCTCCGTATTCGGCGAGAAACTGGAGCAGCGATGCGAGCGCACGGTCGTCTTCCCACGACTCGCTGCCCCGACAGCAGATATCCCAGGTCAAGTCAATGAACGCCTCGACCTTCGACTTCGCCAGACTCCGCTCGCAGAGAACCGCGCGCGTTTCGGCGTCCAGCAGCGTCGGATCACGCTTTACATAAGCTTCAATTGTGGGTCGGAAACGACTCGGTTTCTCGGCCGGCACCAACACTTGAAACGCGCGCCTTCTGACTTCGGCGGATCCAGCTGTGGCACCCCGAGCCAACAGAAAGCGAGCCGGATCGGACAGCGTCGCATCCTCCATGGCCAGCACCCGTTCCAACAACCGCACCGCCTCCAAAGCACCCACCTCATCGTCCGAGCCCAGCACCTGCGCGGCGTGATCCAGATCGAGCAAATCCCACTCGGCATGAACCGCGGCTCGTTCCAGTCTGTCACGGTCTTCGTGCGTAGGCTGAAACGGCTCGGCTACTCCAACCCATTGCACGGCCCCAGCCGACCGCGATGGCCTTCGACGGTCCTCCAGGTCCAGCGGTGCAAAACCCACCAAGGCCTCGTTTCCCAACCACAGACGCGGAGAGGCCAGAAACGTACCCAAGTCAAGTGTTGCACCGCGGCGTTGGTAGATACAGGATCCCAGCTGTACGTCCCCGCCACCTAGCCTTCTGACTGTGAGGCTAGTCGCCATTGGAGGCAAATGGACCGCCTCACCCTCGACGCGAATGTCCCGGGCCGTGAGGCCAAGCACCTGGAAGAACCAGTTTGGAATCGTGAGTTCGACGCCTCCAACTTCGAGGCGAATACGGCGATATAGGGAATCGATGATTTTGGAGAAGTTGTCCACCACGTTCTTTCGCCGTGGCGTTCCTTTGGGCGTCAACTCACCTTGATCCTCGCTGAGGTCCCGTTCGAGCACCGCAAAGTCCACCACTCTCTCAAACGGTGCAACGAACTTGTTGACCGAGACGACCAGCGATCCAAAGTGATCTTGCACGTCCTGCGGGGAAGCCGACGCGAAGTCGAGCTCTTTGTAGTCGTAGTTGGGATAGATGAGAAGTGTGTTGTACTCCTTGCGATCCCCTACGAGGAACGCTCTGGCCACCGACTCGAATTCACGGAAGAGGTTTTCGATCCGCTGCGGGGCAATCGTCTGGCCCTTGATGTTCTTGTAGATCTCCTTCTTGCGATCGACGATACTTATGTGATTCTTCGCGTTTCGCCGCATGATATCGCCGGAGTGGAACCACCCCGCTTCATCAAACGACGGCGCGTTGTCGGGCGGGTCCAGGTAACCCATCATGACGTACGGGCCACGCATCGCCAACTCCCCGTCTTCCTCCAGCTTGATCTCTATGCCCGGTAGCGCCACGCCGAGCGAGTTGTCGCTGTACTCATTTGGCGGTGTCATGGTTATGCCACCCGTGGCTTCGCTCATGCCGAACCCACTCAGCAGCTGCACTCCCTGGTCGTGAAAAAAGCGGAATATCTCTGCATCAAGGTGACCGGCTGCCGACAGTCCCCACCTCAACCTCCCGCCGGTCACGTCTCTCGTCGCCGCACGCAGTTCCTCAACCGAGGCGTGCAGTGGATCCGCCTTGCGAGTCACGGCTTCGTGCAACTGAATCCACTTACGAGGTACGCTGATGAACACTGTTGGCCGATACGTACGCATCCCGTCGATCAGAGCCTCGACAGACGGGTCGAGTAGAAAGCAGTACTTGGCTCCCCAAAAGATGCACCCTTGGAGTTCCAGGTAGCGGCCGAACGTGTGAAACAGCGGCAGGTAGGAGAGAAATACGTCGTGATCACCAATGTCCGGCAGAGCGAGCGCGCGTGCGAATCGCTTGAACACGATGTTACGCTGAGAATACTGAATGCCCTTTGGCATGCCGGTAGTGCCCGAGGTATACATGACGGTCGCGAGGTCACCGATCCCCACCGCGAGCGACCGTTCCAGCACCTCAGAATCAGGAACCCGTTCGGCCTGGCGTTCCAGATCCTGCAACGTCATCAACTCGCCATCGACGTCGTCCACAGGATCGATCGTCACAACCTGCTGCAGATCGGGCAAGGTCTGGCGATTCCTACTGACCTTCTGGAGTTGCTCCCGACCCGCAGCGATGGCGGTACCGACGCGGGCATGGCGCAGGATATACCCCACGTCTGCGTCGGTGGCGGTCGCGGGCACCATTACGTTGACTATCCCGGAGGTGAGGCACGCCAAGTCGAGCAGCGCCATCTCCGGTCGGTTTTCCGACAGGATAGCTACGCGGTTGCCCACCTTGACACTATCTAGCGATAGCAGCGCTCGGGCCAGCCGCTCAACCCGCGTGCCAACCTTATCCCAGGTCAGGCTTGCCGCGGCACCCGAGCCGGGCAACTCGAACAGCACCCTCGACCCGTAGGTCGCAACCCGTTGCCGGAACAGCGGTCCCAATGTCAGGTCCGATGCATCCACCGCCTCGAGGATGCGTCCGGCCCATTCGTCCACGGTGCCGGATTCCTTGATCCGGCAGAGAACTGTCGAGTGACGCACAAGGTCGAGCACGTTCCAAACCGCCTCGCGGGGCGCCAGGGCTGGGTGGGTACCGCCCGCGGGACAGCGATTCACACAGCGTTCCAGCAGGCCACCCAGTTGTGCCAGGTCGACTCGTTCCAGGATGCCGCTCCGATATCGCGACCCCCGAATCGCCTCCACGAGCGCACCATCCAACTCGACTGCCGACGACTCCGTGACCTCGCCACGTTCGGCCTGCTCCAATGCGTCTACCACCCGTGCAACCGCTTCATCGAGCGACAAACTCGAGAGGCTTTTCAGTTCCACTACAGATGTCATCGACTCAGCTTGCTCCCGTGATCCTTTTGGTCAGCGCCGGCTCATGTCCCAACAATCGTGCGTACAACGTCAGCTGCCCACGATGATACATCTCCTGTGCGATGCCATGATGTAGCCACTGCATCTTGGTTCCCTGCTTTCCGTCGAAGCGCTCCAAGTACTGCATCATCGCAAGCTCTCCCGCCTCACGGAACCTGGTTTCGGCGTCGCCCAATTGCGAGCGTAACAGCGCCAGCAGGTCCTCCTTCGACTGCGCCGCATAGGCGTCTTGCGCATACCGCGCCAACAACTCAGGCCAAGGCAATCGCTTGAGATCCGTGTCGGCACGCGTGAGTTCTCCCGTCATCAACATCGACACTTCGAGGATGTGCTGCACCAATTCCCGTACGCTCTTGGTTTCGGGAGTGGGACGGAAATCGAACTGGTCCGCCGGGATGTTGGCAACCTCGTCGATGATGCCGGACCGTGCGTCGCGCCAGGCTTCTAACGTCTCCTCTAGAAAGGAGGTTAGGTGGTCCGGTGAGGTTAAGTGGTTCATTGAGACTCCATTGTCAGGGAGCAGGTGGCAGGGAGCAGTTCCCTCCTTGGTGGGTTGAAGCTCCCCACACCTGGGAGTGTACTGCTCCCTACTCCCCACTCCCTCCCAGTTGTATCTCGTCCCCTCGTTGACGCATGCTGCCGACCACTGCCCTGCTAGCCACCTCCCCCACCACCGCAGCTCCCCACGCGATCGCCATAGGAAACAGCATGGTGATGCCATAGAGCACGGTGCTCGGAACCTCAAACGTACCTGCAGCCCGAGCGGCCAGCGCCGTTATGGGACCATTGGCTGCGGTCCAGACAAGCAGCAGAATCCAACTCAAACCAGCCGCCAAGGACACGACGAGAGCAGGACGATCTTCATCGTCAGCGAGCACACCCCAGGCACCAGCGATGACTGGAACCGTCCACCAAGCCAGCACGCTGGTCGCCAGTGCGATCGCGATGCTCAACATGATCAGCTGTAGCAGGTTGCGGCGGGTCATCTGTAATCCTCCCTGTACAACGTCAGCGTTCCGGCAACATCGTCGTTCGCGAGGTCCCCTGCTCGGCGTGGGAACAGAACTTCTTCCAGTTCGCCGTCGACCCACTGTGAGATACGGTTGTCGTACCACGGACTAACTGGGTTGCCCGACTGACCGCCCGGGTAGGTACTCCAAGCTCTGAGGTCCGTCGACATTTCGACCACCATGCGCCAGCTGGCACCAAAGTCGCCAATACCCGATGACGGATTCAGAGTGCTGCGGCCTCCCTGAATCGGCAGTTCCACCGCCGAAAGCGCCGAGACACCCAGAAGATGAAGGACAGTTGCGTGCCTTATCTGATCCCAGCGCCACCCTCCGCTGTCAGGAGGACCGTGCAGGGCTATAGTGCGCTCGAGGCCGGACCTGAGGCTACTGGCGATCACGTCATCACGGCGCTCAACAATGTCCTCAGTGTTCCAATCGTCCCACCAACCGCTCTCAGGGAACTCGAGTAACTGTGCGAGCACCCCGTCGCCTGGCGTGGCCAGACGACTCCCATCTTCTGTCGCCAGTTCATCCCACACCCGGTAGGTAAGCGCCGCCATGATCGCCTCGAACAGTACTGCTCGTTCATTGTCTCTTGTGTAGCGCCTATCCCACTCGGCTAGCAATCGCGCCGCTTCGGCCAGGTTATCATCCTGCGCTTGCTCGAGCACGCGCTCCGCCGCCTCTAACAGAACCGGTACGAACAGATCAGCTCGCGCGCTTCCCGGGTCCGTCTGAAAGCGACGCATTGCCTGCGACGTTACCTGCGTGTCCGCTCGAAGCAGTTGGTTGATGCGCATAGCGCGCCAAGGTCCGATCCAGTTCACACCCAAGTACGTGTTGTCCACCACAGGATCCTTGGGCTGTTGGTTGGCCGACGCGAGAAAGCCCTGAGCGGGATTGAGCGAGAAGGGATAGCGCTCCACGGGCCAATAGCCTCGCCAGTCGTTGGCGCTCACAACACCGACCCGTAACTTTGTGCCACTACCATCTCCGGCACGGATCGGGAAATGGCCAATGGATCTGATGGCGATGTTACCGTTGCGGTCCGCTACGATTCCGTTCTGCGGCGGGGCGTGGAACCGTTCCATGGCAGTCAGCCATTCGTCCACCGAGCGGGCGCGATCGGCGCCGAAGAACGCATCGATCGCACCGGAAGGCTCCAACACCGTCCATCGTATCGACAACCATGAGTGATCCCGCTGTACCAGTGGACCGCGATGCGAGAAGTAGACCGTGTCGGTCGCCAGCAGATCTCCGTCCTGCCCGTAGAAGTTCTCGATACGCTGTTCCAGTGCTCGCCATTCTCCATCGACGCTGTACTCGGTTGGGCTGAGTTGATCGTCCACAACCTCGCGATAGTAGTCCAACACATCGGCCTGAGTGTTAGTGAAGCTCCAAGCGACATCGCGATTGAACCCGATCACTATGCCGGGTATTCCCGGTATCGTGACCCCATACACGTCCAACTGACCGGGAACGACGATGTGCGCCTCGTACCAGATGGACGGCAGCGTGAGCTGCAAATGCGGATCGCCCGCGAGCAGCGCGTGGCTGTTGGCGCTTCGGCTGGGAGAGACAGCCCAATTATTTGACCCCGCCACCTCCCCACTCCTCCCGGCGGAACGGCGGATCGGCGGATCGGCGGTTAACAACGATTCAGTCTTCCGACGTTCCGACCTTCCGACGTTCCGACGCGCCGGCTCCGGCAACTCGCTGAAATCAAACCTCGGCGCGTCTCGCCCATTCGGCTCTATCGGTTCCTGTATTGGCGCTCGCACCGGAAACAGCGCGTCGGTGGCTTCCACGCCGATCAACTGCTCAAGCTCCATGCGCCGTAGGTCATGGCTACTGAATGCCAGCGTGTATCCCATGCGTTTGATGAGATGCAGTGTGTTTACCGGCTCCCAGTGCAGCGGTCGCGCACCGAGAATGCGATACTCGCGCGGATTCATGCCGTCGATCCAGGCGTTTACGCCTTCGGCATAGGCCGACAACAAAGGCATCACGCGCGAGGTGGAGTCGAGTGCGGCCATGTCACTCTCCGCACTCCAAGCGAGTCCCAACGATCGTTGCCGCTGATCTTCAGCTAACGCGATTTCTCCTAGCAGCTCCGTAAGCCGGCCAGTAGTAGCGCGCGTTTGAAGCTCGAGCTGGAACAACCGATCGCGGGCCACCACGTACCCCAGTGCCCGCATGGCATCATCTACCGTAGTTGCCCAGATGTGCGGTACTGCTCGGCGATCGTACACGATGCGCACCGAGTCATTCAACTCGGCGATCTCTAGCAATTCACCCGCTGGCAGCTCCGTTGTCCGGGCGACCGCCCAAATCCCGTTGGCCGGGTCTATTAGCGGGCCCACGGGTGGTACCAAGCCAATCCCGCGGAATCCGACATACAAACCACCGACCAGCATCAGTCCGGCAAGGGCCAGCCGCGCTAGCGTGATAGCCACTATGCCCCCAGGTGCGTGCTTCGCTCCCCCGGTCGTCATCGGGACATGCACTCGTTTGCGTCCGTTGCCTTGCGTTCCCAAGCGAACACCTCCATCGGAATGCGCCCTAAGTTCGGAAGATACCGGGCCCCAATGCAACAGGCGAGTTGTCATGGACAGATAGCACCTCTTTTTGTACTCTAGTGTCGCACCCACACCAGGCACAACCAAATGCCAGAGCAATACCTGATCGTCTCCAACCCGCCGCACGGGTCCATCGTCCTGCAACCGGCCGCCGATTCGTTGGGATTGGCCGTGGCCGACTTTCGCATGAAGACCAACTTTCCCGCACCGGAGATCTGGTCGGCTCACAGCGATCTCAGCAGCGCCCAGCAACAAGCACGTACGCTGCTGGAATCGGGCCTCCGCGTCGCACTCATACCTGCCACGGTGCTTGGCAGGGTTCCACCGGCTCATCCAGCCGAAACGGTCTCTTTCGGTGAAGACGGGTTCTCCATTGTTACGTCAACCGGGGTCATCAAGGTGGAGAAGACCGAGCGCACTGTGGTGATCGTCTGCGAGACAATGGCTCCGGAGGGACGCGTCACTCAGAGCAAGAAGTCTTTTTTGACTGACAAAGTCGACAAGAGGGGACCGTTGGACTCACTGGGTGCATTCGCCGGCGGCGTGGCGGGCGTGGCCGCCTATACGGCAGCGGATAAGCTGGACGAGATTAGAGACGAAACGAAGGAAGACCTGAGAAAGCAGATCGGTGCCATCGGAGAGACACCGCCTGCCTCTCTGTCCCTCGACATTTACAGCTACTCGGCTAACGGATGGCAGTGCGCGCGGGTGTCAGCACAGCAGACTGACTTTTCGGGGCTCGGCACGCTAAAGCAGCCGACCGGCAGGGCCAACATCCAATCGATCCTCGAAAGTTGTCGCAAAGACTGCGATGACGCATGCATCGACGAACGTCTCATGAAAGTGAGCTACCGCACGACAACGCTGGGCGGAGTCGCGCTGAGCAAGATCTTGGGAAACGTGTCGCAGCTGCTCGCGGTGCTGCCGCCAATGGATTTGGCGTCGAGGTTGGCGTTTATGACTAGTAAGTAGGGGGGAGAAACCAGTAAGCAGAGAGCGGGGAGCGGGAGCAGTTTTTTCGTCGATTGTGAACTCCCAGCGGAGTATCCTACTCCCCACTCTCAACTCCCTTCAGCCGCTCGATCTCGCTCCGCGCCCACTCACCCACGTCATCACCTTCAAACCGATCAGCCAACCTCGCCAGCTCGGGAATGGCCCGATGTGGGGCGCCGAGTCGCTTAGTGTAGACGTCAATGATCTCACGCGCAATTGTCACTTCACGTATTCGGTCCACGATTGCGTCGGATCGGGCCCGCTTGAACCATGATATCGCCTCGTCGTAGGCGCCCAGATCGTCACGATGGATGCGCGCGATTCGTAGGTACGGCTCAGGATCTTCAGGAAACTCCGACAGCGCCACCTGGTATGCCACGATCGCCTTGTCATAATGTCCCTGCGCCTTCAGCGCTTCGGCGTGAGAGTACTCTCGTCTGCGCGGCGTAGCTGCAGCAGAAGGGTGGTATACCTTCCCGAACAGCGACGCCGCGCTGCTCTCAATTGCGCTTGTCAACAGGAACACGAAGAGAGCACCAATCAAGAATCCCGGAATGATACCGAATCCGGTGAACCAGCCAGCGAGCGCGCCAACTACTCCCCCAGGCATCGCATACACCAGCTTCTTGATCAGCAGAGATCTGGTCGCCAGGTCCGCGCTCTTGCGGGCAGGATCGTGGGGTTTATAGTCGCGCCGTCTACGTGGTACTTGTGTCATAGGCGACAGGCTGGAAGAAGGGACCCTTCTCCGTGCGGTCAGGGCGCACTCGGGCCCAGCACCACCGCATTCAGGAACATGCGGTTTGCGCCGCGCCACAACGCGCGATAATTGACATCTTCAGCAAACGCGATCACACGTCCGCCGCCCACTCGCTCTTCATAGGCGAACACCATGCCGGGTATGCGGTCGAGCGTTTCCTGCCAGGCATGTCCCGACATGGTCCCGGTTCCATCTTCCGCATACGTGACGACAACGCGGCGTCTCGCAGAAGGAGGGCCTTCGGGCGGCATGTAAAGTCTGTCGGAGTCGACCAGCACCGGGATGTCACCGCCGTCGTAACCAGCCGATAACCAGTACCCGTTGTCGATAACTCCACGGAAAAATGCCCCGGGGACGTCAAACGCTTGGGCGCCTTCGGACTCTTCGGTGTCGTACCAGGAACGCAGTGACAATAGGTCGAGTTGATTGCGTGCAAAGTCTGTGGCGGACCCAATCGTCACCAGCGTACCGCCGTCGTTCACCCACTGCTTGAGGCGTTCGATGCTCTGCTCTCCGACTGTACGTGCCAATGCCGCGCCGGATACCGAGGGGATCACGAGTACGTTGAGCCGCGATAGGTCGTTGCCGAGCGAACGGGTGCGCAACACCGCAGCCGGGATCTCGTACTGCCGATCCAGAGTGTACCAGGCCCAACCGAAAGAGTATCCAGACACCGGCTCTTCAGACAGAATCGCGATCTCCGGTTTCTCAACGTTGAACGTCCAGTCACCCGAGCCCAACGAGGGATAACCTGGGTCAGCAAGACCCGTGTTGACTGCCGTCAGTTCGATCCCGTAGTGCGCCGCAAGCTCGCGCACCCAACCGTCAACTTCGGGCTCATTCTGACCGCGTCGCACTATCACGCTACCACCGGGTATGTCTTGACCGGCGATTCGGGTCGGGGCCCAGAGGACCGCAGCTCGGAAGCCGTGGGCCTTCAGGTGGTAAAGCGCAGCCAACGAGGCCGCATTGTCTCCATCCAGTAGATAGGCATACTCCGGAACCGCAACCGAGCTCACTGAGGCATTCTCGGACGGATCCCACCTCGTCGTTGCCAACTCACGTCCGTCGGTCGAGCCGTAACCGCTCAAATCGAACATCAACGGCATGGACCAAGTCGTGATGTCGTAGAACCGGGGATTCTCGTCCCTTTCAACGCGCCTTCTCGCGGCCGCGAGGAAATCCTCCGGCAGCGTGTTCTCGGGCTCGAGCAGAGAGCGAATCAAGCGATTGCGCGGCTGAGCGGCATCGACCACGATTGTTCCCTCAGGGAAGGTCTGTTGACCAACGGCCTGTCCCGTCCGGTCGATCACTCCAGTGAGACGAGTCGACTGCGTCAGCACATCCACCTCGACGCCTCCGCGCGTCAACAGCGCCGCGAGTTCGTTGCGCGCTGAGGGATCACCGGCGGGGGCTATGAGATAGCGGCGCACGCCCTGTCTACCGTCGGCAATCTCGGCCTGGTGAGAATCGTAGTAACTCTGCAGCAGTTCCCGTCTGTCGGAAGCCGCGGTGTAAGCCGCTGTCCACGCAGCCAAGTACTGCTGTTCCAGCGCGTCGGCCAGCCGCCGCACGCTGGCGTCACCACGCAAGCCAGCCAGGCCCCTGGAGGATCCCTGCTCGTAGAGCATGCCCACAGCGCCTTGATAGCTGCCGTAAGAGGAGGTATAGCCGGGGTACAAGAAGTTGTATCGCTCACGGGTCATGTATTCGAAGCCCGCCGAGTCAAACGCTGCCGCGTAGGCGTTGCCGAAGCGCTCGAATCCCCGCTTTGCGAACTCGGGGAAGTACGGTCCGAAAGGCTCGCCCGGCGGATCGAAGTAGAATTCCGCTGCGGCGCCCATCTCGTGCATGTCGACAACCGCCTGTGGCCGCCAGTCCTGCATGGTCGCTACGCGTGCGCGTGTTTCCCGCTGAGTGTGCGCAAACCAATCCCGATTCGTGTCGAAGTAGTAATGGCCCGTGCGAAACTTGAGACCCTGCCATCCGCTGTAGTCGTTGGTCCAGTCCTCTGGCTCGGCAGTGGGCACACGACCCAGGTTCTGGATGTTGAGCTGGGCAAACGCATCGCGCCCGTCCGGGTTGAGCATCGGGTCGATGAGCAACACGGCATTTTGCAGCACTTCCATGGTCGCCGCATCGTCGCCCGTCGTCATGCGTTGCAGCAGCTTCATAACGCCTTCGCTGCCCGACAACTCGAAGCCGTGGACCGACCCTCCATAGAAGACGACTATCGGGTGGGTCTCGATCAGTGCCGCCGCATCCGCGGCAGCAAGCGTGCGAGGATCACCCAATCGCTGAGCATTCCGTTGGATCTGATCGAGCCGTGCGTGGTTCTCCGGCGACGTCACGATCGCTAGCAGCAGCCGCTTCCCTTCCCAAGACTCACCTTGATCTCGCACCACCACCCTGGGTGACGTCGCCGCCAGCGCCTGCAGGTACGTAACCATCTGGTGATGCTGCGTTATGCTCTCCCCGAAGTCGTGCCCGGTCACGTGCTTGAAGGTCGGGACCTGGGCTTGGAGGTTGGCAGCAGAGAACAACATCAACGCCATCGAGAAAACACGGTGTGTACTCATGTTCTGTCTCCCATTTGGCTGCCAGCTGCCAGCTGCCGGCTGCCGATCGCTGGCGGCTGGCGGCTGACCACCGATCACGGTCTCGGTATCAATCTCCTCAGTGCGCGCTCGAGCTCGTCGCGCACGACGTTGATTTCTTCCAGCTGGACGCCGACTCGGTTTGCTACCTCCGTCTCGAGGGCATCAGCCTTGGCACTCGCTTCGCTCACGTATGAGTTGACGAGTTGATCGACGCGGGCGTAAACCTCGCGCTGCGCTCGGTCGATCTCCGCACCGAGCTGTTCACGCAGTGCTCGCGCCACGGCACCGCCCACGTTGGACCCGACCTCGAACCTCGGGCTGGTAACGGAACCCGAGAATCGCACATCGATCTCGACCTGGCGCAGGGATGACACGGTCCGCCACAGCAGGTCACGACCTATCTGTTGGACGGTGCCTCGCGCGCTGCTCGCCGTATCGGCAATCTGAGTCTCACTCAAACGAGACCAAGTCACGCTATCCGACGTCCACGTCCAGCGACCAACAATGTTACCGCCAGTTCTATCGAGCCGCATGTTGGTCGAGCCCTGATTTAGATCCAGGCGCGCTCCCAACGCATTGAGGTCGACTTGCGGAAGTCTGATTCCGGCCACCGAGATTGCTGCGGAGTCGCGGATCTCGCTGCCCGTACGATCCACTACCGCGTTGAGCCGCACGTTCTGCGATCCTTCGGCCCCTGTAGTCCGACTAATGAAAGCGGTGAGTGGCCTGCCGTAGATTGCAGGCTCCGATGTCACTCCAGTGATTCGGCTGGTGTATTCGCCCGCTGCGGCTCCCGAGCCGCCTATCTGCAATCCCACCTCTGCGAGTTCGAGCAAGAACTTGGGTTCACCCTGTGGCTCGGGGAACAGCTTTGTCACCCCTGAGCGCCGTGGTCTCTTGGGACCGCGGTAGCGCCTTGGGTCGAGGCCCGGCGGCAGGAACCGCTCCGCACGACCGAGCCAATACAGCACTGGTCTTAGCCGCTCAACCGCCATTTCACCAAAGATGCTGCGTGACAGTTCGGGTGACTCGAGGGACGGCAGGCGCAGCAGGCTACTTGCATAGCGATAGTCATCCTGCCTCGCGGCGGAGAGACCCCGCACCCTTTGAGTCAGATTCCCAACGCCTGAAGTGACAGCGTTGTTGAGCGCAGCGATCCGGTCCCGAGTGCTGCCGAGGTCACTCAAGGTACCGCGGGCGGAGTTGACCAACTGGGTAGCACCGCCGAGTCCTAGCTGCAGTGGATTGATGCGCCTCAATCGCTCGGCGAGTGTGCGGGCGGAGTCGATCAATGGCTGGGGATTGAGGCCGGACAGCTCCGTTTCCCACAGCTGCCTGGCCGAGTCGGCAAAGACGACGGCGGCCCTGGCCTGTGTGATGGTCCTGAGGCTTTCCGGAGCGATGGCGTCGACATTCACCACTGCTCGCAGTGCCTCCAACCCGAGCGGTGGAATTCGAACCGCGTCTGCCCAATCGGATATCTCTCGCAGTAGCCGACCCGAACTGGGGCTGGGGTTCTCGAGCTCTCCGGACTCCGTGCGGGGGGTGCCGAATCTCACCCCCAGCATGGCGGCTCTCTGTATGTGAACTTTCTTCCGCAGGAGAGGTTCCCAACTGATGTCAGCGGCTATCTCATCCGCCTCGAGGAGATTTCGCATGGGGGAGTTCGGGTCGGCCACTTGGAGACCAGTCAAGCGCAGGACGCCGTCGGCCAGCCGAAGATCAGCGGACTCCAGATCGACCCGCGCTCCCACCAACTCGGCTCCGAAATCCTCGATGGTGTGCTCCACCACCCTGTCGGAGTAGACCAGCCACACTCCGAACAACAGCAGCATCAGGAGCAGCAGCGGCACTATTGCCTGCCAACGAAACAGCTTGAGCTTCATCTCCTACTCCGGCCGGAACATGCGATACACGCCGTACAGCTTCGATGCGCGCACCGCCTTGTACGCTTTCATTCTCTGCAGCCGTTGGTAGATGGTCGCCCGGTAGCGAGTCACGCCCCAACGCGCGAGCAGGAACAGTGGATACGCCACCACCGCCCAGAACACCAAGCTGCCCAATACCACGCTGTTGTTGAGGTTGGTCAAAGCCAGCACAGGTGCGTTGGTAACCGCAGTCCAAAAGGGAGTAAGAGCCAGCAGGTCCAGCAGCCGCTGGCCCAGCACGTCGAACAGCGGATCCAGCGCGAACCCCAGCGGCACCGATATGAACCACCCCAGCACCACGGCAGGAAGAGTCACCCTCAAGAGCAACACTATCGCCAGGGCCACAAGGTTATGGAGGTTCAGCAGCGGGGTGAGGCCGAAGATGGTACCCAGGGCGATGCCGGCAGCCACCTGCCCTGGTGTTCCCTCCGAGTTCAGCGTTGCGACGAGCTTCTGGATCAGCTTGAAGATGCCGTACATGAGATGATTCAATACTGCGCGCCGGTGCTTGTCCAGGGGAGTCGGTCGCCGTTTCGCGTTTTACTGCAATCGCAATTAATCTTACCGCATGTCAACACTCGACCCCATTCTTCGTCCCAAGTCGATCGCCGTAATCGGCGCGTCCCGCAACCCGAACACGATCGGGTGGCACATCCTCGATAACCTGCTCGAGCACGGTTTCAACGGACCCGTCTATCCCATCAATCCCCACGCCGGCGCGATTCACTCGATTCAGGCCTACCCATCCATCTCGGCCGTGCCTGGGCCAGTGGACCTGGGCGTGGTGGTGGTACCCAAGGAACACGTGATCGGAGTCGTGCGGGAATGCATCGACTCAGGCGTCAAAGGCCTAGTGGTGATCTCCGCAGGTTTCAAAGAGGTGGGCGGCGCAGGTATTGAGCGCGAGCGGGAGTTGGCCGAGTTGGTGCGGGCCCGCGGCATCCGCATGGTCGGCCCCAACTGCATGGGTGTGATCAACAACGCCAGCGACATCGGAATGAACGCTACGTTCGCACCTGCGACCCCGCCGCCGGGGCCGGTCGCATTCATGAGCCAGTCGGGCGCAATGGGCGCCTCGGTGCTCGACTATGCCGGTAGCCTGGGAATCGGGATCTCATCTTTTGTGTCCGCCGGAAACAAAGCCGACGTGTCCGGCAACGATCTCCTGGAGTTCTGGCGCGACGATCCCGACACCAAGGTCATCCTCATGTACCTGGAGAGCCTGGGCAACCCGGCCACCTTCGTGAAGCTGGCGCGGCGCATAACCATCAACAAGCCCGTGTGCGTGGTTAAGTCCGGTCGCAGCGGTGCCGGAGCTCGAGCTGCAGCGTCTCACACGGGGGCTTTGGCCGCAACGGACCTCGCGATTGACGCGATCATATCGCAGGCAGGAGCAATGCGGGTCGACACAGTTGGGGAGCTGTTCGATCTGGCGATGGCACTCTCCAACCAACCACTGCCCGCCAGCAACAGAGTTGCGATCGTCACCAACGCCGGCGGACCCGGGATCATCATTGCCGATGCGTGCGAGGCAAACGGGCTCGAAGTGGCGGGACTCGCGCGCGAGACGGAAGACAAGCTGCGGACTCGTCTGCCCGAAGAGGCTAGCGTTAAGAACCCGGTCGACCTGATTGCCAGCGCCAACCCGGAGAGCTACGAGTTTGCACTCAGCTGTGTCTACGACGACCCCAACATCGATGCCGCGATCGCCGCGTTTGTACCGCCACTCGGCATTCAGACCAAGGACGTAGCCGCAGCACTGGTGCGAGTGAATGCACGACATCCCGAGAAGCCACTGCTCGCAGTGCTCATGGGCCGACAAGGTCTTCCGGCGGGTGTCGCCGAACTGCATGACGCACGAATCCCGCCGTTCGTGTTCCCGGAATCCGCGGCCAGGGCATTGGGAATGATGTGGCGCTACAGGCAGAGAACCGGCCGAATGGAAGGGCGCGTGGTCCATTACGAGACCAACGACGACAAAGTCGAAGAGATAATCGACGCGACGCTCGCATCGGGCCAGTTCAAACTGAGCGAGCCGGATGCCTTGCGGGTGTTGGAAGCGTATGGGATTCCGGTGGTGCCTTGGAAGTTTGAGGAGGCCGATAAAGACGGCGGAACGACGGAACGGCGGAACGATGAAGACGTCGGAAGGGCGGAAGGGCGGAGCGGCGGAAGGGGCAATGAAGATGACCGGCTCACTTCATTGGCCAAGGCGGCAGGCGATGCCGCTGAAGAACTCGGGCTGCCTGTGGCTCTCAAGATCGTGAGCCCCCAGATCATTCATAAGACGGACGTGGGTGGGGTTGTGCTCGATCTGGAGACCAGAAAAGAGGTCGAGGGAGCGGTGCGGGCGATGGTCTTGAAGCTCGGCGGAGCGACGGAAGGTCGGAACTTCGCAAATGCCACTGAAGAATCTTCCGCCGTTCCGCCGTTCGGCCGTTCCGCCGATGAGATGGGTGGGGCAGGCGTGGATGGTGTTCTGCTCCAACAAATGGCCCCATCCGGCACCGAGACGATCGTCGGCTTGACACGGGTACCCAGAGTGGGGCCCATGGTGATGTTCGGCCTCGGCGGCATCTACGTGGAGGCATTGCGTGACGTGGTGCTCAGGCTTTGCCCGCTGCGCGATACTGACGCGGACGAGATGATCCGGCAGGTCAAGCTGTTCGAATTGCTCAAAGGCATTCGGGGCCAGGCTCCGCGCGATCTATCGGCCATCGCCGACATGGTGTTGCGGGTATCACAGCTGGCAATGCGGCATCCACGCGTGGTGGAGATGGACATCAATCCGTTACTAGCGTTGGAGACCGGAGTGGTCGCGGTCGACGCCCGCGTTCAGTTGGTCAGCGATCCCGACCAAGACCAGACTCCCACCGGGATATAGCGTGCGCGTATTCCTCACGGGCGGCACGGGCTTCATTGGCATGCACTTGGTGCGGGCGCTGGTGGACCGCGGCGACGAATGCGTAGTGATTACCCGCAGCGGTCGCGATCCGTGGCAGAACACCGCGGTGCGCGTGCTCGAGGCAGATCCCGTGAGCCCGGGTCCTTGGCAGGCAGAGATTTCGGGTAGCGATGCTGTCATCAATCTGGCCGGTGAACGCATCTTCGACCCGCTGCAGCGCTGGACGGTGGAACGTAAACGACTGCTCACCGAAAGCCGAGTGACCGTCACACGGAACGTGGTGGCGGGCATTCGTAGTGCCGAACAGCCGCCGAGGCAGCTGTTGAGCGGGTCCGCGATCGGCTTCTACGGTCCCCGCGGCGACGAGACATTGGATGAGTCCTCCTCGGCGGGGCAGGATTTCCTCGCCACACTTGCGGTCGCTTGGGAAGCGGCGGCGCTGGAAGTAGGGAATGAGGCTGCAATAACTCTACTGCGGACGGGGATCGTTCTCGGGGCAGACGGCGGCGCGCTCAAACCCCTGGTTGGTCTTTTTCGCACGGGACTTGGTGGACCCTGGGGCAGCGGCGACCAGTGGTGGTCGTGGATCCACATCGCCGATCAGATTCGCCTAATGCTGTTTGCGCTGGACCAAGGCATCACGGGGCCGCTCAACCTGACAGCCCCTAGCCCGGTAACCGTGAATCAGTTCGCCAAAGAACTGGGTCGGGCGCTGCGGCGTCCGGCGTTCTTGCGGGCACCAGAGTTTGCATTGAGGACCTTCTTGGGCGAAGGTGCTGCTGCGCTATTCGATCTGCAGAAGGTGGTACCGAAGAGGGCGCTGGACGCTGGATACGAGTTCCAGTTCCCCGACTTTAGGTTGGCTCTGAAGGACCTAGCGGGAACCGCGGTCAGGTAATCGGATTCTCCAGCACCCACCAAGCCCGCCCGCGACGCTCTCCGAACGAGCGCCGCTCCAGGCTGATGCGCCGGCTGCTGATGCGGCGTCGCTCCGACCCTCTCCGATCCCGGCCTGCACGTCTGTTTTCATTCTCGCGTCGATCGGAGTTCACGAACACAGTGACGGTTCTGCGCTCGACCCGACGTCGTTCCATCCCCGATCTGCGCTCCGGCCCTTCCCTCCGCTCTCGCATCGAGCGACGCTGTCCGGTTCTACGACCACTTGTGTGAGAATCTCCGGACGTTCTTGCTTGGGACGGCATTCAAGCTCCGGGGCCGAGGTTTACTAGATCTCCAAGAGTCAAACTAAAGCGTCCCTTGCATAGAGCAAGGGACGCAAAGCAGGTGTAGCGAGTAGAACGTTGGGTTACTGCAATCGGGTCGTCATCCTCCCGGCAAGCGCTTCACATCCTTAGATCCGTGCAGGACTCCTGCCCCAACCCCCACTCCAAACACGACCGCAGAGACGGCGCCAATAACGGGAAGAAAATGCGCTATTGGAAGTGCGACAAGCCAAGCTGCGCCACCCGCAACCAGTGGAATGACGGGGTTCTGAACAGCATCGACGAACCGCAACCTGCGCCGCACAAACTGGCGCGATTTCATGTAACCAAATACTGAGGCGGCCCCGGTTACACCGAGCCATAACAGCGCTTCCAATCCAAACATGGGCAAGACCTCCTTATGTCACACAACGAAACGCCGTAGGGGGAAGTTTCAGCCTTCCACCTCAGTGATCTCCAGGGCCAGGTCCGCCGCCTCTACGCTGTGACTCAGCGCCCCCGTAGAAACGAAGTCCGCGCTTGCAAGTGCGTAGTCCCGAACGTTGCTCAGCGTGATCCCGCCCGAAGCTTCCATCTCCATCGATGGTGCCAATCCGCGGGCCAGGACGCACCATGACTGGAATGTATCTGGAGTCTGGTTATCCACCAGAAGGCGAGTGGCTCCGGCATCGCACGCCTCACGTAGCTGGTCTTCACTCTCGACCTCAACATAGATCTCCGTGATCCCGCGAGACCTCGCCGCATCACAAGCGCCTCTCAGGCTGAGCCCGCGCTGACGCAGTGCGTGCCAGTGGTTGTCTTTGAGCAGCACTTCGGTCGACAGACCGGAGCGGTGCAGTTGCCCTCCACCGGCGAGCACCGCACTGATCTCCAACCCACGCAACCCAGGCGTGGTCTTGCGGGTGTGTAATACGCCACAGCCGGTGCCGGCGACAGCATCCACATATGTCCGGGTCGTCGACGCGATACCGCAGGCTCGCTGCAGCATGTTGAGCATAGGGCGTTCTGCCCGGAGGATCTGAGCCAAGTCACCGGTGATGTTACCTACATGTGAACCCGCAGCGACCAGATCTCCGTCGCTCGCCAGCCACTCCACGCGCACATCCCCGCACTGGCGAGCCACTGCGTCGGCGTAGCGTCGGCCGGCAAAGACGCCACCATCACGGAACTCCATGACCCCCAAACCGCGCATTCCGGCGGCACCCGCAACCTCGCTGGTGACGTCAGCGTCACCGTCTTCGGCCAGCGCCCGGCGCGCCAGGGCTCGAGCGTCCGCTTCAATGTCAATGTCGAGTTCGCGGTGTGTCACCAGCGGCCGACTCTCAGCCAATACTCACCATTCGATCCAGCGCAGCCCGGGCCCGGCCTGCGATGTCGGGCGGAACTGTAATTACATGCTGATCGAGTCGCAGTGAATCTCTGACCGCTTCGAGTGTGATCGTCTTCATGAAGGCACACTGTGCCTCGGGATCGGCAGGAAGGAAGCTCTTGTTCGGGGCTATCTGCTGCATGCGATGGAGTATCCCCACTTCGGTGGCGACGATGTATGTGTCTGCGTCACCGTGGCGGGCTTTCTGCACCATGCCCTCCGTTGACTCAATGTGGACGCCGTTTGCGTCAACGTCGCCCAGCCCCATGCTGTAGATGAGCTGACCGGCGCAACCACACTCCGGATGAATCAGCACTTCCGCATCGGGATGCTCGGAGCGGCTCGCGTTTACGGTGCGGCTGTTGATGTTCTTGTGCACGTGGCACTCGCCCATCCAGATCTGGACCTTGCGATCGGGCCGCATGCGTTTGATGTGCGCGCCGAGGAAGAAGTCCGGCAAGAAGAGGATGCCTTTGTCCTCGGGGATCGCATCGATGACATCGATCACATTGCCGCTGGTGCAGCAATAGTCGAGTTCTGCCTTGACCTCAGCAGTGGTGTTGACGTACCCGACCGCGATGTGGTCCGGGAACTGGGATTTCCAGCGCCGCACGTCTTCGGCCGCTATGGTTGCCGCCAGCGAGCAGCCAGCGCGCAAATCCGGCAGCAGCACTCTCTTGTGCGGTGATAGGATGGCCGCGGTCTCGGCCATGAAGTGCACGCCGGCGAACACAATGAGATCGGCCTCAGTTGCGGCTGCCTGGCGTGACAGTCCGAGCGAGTCACCTACGTAGTCAGCCACGTCCTGCACTTCGGCCCGCTGGTAGTTGTGCGCCAAGATCACGGCTTTACGCGCGGCGACCAACGCCCGCACCTCTTGCTGCAGAGCGGAAATCTCTGCGGGGGTGAGGCGCATTTCCTCGATGGTGGGTAGCGGAATACTCATGCGCTTCTATAACTCCCGAAGGGCGACAACGGTGCCCGCTCAGTCTCCCTCCCCTAACCGTGGATGCGAAAGAGGCAGAGGAAATATAGCAAGAATGCTATATAAAGGGGAGAAGCGGTGGTTCTGACTGGGAGTTCAAGTCGCCGATATGAAGCTTCAGATTGCCAATATGAAGCTTCGTACGACCGATATGGCGCTTCGAATCGCCGAGAGGAAGCTTCAGATCAGCGATATCGAGCTCAAAATCATCGATATGGAGCTTCGAATCACCGATATGAAGCTCTAGATCGCCGATATGAGGCTTCAGATTGCCGATATGAAGCTTCAGATGACCGACATGAAGCTCCAAATGACCGATATGAAGCTTCGTGACGGCGATCTCGATCGATGCCGACAGCGCGTAGTGCCACCGGCTTGAGCCTCTAAGTTGTTGTAGCTCAACGATATAACATGATTCGATCGGGGCGTGAAGTGAGGATATTCGGGTTTGCTCTAGGTCGGCAACGAAGGTCTTCATATGAGGTAGGTCGGGGGTCGCAGAAGGACTCGTGCGAAACCTTGCTACGTTCTCGGATGTCCTGGATTTCGCAGCACTCAGCGATGGTGAGATCGTCAACTTCTCAACTATCGCGCGCGACTGTGGTGTGTCGAGCCACACCACGAAGAACCACTTTCAGATCCTGCAAGACACGTTGCTCGGAAGATGGCTGCCTGCATACCGCAAGCGTCCCAAACGCCGCGTGATCGCTGCGCCCAAGTTCTACTTCTTCGACGTGGGTGTCGTGAATCGACTGGCGCGTCGCGGAGAGCTTTTGCCCGGATCCGAGCTCTACGGCAAGGCCTTTGAGAACTGGGTGTTTCAGGAGCTCACAGCATGCTCCCAGTACTGCGAGTACGATGGCACCCTTTCCTACTGGCGACTCGCCAGTGGGATCGAGGTGGATTTCGTGATCGGCGATATGGAAGTGGCTATCGAGGCGAAATCGAGCGCCAGGATCACGCGAGATCACCTGAAAGGACTGCGGAGCATCGTGGTCGATTTTCCCGACGTCCGACGCCGAATCGTCGTCTGTCGTGAGCCCAAGGCCCTCAAGACCGACGACGGTATCGAGATCCTGCCAGCCACCGGGTTCGTGGAGGGACTTTGGGGCGGGGATATTCTCTGACTCCTTCCGCACTCCCCAATGATCACCTCGCAAGCCTACCGTTCAAGATCTCCGTCGAGTCGCACCTCTTCCTCCGCTGCAAGCTCGATTGTTCTGCTCACATCACGGTAGGCAAGGCGGTAGGATCCCCCCACGGTAGAGCGGAGCGATACCGACTCGAGGGCTCCGTCCTGCCACTCCAAGTCGACCTCGCCACCGCCTCTTACCCGTAGGCCCTGAACGCTGCCGCTCGGCCACGCTGCGGGCAGCGCCGGCAGCAACCGAATCTCTCCGGCGTGGGATTGCACGAGCATCTCCGCCACACCCGCCGTACCCCCAAAGTTGCCATCAATCTGAAACGGCGGATGTGCATCCATCATGTTCGGGTAGGTGCCGCCACCTAGGTCGTAGCGCAGATCTCCCACGGGCGGTACATAGGTGAGCAGTTCCCGGTACAGCTTGTGAGCACGATCCCCGTCGCGCAGACGGGCCCACAGGTTGATGCGCCAGGCCTTGGACCAGCCGGTGGACTCGTCGCCTTTGATCTCGAGCGCGGTTCTTGCCGCTCGAGCCAGATCCGGCGTCAAGTCGGGATCGATGTGGGTGCCCGGATGCAGCCCAAGCAGGTGTGACTGGTGCCGATGCTGCGGATCGGCATCCTCCCAATCGTGGAACCACTCCTGCAGGCTGCCGTCCCTTCCTATCCGATAGGGGACCAGCCGATCCCGCGCGATCTTTAGCTCTTCCCTGAACACTGCATCGCGATCCAGGATCTCACTGGCCGCGATCAGGTCATCAAACAGCTCGCGGATCATCCCCATGTCGGCCGTTGTGGCAATCGTAGTTGCTCCCACGTAGCCGTCCGGTGTTCGATAGAGATTCTCAGGAGAGGTGGAAGGAGCCGTGATCAAGTAGCCGTCTTCTCCTTCGATCAGCCAATCGAGAGCGAACTCCGCGGCTCCCTTCATTAGCGGGTAGGCACGATGTTCCAGGAAATCCCTATCCCGCGTGAAAGCGAAGTGCTCCCACAGATGAGTGCTGAGCCAAACGCCGGCCATGTTCCAGTTGGCCCACACCGGATGACCCTGTCCGAAGTCACCCACCGGATTGCTCATGGCCCATATGTCGCTGTTGTGGGCCACGCTCCATCCCCGTGTGCCCCAAAAAGTTTCGGCGGTGAGACGTCCGGTGACTGAGAGGTTCTCAATGAACCCGAGGAGCGGCTCGTGCATCTCCGACAGGTTCGTCACCTCCGCCGGCCAGTAGTTCATCTCAAGGTTGATGTTTGTCGTGTAGTTGCTGCTCCACGGTGGGCGCATGTGGGGGTTCCAGATGCCCTGGAGGTTTGCGGGTACACCCGGCGTGCGCGAGCTCGAGATTAGCAGGTAGCGGCCGAACTGAAAGTAGAGCTCTTCCAAGTATGGGTCCCACTCGCCATCGGTGTGTCGGCGTAGGCGCTCGTCGGTTGTGAGTCCCCGTGTGGGGTCGGCTCCCAAGTCGAGCCTCACTCGGTCGAAGAAGGCGCCAAAGTCCCGGATGTGGCGTTCGTGTAGGCTATCGAAGTCGCGCGTTCCTGCTTGCGCCAGCTGCTCCTGCGCGATCGCGATCTCGTCGACGCCATCCAACCCCGGCTCCCGATCGAAGCCGTTGAAGCTGGTCGACACGGACACCAGCACCGTAGCGCGGGAAGCATTCGCCAGCGCCAGGCCGTCTCCCGTTGTCGTCACGGTTCCGTCGGTGTCAGCGATGCTCACCAGCACGGCGAAGCGAGTACCGCGACCTTCGTCGTACACGATCGGGTTGGCAATGTCACCACGGTAGCTGGGCTCGGCGTGAACCGGAGCCTCTCCTAGCGCCAAGAGTGTTCCGTCTTCAGTGACGACGCGGTAACGAAGCTGACTCTCGAATCTGATCCCGAAATTCAGATCGCTTGGTCCGGTGGCTTTGAAGCGAATCGCTAGAATCCGGTCGGGGTGAGATACGAATGCCTGCCGAGTGTATCGAGTGTCATTAACGTGGTAGTCGACCGTCGCTGTGGCGCTTGCCAGATCCAGCACTCGAGCATACTCGTCCGCTTCACTGCCGTGATTCAAATCCATCAGCAGTGTGCCGAGCGGCGCATACGATTCGGAGAACTTCCCCTGCAGCTGACGAACGAGTCGATCCGCTGCACGCCAATCTCCCGCGGCGAGTGCCTGGCGTACTTCCGGCAGATGCTCGAAGGCACGCGGGTTCATGCGGGCATCCACCGGTCCCCCCGCCCAAAGCGTCGCATCATTGAGGTAGATGCGTTCCCTTGCCACACCGCCGAACAGCGAAGCGCCCACACGACCGTTGCCTAAGAGCAGGGTCTCCTCGAAATGTTCGGCGGGTTCGTCGTAGCGCAGTTCTAGGGGTGGCTGCGGCTGCGGCCCAAATCCTATGTATGCGGCAATCCCAAGCGGTACGGCACAGACGGCAAGTCGCGGCAGGATCCATCGTCTTGGCAGAATATCCGGCCACGGTGCTCCGCGCGGGTCGGCCACTGCCTTGCGCCGCCGTACCAGCGCCAGTGACAAGGCCACGGAGATGAACATCACCCCGGCCAGAAAATTGAAGAAGACATCACGCACGTCGAATACGCGATTGGGGAGAAGCCACTGAATGCCTTCGTCGATCAAGCCCAGAAGGGCCGTCACCAGCACCGTGACAGCGTCCGGTGCTGGAACCGTGCGGCCGTTCCGGCGGCGTTCCACTAACGCTTGATACATGAACGCCGCAACCACGGCGTACTCGATCAAGTGGGTGCGCTCTTCCGGTGGAACGCCAACCCTGGCCAACGCCCACAGGTACGCAAAGGTGACGCCGAATCCCACACCGATCTCGCGCCACCCGGGGCGCATCTTCGCCCAGCGCCATACGATGATTGCCGCCCCCAGGAGCAGCACCGCACCGAGCGAGATCCGCAGCAGATTGCGCTCGCGCAGCCATTCGGCCAACAGCTGCGACGGTCCCAAACTGGAGTAGATCGCCACCATGACGACCAGCGTCCAGAACCAGAGCCGTCGCTCGCGGTCGGAGGTGAAGACAAGCATGGAGGTCACTTCGCTAACGTCGGCGGACCCGCACGCCGTCCAACAATGTCTGCGTCGTCTTCCGGATAAGCTCGTCAACGTGGACGGGAGCCAGGATCTGTCCGTCGATCAGGAGTGAAGCTAGCCCGTGTACGGCGCTCCAGGCGACGTAGGCCAGCGCTCGAGGATCCTGTCGCTTGATTCCGCCGCGTCGCTGGTGAGCCTGGATCACGCTCACCAGTTGCTCGTAGATGGCGTTCGCGGCCTCCCGTAGCTCGGGGTGGTCTAGGCGTGTCACCGCCTCTTTACCGTACATCAGGCGGTAGTGCGCAGGATTCTCGAGTGCGAAGTGCACGTATTCCTCACCCAAGCGCCGCAACCGTTCGACGCTGGATCGCGGTGCGGCAACGTCGATGACCTCCAAGCGGTGCTTGAGACGGGTGAACCCGGCGGCGGCGACAGCTTCCAGCAGCGCCCTCTTGTCCGCGAAGTGCCGGTACGGTGCGGCCCGAGACACCCCGAGGCGCCCACCGATTGCCCGCATCGTCACGCTCTCAGCGCCTCCCTCGGCAATCATGACGGCGGCTTCGTCGAGCAGGGCGGCTCGTAGGTCCCCGTGATGGTAGGTGTTGGCCTGATCGATCATGCGCCTCAAAGTGGGGAATCATGTTGACGGCGTCAACATATAGCGCTATGTTGACGTTGTCAACACCGGTGTTCAAGGCGGTGCCAGTCGATGAGGAGGGACGGATGGCCGAGCAAACGGGCGGTGCTTCCTTAGTAACCGCGCGGCGCCGACCCGTGACTTCAGGACGGGTAGGTATCGGCAAGAAACTTCCTGTGATGTTTGAGAAAGGCGAATAGCCAACGGCGAAACTCAAAGGCTCGGAGTCCAACCTATGCGAAAGGTTCTTGCGGTCATCTTAGGCGCGGTTGTCGGCACATTTACTCTTCTGCTTGTCGGGTTCGTTGCTAATGCCATAAGTCCGACTCCACCCGAGTTGATGGATCCGGCGACCCCGGAGGCGGTGGCGCGGCGGGTAGCCGCCGCCACAATGAGTACTTGGCTCTCGACGATATTTGGGCTCGCGCTGGGTGCATTTCTAGGTGGCTTCACCGGTGCTAGCGTTTCCAGAGAAAGAGCACTCTTGGTAGCTGGTGCAATCGGTTTGGTGCTTTCGCTCTGGGCCGTTTATACACTCTACGTAGTCTTTCCAGCGGTGCTTTGGGTGCCAACTGCAATGCTGATCTCAGCCCTTCTTTTCTCCTACCTTGGGGGGCTTGTAGTGATGCGATCACAACGAAAGTAGATCGCCCCCAGGCAAATTACTCCAACGGGGTCTCCTTCTCCTAGTCTTCTGCCGCCCTACCACCGCGACCACGCATTCCGCACCCACCTGGCCGCAAGTGGTACAGAAACCTCAGCACGAAGTAGCGGCCGAGTGACTCGACCAGCGCAGCTAGAATGAGGTTCGAGATACCACGAGGCCCCCTGTCTGATTAGCTTCGTTCCTCGCCCTTCTTACGCCCTACTTCTGGAGACCACTATGTACCACGCACGAACGAGAATGACGGTTCAGCCACGACTCGGGTTGCTCCTTGCCGCTTTCCTGTTGTTGAGCTTAGGGGGCTGCGGTGAGGATCCCGTGGAAGTCGTGGCGACTTCCGACGACCTGCTCGGGACCTGGAACATCACTTCGCTGATGTACACACCGGTCGGCGGGGGAACCTCCGTTCAATCCATTGAGCCGGGAACCTCAGGCGTCATCACATTTCGGGCGGACTTTACCTACACGATCACGTTTACCGAGGTGGGGCCCCCGCAGGTCACCGATGTCGAGGACGGGATGTTCACAGTCATGGGGAGTGTTCTCACGATTACTCCCGACGACGCGCCAAACGATCCTTCGAACCTCGATATCCAGCAGCTGACCGCGACTAGCGCGACCCTATTCCAGGCGGACGACGAGTTCGATTTTGACGATGACGGTGATGATGAGCCGGCGACCACCACGGTGATGCTTCAGAAGCAGTAGAATCAGGCCGTGCGAGCGGCATGCTCGAAAGCGTCGCTCACGGAGCAGGGCCCAATGGTCCTGGCACCTTCCACCGCATAGACAAGGTTGGGGAGGAGCAGATGACGAATCAATGGACACGCCTCAGCGCAGTCGGCCTGATGCTGTTGCTCAGCGGAGGCGTTTGGGAGATCCGCGCGCAGCAGGTGGATCTGCTAATCCGCGAGGCACGAGTCATCGACGGGACCGGCAGCCCATGGTTCGTGAGCGACGTTGCAGTCGACGACGGCCGCATCGTCGGCCTCGGTACCAGCCTCGAAGTCGAGGCCAGTCAGACAAATCGACGCGGCCCGGCGCATCCTCGCCCCGGGGTGCTTACCAGTTTCGTGCGAGAGCGCGAGCTGTTGACGCTCGAGGATGCCATACGTCGCATGACGTCCCTGCCCGCGCGGACCTTCGGTTTCCAAGACCGTGGAATCATTCGTCCCGGTTTGTCGCGGACCTGGTCCTCTTCGATCCAGCGCGTGTCTCGGACAGGGCCACATTCGCCGACCCGCATCAATACAGTGAAGGCTTCGATTACGTTTTCGTGAGCGGGCGCCGGTGGTAGCGAATGGAGCGTTGACCGATGCGCGTTCAGGCGTGTTCATCAGAGGACCGGGGTATATGTCTGAGCCACCGTCCAGCTGATCTACTCTGCCCTGAGCGCCTCGATTGGATCCAACTCGGCTGCGCGCCGAGCGGGATACACGCCGAAGAGAACGCCGATTCCGAAGGCCGAACCCAACCCGACTAGCACGGCTACTCCGTCGACGGCGGTGTGCCAGTCGGTGCTCTTACCCACCACCCAAGCCACGGTAACGCCGGCAACGATACCGACCGACCCGCCCAGTACGCCCAACAGCAGTGATTCCAGCAAGAACTGAGTCAAGATGTCTCTGCGACGGGCCCCGACTGCCACGCGTAAGCCCACTTCATTTCTTCGTTCTCTCACAGCCAGGAGCATGACGGAAAGCAATCCTACTCCGCCAACGAGAACGGCCACCGCTCCAAGACCCAGTATCATGCGTCTGAACGACGCCATCGTTTCGAGCCGAGCCCTCAGAATCAAACGCTGGTTCTGGATCGCGAAGTCGTCCTCGCGACCGAACTCGGCCGTACGGTGACGCGTCCGGAGAACGTTGCCGATCTGGAGTTCGGCGTGCTGCATGCGATCGGCATCCCGCACCTGAACGTAGAGCATCTTGATGTAGTCGACGTTGAACACCCGGCGCAGAGCACTGCGGATGGGGATCAAGACCTGGTTGTCTTCCTCGGAAGTCCCATCCAAGGTGGTGCCTTTGCTCTCCAAGACACCGATGATCCGAAACGTGGTCCTGCCAACACGCACCGTCTTACCGATGGGATCTCTTTCGGGAAAGAGAAGCTCCCTCACCCTGGAGCCAAGCACGGCCACGCGGGCGGACGCATGGTCTTCTTCGTGTGTGAAGTAGCGCCCCAACACCGTGCGGAAGTCGCGTACCTCCTCGTATTCGGGCGACGTGCCGCGCACGGTCGTCACGGTGGAGATGGTTCCGTACTTGACTCGACGAGCGAAGTCTTGCGCCGGCGCTACCAGCGCGACGTCGGGGGCTCCCACGCGCACGGCATCGGCGTCCGCCAGGACCAGTGTGTTCACCTTGGAGACGGTTCGCTGCCGCCACGGAACCCGGGCAGCGTCCGCAGCGCTCACTATCAGGAGGTTCCGACCCAGCGCGTCGATCTCGCTTATGGCCTGCTGCTCACTTCCTTCGCCAATCGCCGTCATCACCAGCACCGCGCCAACCCCAACCGCCATACCTGAGAGCGCCAGGGCCGTACGTATCCGGTGGCGAACCAGTGCCTTGATGGAGAGAATCAGATTGCGGGCGAGTCTCATCTCACCGCTGCAGTCACTCTCGTAGAGTGGTTGCCGAATCCAGCAGGGATGCCCGGCGCGCGGGAGCCACGCCAGCAATCACCCCCACAATTACGGCGGCACCCAACCCCAGGGTGGCAGCCTCCCACGGCATGGCGCGGGGAATCTCCATCCCATGAGCTGCCACTACTGCAAGCGCGGTGGCGGCCACGACAAGCCCAAGGATACCGCCAATCACCGTCACCAATGAAGACTCCAACAGGAACTGAACCCAGATATCGCGTACCCTCGCGCCCACGGCTTTGCGCAGCCCGATCTCGCTGCGCCGTTCATTCACACCCATGAGCATCAGGTTAGCCACCACGATCCCTCCAATCAGCAGGGATACACCGGCCACGAGGGGCAGAAACAGAGTGAACACGCGATTCATCGAGCCGACCATCTCCTCGACTTGCCTCGGCGTGATCATGTGGAAGTCGTTGAGCTCGTCTTCCGCCAGAGCGTGGCGCTCGCGTAGCAGACCCTCGATGGCGAGAACAGCAGCGTCGAGATCGACGTGTGGGTCGGCCAGGAGCTTGGCCGTGCCGATGTAATCCACGTTCATGAGCCTGCGCATTGCCGTCGTGTACGGCACGATCGCTTCGTTGTCCCTATCCCATCCGTGCGGGTCGATACCCATCGAGTCCAGCACTCCGATGACCTCGAACGGCACGGTGCCGATGCGCAACTGCAGACCGATCGGATCGGCGCCCCGAAACAGGTCGCGCGCAAGCGTCTCTCCCACGAGCGCTACACGTGCAGAGCTGCGCACCTCGGCTTCGCTGAAGAAGGCTCCGCGGCTCGCGCCACGATTCCACACCTCTTCGTGCCTGGACGAGTGACCCAAGACTCGAACGGTGCTGCTGGCTCCCTGGTACACGACTTCGCGCGCGCCGGCTTGTACCATCGGATCCCAGACCCGGATACCGGAAACCGTGCTCTGGATCGCCTCCAAGTCGTCGATGACGAGTGTCGTGGTGGGGCCGGCGCGGGGGCCACCCATCATGCCGCCACCGCCGGCCGTCAGGAATATGCTGGACCCGGAGAACAGGCGCTCCACGTTGTGCAAGATTGCGTCGCGGGTGCCCTGGCCGATGGCCACCACAACGGTCAGGGCGAGCACTCCGATGAAGGTGCCCAGCATCATGAAGAAAGTCCGCAAGCGGTGCCGTCCCATACCGCGCAGGCCGTGCCTGATCAGTCGTAGCGGCTTCATGAGGCCACCCCCAGTTCTTCGCGCGCATCCCTGGGTGCATCCGTGGTGCGGTCAGACACGATGCGCCCGTCCACGATCTCTATGACACGATTGGCCATGGCAGCAACTGACGAATCGTGGGTGACGAGCACGACAGTCTTTCCCTGCCGGTTCAGTTCCTGGAAGATCGCCAGGATTTCGAGACCCGCCTGGGTATCGAGATTACCCGTGGGCTCATCGGCCAAGATCAACTCCGGCTCGTTCACCAGTGCCCTGGCGATAGCCACGCGTTGCTGCTCTCCACCCGAGAGCTCTCCGCTCAAGTGCTTCGCCCTGTCTGCTAGGCCAACCTGTTCCAGCGCCCGGGCTCCGAGTCCAGAGATGTCCGACCGCGAGCAGTAGATGAGCGGCAGCTCTACGTTCTCGAGCGCCGTGGTCTTGGGGAGGAGATGAAACGTCTGGAACACGAAGCCTATTCTCTCGTTGCGCAGCCGAGCCAGCTCGTCGGCGGTGAATGAGGCAACGTCACCACCGTCCAGGCGATAACTGCCCGAGTCGGGACGGTCCAGCAAGCCCACTATGTTCATTAGGGTGGATTTTCCCGACCCCGACGGACCAACAACCGCCACGAACTCCCCTGCATCCACACGCACGGTCACGTCGACCAACGCACGAACTTCCCCAGCGTTCTTGCGATAGCTCCTGTTCACCTGATCCAGCTCGATTACTATCTGATTCGCCGTCACCAAGACCTCGCTCTTTCAGCAATGGGCCCGAAGCTCCGGGCCTAGTTCCTGTTCGCTACACTGCCAACCAGTACCTCGTCACCTTCTTGGAGGCCGTCCAGCACCTCTGTGAAATCGCTGCCTCTGTACCCGGTTCTGATCGCCGTCCGCTCCGGACCCATCGGACCAGGTACGTAGGCGAACACGCCTTCCGAGTCCCTGCGAACAGCACCGTTGGGGAGAGCCAGCACGTTCTCTTTGCCGTCCAACGTGATGTTCACCGATGTGGTCATCTCGGGGCGGAGGGTCTTTCCTCCGGTAGGTCCGATCTCGATCAAGGTCACGTAGTTCACCACGTTGTCGATGATCTCTGCGGCCGGTTGAATCGCCGTGACCGTGCCCTCGAAGTCGGTGTCGAGATAAGTGTCGACTGTGAAGGTTGCCGGTTGACCCACCTCTACTCGACCGATGTCAGTCTCGTCGACGTATGCCCGCACCTCCAGCCGGTCGAGATCGATGATCGTGACGAAGGTGGGACTGGCAAAGGATGCGGCCACTGTTTCACCCACCTGCGTGGACACAGACGCCACAACGCCACCGATGGGCGCAGTAATCCGCGTGTAGCCCAACTGGATCTCGGCCGACTCCAATGCGGCTTCGGCCTGTTTCACCTGCGCCGCAGCCATTCCGTGTGCGCTGGTTGCGGCATCGAACTCGGCCTGGGTGATCACCGCCTCTGCGTGCATTTGGCGGGCTCGGTCCAGCTCCGACGCAGCGAAGTCCCGCTGCGTAATCGCGGTCTCCAGCTGCGCTGCAGCCTGGTCCCGACGGGCTCGAAACTCGGTGGGATCGAGGACTGCGAGGAGGTCGCCAGCCTGCACCAAATCGCCGATGGTCACATGCAGTTGCTTGAGAATGCCCGACACCCGCGAGCCCACCCGGACCTCGGCGCCCACCCGAGGCCGGATCACTCCCGTGGCGAGGACCGTCGAGCTGATGTTCCTTCGCTCGATGGCGACCGTGCGATAGCTCGCTTCCGTGGCGTTAACGGCGGCTGCTCCAGTCGCGCTGCTACCCAAGTACCAGGATCCAACCGCCACGACTGTGACGACGGCCAACAGCCCTATCCAGGTCTTCTTGGTCATCAGTGGCTCTCGCGCAGTCTGTGTGTCACGGATTCTCCATGCCGTTCCATGAGCCACCCGTGGAGCTTCTCGCGCTGTCCTGGTTCGAGTATCGCCTCGATCTCCCTGGTTACACTGTCGATGGCGGCCTCGAGCCGCGAGTGGACGGAAGACCAGGCTTCGTTCACCGCACCTTGGTGTCGGCTCAGGATCTCGCGTACCCGACCTGCCTGCTCCGAGCTGAGCCCCACATCGGTACGTAATTCTCGGAGGAACCCCTCATGGCTTGCGTCGAGGTCCAGAGCCGCCGGCGGGTAGTGGCTCGCCGGTGCACCCGGATGAAGAACTATGCGATCCAACAACACCCCAAACACTACGCCGATAACCAGAATCGACACGGCACCAATCGCGGCGTGGATCAAGTGTTTTGCGTTTCTCATCGATCTCTCTCTGCGGTTCGTACGGCCATCAAGGTCTCCATGGAAGGCGGAGCTTCTCCCGAGACCAGCGCTGCGGCGAGGGCATCATCCGGCGCGAGCCCGTACGCATGCGCCATCTGGACCGGGGTAATCGCCGGGGTTCCCGCCGGCATCAACAACAGCGTCCCGATGGTTGCCGCCGACGCACCGACAGCCAAGACAGTAGAGAACCGGGCCATACCCGACCACCACTTGCGACTTTCTTCCCTGCGCGCCTGCAGCACGGGAACACCGTCGTCTACGATCCTATCGGTTAGCATCTGCCAATAACCGGGATCGTCGGGGAGACGAGAGAACAAACCTCGCTGCTCGCGCGGCCGTTTCATCGATCCCATGTTTCCTCCTTGAATGGCTCCATCGCCGTGCGCAACGCGTTCCGCGCCCGGAAGACGTGCGTTCTCACAGTAGCGTCGTTCAACCCCAGCGCCTCTGCTACCTCAGCGCTACTCAACCCCTCCAGGACACAGAGCCGAAAGCACACCCGCTGCATCTCCGACAGAGCCTCCAGCTCCATGTCCAACCTGGCTTGCAGCTCTATGCTCTCGACCAGATCGAGCGGCGTCGGCTCTTCGTCAGGTACCGTCTCATCCAGGGCCTCGTGCACCCGTAGCGCTCTCGCGCTCGCCGCGCTTCGAGCCACGTTCCTGAGAATGGTGAAGAACCAGGGTCGAAACGGGCGGTTTGTGTCAAACTGCTCGAGAGCAGCCACTGCCCGCCTGAACGCCTCCTGCACGATGTCCTCCGCATCCTCGAGCGTGTCTGTGAACTCCCAGGCCACGGCCAATGCCGGCCGGACATACCTGTCAACCAGGTAGCGATAGGCAAGTTGGTCCCCTCCTCTGGCGCGTCGGGCCAGCTCCTCGTCGGAGGCACGACTCTGCGGCATGCGGCAAACACCCCTTTGCAGTACAGTACAGCCGAGGGCCAGCGATCGTTTACACAGCGGCTGTTCCGACCCCAGTCACGGGTGTTCTCGCCCGTTCAATATCCTCGGCGCTTGTTCACGACTGATAGCAACGGCTCTCCCGCCACGAACCGCCGCAGGTTCTCCCGAAACAGCAGCCAGATCCGCTCCATGTGAGCATCCGAATCCCCGCCCACGTGTGGCGTGATGATGACGTTAGGAAGGCCCCACAGCTCGTGATCCGGCGGTAGCGGTTCCGGCTCGGTGACGTCCAAACCGGCGCCCGCAAGACGACGATCGCGAAGGGCGCGAGTCAAAGCGGCGGTATCGACGGTCTTGCCGCGTCCGATGTTTACGAAGTACGCCGTTTGTTTCGTCGCCTGGAAGAACTCCTCGTCGAACATGTTCTCGGTTGAAGGCGTGAGGGGGACACAGTTCACGATCACGTCGGCTTCGGCCGCAAGCGTAAGCAGCTCGGATGAGAGTCCGACATAGTTCACGAACGGAGGGCCTTCGCGTCGACTCGCCCGGGTAGCGATCACTCGCATGCCGATGCCATGCGCCAGCCGCGCAACCTCAGTGCCAATGCCGCCCAGGCCCACAACCAAGAGAGTCCGACCGCGCAGTTCAACTAGCTCACTCCCTTGACCCGAGTTCGGTGAGGTGCCCGTGAGAGGCGCGTTGTCCCAGCGCGACTCGCGCTGCAATGCGTGGGCGATATGTAATCGGCGACTCAGCGTGAGGACCATGCCGAGTACGTGCTCCGCACCTCCAGGCGCGAAGATGCGCTGCCCGTTCGTCAGAACCACGTCGCTCTCGGCAAACCCCGGCATAGCCACGTAGCGCTCGACACCGGCCGAATAGAGCGCCGCCCAGCGCAGTCGCTTGGCGCGGTTCAGTATCTCCGGCGTGAGCCATCCCAGTATTGCGTCAGCATCTTCCACCAAGTCCGCCGCCTCCCGTGGATCCCTTGCGACAACGACCTCGACTCCAGGAGCAACGCGCCTGATCTGTTCAGTTCTGCCAGGCCACAGGTCGGCAACGACAACTCTGGTGGGACGAGTCCAGCCCGGCGTGTCGGCGGTCGGGGTCGGTCCCTCGCGGAGACCGAGTTGTCGCACAAAGCGCGTCGCCGGTCGGACGCCAACGTACTCGTCATACACCGATTCCGCCGTGCCCTCGGGAAGGCTCGCGCGGCGCACGGAACCGGCGGCGTCAATTGCGTCGTCTCGCGTCTTCCCTTCCTCCACCGCCTCAACGATTTGGTTCCTGACTTCGATCAATGCCAGACGGGCGTCGCGCAGCGTGGTGGAATCACCGAGCGGCCCTCGGCCCGGAACGACTATGCGCGGCTTGAGCCGTTCCAGACGCTCGAGCGCCTGGATCCACTCGTCGGTTGGGAGTGCAGCTACGCCACGACCGCGACCCACCAGGTCACCGGCAAACAGAACGCTCGCGTCTGCGACGAACAGTGCCACCGCCCTGGCACTGTCGTCGACCACTCGAATGAGCTGAACGAGCCGCTCGCCGTCACCGAGTACAGCGTTGGTAGCGAAGTCGATCAAACCAGTCCCGACGTACGCAGTGGGCCTGTTGCTGACACCAAGTCGCGTCGTACCTGACCAAGAGGTCACGGTCTTCACTCTGTGACTCCCGTAGGTGTCGACCAGGAACCTGCCTGGCTTTGCCGCAACGGCGTTACTCGGCTCAGCGCCGTCGACGAGAAGCAGATAGTCAGCGGATTCGACCCACCCCGCGTTGAGAGGTGCCCTGTCTGTGCTATCCGCCGTCTGCAATACCACGACACCGTCGGCGACCGGCACGGCGGTTTGCGAAGCCAGTGGAGACACAGCCAGGAGTGTGAGGCCGACAATCAGGGACGTCGCTTTCATCCGGATTCCCCTTGGGTCACGTGACCGTTGCTTTAGTGCGAAGGGCTTTCGTGCCAGGAATGTGCTTCGTTGGGAGGTTGCCGACCAGGAGTGTGGCAGCAGCCACAGCGCCCTAACGCACTACCATCAGCGCCACCTTCCCACCGAAATCGTCCGGCTCGGTGGGTACTCCAGGAGGGACTTGCCACGTATCGCCGTCGACAATCAGTGAGTAACGGTGAATCCCCGGGTCTAGCCGCAAGACTACCCACCACCGCTTTGAATCGCTCCGCCTCAGCGCCATGGGCTCCCATCCATTCCAATCGCCGGCGATCTCGAGTCGATCTGCCGACTCCGCAACGCCGAACGAGAGCCGCACCTGTCCGTCTTCCAGTTGCTCAATCACTACTGGGGGCGGTGCGACACCGGTGTTTCGCGCGGCGCGGGTCAATGCGATCCTTACACCCACCCTGCCAAACAGCCCGTCAGTGAAGCCGGTCAGATCTCTAGGGTAGCGCCCAGCCGCGACCTCGATCATTGCCTGCGGTGATACAGCGTAGTCCAAGCGGGCCTGTGCCCAGGGGTCGTCTGCCAGGTCGCCGGCTCGCGCACCAGCACTCAGGTTCGCCCGCAGCCTGGTAGCGGTTAGACCGGCCTCGAGATTGAAGTCCGCGTACTGAGTGGTGTCGCTCGCCACGCGCCTAACGCCGGCGCCCATGGAGAAACCGCCACGGAAGACGCGCCCCACGCGGGCATTGGCAGTCACGCTGCTGAATGCAGTGTCTTCGATGGTCCTCACTCCGCCCAGGGCCAATCCGGCGCTCGCCAGGAAACCGCCGGCTGAGACGGCCAGCATCGTTCCTGCCGAGAGTTCTCCCACCCAGATGCTGCCCTCGGTGTGGTTGGCGCTCCCACCTGCGACGATTCCGACACTGATCCCCTGAGCCAAACGGGCCAGGGCAGTCCCGTAGCCTGAGATTTGGGTGACCCACTCACCAGACGAGAACCTGGAAAAGCCGGCATCGATGACGCCGGCTGCGACAGGAGAAGATCCGGCCAAGCGCGCGGAGACGATACCCGCCGTTCCCGACACGGAATCGGCGTATCGAGCGCTGACTCCCCCAACTAGCAGCGACAACTCCTGAGCGCTGGCCGTCGAAACCAGCACGATGCACGACGCACCGACCAGTGCGGCGCACCTCACGGTGGGGTAGTCTTGCCTTTTTTCTTGCCCTGGTTGCCGGCTCCTGGGTGGCCCGGTGGCACTCCGTGCGGCCGCCCTCCGGGGCCTCCCATGCCCTGCATCGGTGTGGGAAGGCCTCCGCCCTCGAGAATGCGGCGTGCAATCCCGGCCATCGGTTCGCCGCGGGCCCGGAGCCCGGTCACGGTTGAGGGAAACTCGAGCACCTCTTCAGACGGCCGACCGGCCCGATACGCATCCCTGACAGCTTTGACCGCAGCAGCCCGCTCCAATCCCTGCGCAGCAAGCGCCGCAGCCACGGTGAGGCCCGTCGCTGCCGCACTGGGTTCGGGTGCCGCTTCCATGATGTCCAACACGTTCTGCCGGCTCATACCTCGCCCGAACGCACCGGCCGCCGCTGCTACGACGGCGCCCGGAGGCGGGTCGAACCCGGCGCCCACGATCACTTCGCGGCCCATCCTGAGGCGTTCGTGGACCTGGTTCATCACTGTGATGACGCGGTCTGGCGGTACGCGGCCGCGCTTAGCCCAACCCTCGAGCGCCTTCGAGACCAACGGGTCGATCGGTAGCGCCTCAGACTCGGCTGACGCGACGATGTCGGCGATCTGGTCGGCGAAATCCGCTGGCGCGCCCCGAGCCAGCAACAGCTCGCGCACCTGAACCTGTTGGGCACCAGCCGCGGCAGAACTGATAACGGCCATGAAGGCCAACGCAGCAACGTTTCGGGCCAGTCTCATGAGCGCACTACCCCCCTTGGTCCAACTATGATCACGCTATTCTCCTGACCGAAACCGTCATCAACTTGGGCGTGCGCGCCGGGGTCGGGGATCCAGCGTGATCCATCGATCACGAACATGTATTGATGCTCACCCGACCGTAGCGCCACGGTGCCGGTCCACAGGCCTGTCTCGTTGCTTCTGGTGAGCGCTATTCCCTCCGGGCTCCAGTCATTGAACGATCCCGCAAGCGTAACTTGCTCCGCGTCGGGAGCAACCAGCTCGAAGCGGACCAGGATCGTGCCGGCTTCCGCGGTCGCTTCGACTGCAGGATCCACCTGTCGCAGTGTCACGACTGCAGCGCCCAGCACGGCAAGAACCAACGCTGCGGCCGCGGCGAGTGCCGGTCGTATGTTCACGGCGTGAGGTTGCATGAACCAGCGCCAGAACGAGCGTGACTCCGAAGGCGCCTTACGAGACCGCACCACTGCCATCACCGCTCGATCCAGTTCCGGACCCGGCACCTGAACCCGCGCGGCGTAATCCTCGATCGCTTCGCTCAGCCCGTCGGCTTGCGCGCGCGCACGCTCGTCCAGCCCCTCAACCGCCTCTCCGTCGAGGTAGCGCTGGACGTTTTCTTCAAACCGATCGTGCACGCTCAAAGGTGTCCTTCCAGTTTCTGCTTCAACTCGTCTCTGGCGCGGTGGACGCGCATCTTCAAAGCGTCCTGACCAACGTCGAGTAGCTCGCTCATTTCGCTGTACGAGCGGCCTTCTACATGCTTCATCACGAAGGCCTCTTGCTGCTCCGGCGTCAACTGCTCGATCGCCTGCCTGATCAACTCGCTCAGCTCCTTGTTCGCGATCTCTTTTTCGGCCGGCACGTGCCGCGGATCTTCTATGCCTTCGAGTGAGAGGTGTGGCCTGTTTCGCTTGCGGACGTTGTGACACTGGTTTGAAACGATCCGAAACAACCAGGCCTTGAACCTCTCAGGCTCCCCCAGCGTACTCAGCGAGTCGAAGGCGCGAATGAAGGCTTCCTGCAGCGCGTCGGCCGCGTCGTCGACGTTGCCCCCGAGCATTCCGGAGGCGTAGCGCCCGAACTCGCGCCGGTACCGCTCGACCAGGATCCCGTACAAATCGGGCTCGCCCGCCAGGATCCGGCGCACCAACGTCGCGTCACTGAGTTCAGCGCCCTCAGACAAGAGACTGCCTCGCGCACGAAAAGGTAACGCCGCAAACTACAACCTTCAGGACGGTCTCCCAAGTGAGGTCACGACGCCTGTGATCTCCGTCACAGTTACCTCTGAGGAGTCCGAGTGGTCTCTATTACGAAGCGATCGCCGAACCGAGTAAGTCAAAGCGATGCAAACCGGGAGGAACCGATGAAAAGGACCATAGTGGTGCTCGCTGCAGCAGCGCTGGCCATACCCGCCATGACTGCGGCGCAGAGCGCTCAACAGCAGCAACAGAGGCAGCAGCAACAGCAGGCACAGATGCAGCAGATGCAACAGGCTCAGCAGATGCAACAGATGCAGCAGCAGATGGAAGGCGTCATGAGTCAGGTGCAGCAGATGAACCGACAGATGCTCCAGCATCGGGTTCGCAATGAGTACCAGCAGATGGGCCAACAGATGGAGCAGGCGGGCCAGCAGATGCAGCAGATGTTCCGACACATGGAGCAGCTGCAGAACGACCCGCAACTCGCCAATCAGAAGCAGGGCGAGATGCAGCGGCTGCACGAGCGGGTGAGGAACATGGTACGTGAGCTCGAGCAGGCCCAGAAGGCACTGCAGGAGCTTGCCCTGCCATGACTCCTCCTCGGTGGTTCGTAGGGATTCTAGCGCTGGCCGCGTTCGCACCCGGAGCGCACGGGCAAGCGATCCACTACGAGGGCGCACTGTCGGTAGCCAGCGGTAACTACGTCTTCACCGAACGGACAACGAGCTTCACCTTCTCGAACGGCCTCGCGCTCAGCGCGGGGCCGGTGACGCTAAGGGGCACGGTCCCACTGCTCAGCCAGAACACGACGTTGATTGCGGAGACAGGCGTGGGCTACCTGCCCACCGGCGGGTCTCTGAGCGGTACCGTGGCCGATTCCGCTGCAGCGCGTCACGGGGGACCGGGTGGAGCTGGTCGGAACAGCAGCGCAGTGGCCGCACCGCTGTTCAGCGAGTCCGGGGTTGCGTCAGCGAGTCAGCTGGATGTGCCGACGTCATCTGTCACTGGCTACGAGGCAGTGATGGGCGATCCGACACTGAACCTCAGTGTGTCTCTGTCTCCGGGATCGGGGACTGGCATCGTGTTTGGCGGCGGGGTGAAGGTACCCGTCACCGACACTAGCAGCTACGGCACAGGCCAGTGGGACTACGGAGCGTCGTTGGGACTGTCGCAGATGTTGGGATCGTCGACTCTGCTATCGGCAGACGTCTCCTACTGGCACTTCGGCGATCTGACTGACCTTAGCCTGCGAGACGGGATAATCGGTTCGGCGAGTTTGGCGTATCTGGACCGGAGCGGTTGGGGCGGCTCCGCGATGCTGGCGGGGGCGCGGCCGATCATCGAGGGGTTCGACGGCAGCATGTCCGTCGGTGCCGGAATCACCAAGGTCGGGCGCAGAACCACAATGAGTTTCAACATTTCGGCGGGCCTGACTGAGACCACGCCGGACCTGCTTGCCGGGATCAGCTGGAGGCTAGCCGTCCTGTGACCGCGCGGTCGCACTTGGCCGCGTTACCTTTCCGAGGCTTGAGTGGTCTCTAGACGGAAGCACAGATCACTCGGGTTCTTTTGGCAAGTTGAACTAGGGAGATGAACCAATGGGTATACCACGGACATTGAAACTGGTAGCATTTGCCACCGCAACCGCCCTGCTCGCGGGTGCGTGCGTTGAGAGCACTGCGATCGGCGATGGGATGGGGGAGGTGCAGATCACGTTGGGGCAGACGGCCGATGCGATTCTGAGTCAGGTGGTGGCGGCCCCCGATGCGCTGGCATCGAACGGGTCGATGGGGCGCGTCGACAGGACGAACATCGAATCACTAGTGGTCGTCATCACGGGAATTCAGTTGCTGCCCTACTGTGAGGAAGCCAGCGAGCAAAACGGCGACGGGCAATGCGAGGATCCCTGGATCTCGCTTCCACTCGAGGAAGAAGACTGGATTGAGCTGGATCTGATGGCACTCCCGACCGAAGGTGAATCGCCGATCGTGATCGCCGCTGGTAGCGTACCAGTTGGCGAATACCACAAGGTAAGGTTGTTCGTCAATTCGGCGAGCGTGGTCTTCATCGACCCGTTCAGTGTGGGACGATCCGACTTCGTGGGCGGCGAGCCGTATGATGTCGAGATCCCGTCGGCTCAGAACACCGGCATCAAGGCCGACATCGATCTGGTCGTTGAGGACGACGGTGAGGGCAACGGAGTGGAGGTCGGACTGCTCTTTGATCCGGACGCTACGATCAAAGGTGCCGTGGCTACCGGCAACGGTCGCGTGAAGATGCCCCCGGTTCTCAAGTTCGGCTGGGCGCACCAGCACCAGAACGAACATCAGAATCAGAACGGGTAGGCGTCATCCCGATCCGGATTTGGCTAGGCCCCTCGCCGTGAGGCGGGGGGCCTTCTTGTGGCCTTCGCAACAGCAGTCTGCGCGACATCAAGAGCCACTCGACCCAAACCAAGGCTGTCCGGCTACGGCCTTGCCGAAACGCCTAGGAAAACAGCTACAACACGGTTCTTGATCGCGGCGTAGTCGTCTTGATCGGCCGGGAATGCGACGCCTGACACGTCGGAAAGACCGTGCGTGTAGCGCCCCTCTATACTGAACGTGATTGCGCGCAGCTCGACCGAGACTGCGGCGCCGACGACAGCTCCGAAGTCAAACCAATCGGTCCACGAGTAGTCGTCGTCACACGGCCACGCCGGACGATCCCTGCTCAATGTCGTTCCTGGAGGGGGCACGGCTGAGATCTTGCAGCTCACCTCGAACGCCGGCGCAGCTCCACTCAGTATTCGCGCGCGCAATGACGACCCGCGTAGCGGCAACCCGACACTGACTAGGAGCGGCATCTCGATGTAGGTAGAGCGCAGGTATGACTCATAGGGGCCGTGGAAACTCGACCTGAGGGTGTTTCCCTTACCCTTGGGCGCGAGCAGCAGCTCGACGCGCGCCGCGACTGCGTTGGTGAGCGACAACTCCACGCCCGATCCAACCGTCACCGCAGTACGGGCCTTGCCTGGGTCGACCATGGATGGCCCTGGACCGACGTCCAGGAGGGCTCTACTTACGCCGATCTTCATGTCGACTGCAACGCGCTGCGCGGCAGCCGCATTTGGTGACATAATCGCGATTGATGAGGCCATCAACGCAGCGGCACGGCACACCGCTGCCGTCCGCGCCAAATGTCTCAGCGTGGATCCGAAGGCAGTTCCGTGCCGATGTCCAACGCAGGTGAACCGCATGCCAGCAACCCGTAGGTTTGGATGGAGCCTTGGTCTAACTCAAAGATCAGACCCACGGGTTGTGCTCGCCAGGTTGGTGTGGGAATGCGCGTTTGTGGCAGGTATCGGGGGGGAAGAGAGCCACCGGACAGATTCGAACTGTCGACCACTCGATTACGAATCGAGAGCTCTACCACTGAGCTACGGTGGCGCACCGCGGATTGACGCGGAACGGTGCGGATCGGCGCGGATGTTTGCGATCGGCTCCGCGTTCATCCGCTTGCGTCCGCGGGCATCCGCGGCATGCCCTGGCCCGGATTCGAACCGGGACGGATCTCTCCACTGCCCCCTCAAGACAGCGTGTCTACCAGTTCCACCACCAGGGCGCGGGAAGCCGTAACTTCCTGCGAGGAATGAACATATCGGGGGTCCGATTAGCGGTCAATACCGATCAGAGCTAGAGTCGCGTCTGCAGACGGTGAACCCGGAGTTGGCGATGGCGTATCGCGAGGACGTAGGCGCGATTGAATCAGGGCATCACGGCTGGATCCGTCATGCCAGCGTGTCATTTCGCACTATGCTCGACCATTTGCTCCGTGAGCTCGCTCCGGATGAGGCTGTTGACGGCTACCTCGACGATGCTAGTTCCTATAAGGTGGGTGGCGAGCTCCGGCGCGCAGCACGCCTCAGATACACCTTTCGCGAAGTCAACGTTGGTGACGGCGGTACGAACCTCGGGAGTACAGGTGGGCTGACCAGTCTGGGCAGCTTGGTATCGCATATGCGGGCATTGGAGGGGCGATGGATCTCGTCGTAACCGGAGTCGTAGCCGGAGTGTTGGGGACGTTGGCGATGGATTCGCTGAACCATCTCTTTGCCCGAGCTGGGATGCTCTTGAGAATAGACGTGGGGATGATTGGGCGGATGGCCGTGGGCTGGGCACACGGGTGCTTCCTCTATGAGCATCCAAGCGAGATGGAACAGGTCGCAAACGAGATGCTCTACGGTTATGTGACGCACTACACCATCGGCGTGGGCCTCGCGGTCCCTTACGTGCTCGGTTGGGATCTGCTGGTCGGAGGGCCCGCATCACCGGTATGGGCCCTGGCCTATGGCGTCGCGACGACGGTAGCCTCCTACTTCTTCGTCTTCCCTTCCATGGGATTGGGAGTGTTTGGCAGGCGGTCTCCCGAAGGCATTAGGGCTCCACTTTCCAGCCTGGCCAACCACCTGTTCTATGGAGTGGGTATTGCGGTCGGGATAGCACTGGCGTGAGTACAGTAGATAGGAAGACCTCCCATGTCCGCCTTACCGGCTAGGTCCGGTTCGCTCGCCACCCATGGTTTCCTGGACTGCCCCGGCGGGAAACATCCCCCTACTCACACCGCAGCGCCTGCACCGGCTCGATGCTGGTGGCGTGCCGAGCCGGCAAGTAACTCGCCAGCAACACCATGCCGCCCAGCAGTAATATCAGTCCAGTCACCGTAGAGAAGATCGGTATCCTGAGCATCACGAGCTGTGAGCGGACGATCAACGCGCCGATACCGGAGATAACCAGGCCGATTGACAATCCCGCACCCGCCAGCGTGACGAAGGACCGCATCACGGTCCAGCGAACGGCACCGACATCTGCGCCCAGCACCATCCTCACGCCGAGCTCGAACGTGCGTTGTGCCACCGAATAGGCCACCATGCCATACAGGCCCACCATCGCCATGCCCAACGCCAGTAATCCCAGCACGCCGAGCGAAGCAGCTACCGTGCGGCTCTCTTGCAGCCAATCGTCGATGAGAGTTACGCCGGTACGAATCTGTGACAGCGGCACGCCGGCGTCGATTCGCGTGACAGCGGCACGCAATGCGGGAGCAATGCTCAACGGATCTGATGCCGTACGCGCGATCAGCTTGATGTCGTACGGTGGCTGCTGCAGGTGCGACAGGTAGACGGCGGGATTGGGTGGGTCACCGTAGAACGTAGCGCCAAAGTCAGCCACTACGCCTACGACGGTCACGAAGTCGGGAGCCTCCGTGTCCCATTGGCCGCTCACCGTGTCGGGGATCAGTCGTTTACCCACTGGATCCTGGCCCGGCCAGTGGCGTCGCACCAGCGCCTCATTAACTAGAGCAACCGCGGGGTCACCGGGGCCGTCCGCGGCAGTGAACGCGCGACCACGTCGGAGCGGCGCGCCGATCGCATCGAAGTACTCGGGTGAGACTACCTCAAAGCCCCGCGGGCCGCGTTCGCTTCCCTCCTCGGCTTCGCGTCCCTCGATCAAGAATGGGCGATACATGCTCCGGTAAAAGGCGCCGATCGGCACGTTCTGGCCGGCAGCAGCAACGGTCACGCCCGGGATGCTTCGTACTTCCGCTACCGCAGCACTGTAGAACTCACTGCGCTCGACCGCATGCTCGTAGCGATAGGCGGGTAGGTCTACCTGGGCTACCAGCAATCGCTCGGTTTCAAATCCAAAGTCCAAGTTGCCGAGAGTCTCTACCTGGCGGTATCCCACGACGCAAGAGATCACGAGCGGGACGGTGAGTGCGAGCTGTGCCACCAGGATGCCGTTCCGGAACCGTTTGCGGTCGCGACTGGCCGACTTGCCGGCACCGCCTTCCTTGATGCTCTCGCTCAACGATACGCGTGATGCTAGCAGTGCCGGTGTCAGTCCAAAGGCCAACGCGGCGCCTACCGAGATCAGAAACGTGTATGCGAGCAGCACCGGATCTAATCCCACTTCCTCTGGTAGGAACGGGGTGCTGGGGAGCGATGAGAGCAACAGTTTGAGTCCCCAGATTCCCAGTACAATACCGAACGCACCAGCGGTGAACGACAAGAGTAGGCTCTCAGTTAGCAGCTGACGCACCACGCGGCCACGACTCGCGCCCACGGCCAGCCTGATCGCAACCTCTGATTGCCTGGCCGTACCCTTTGCCAGCAGCAGGTTTGCCAGGTTTACGCAGGCGATGAGCAGCACGGCGAACACGGCGAACAGCAGTGACACCATTGCCAGCTTATCGTCGGCCGAGTAGAGGCGCTTCGCAAACGGTTCAACGCGAGCACCGACCTCCGCGTTCGTTTCGGTGTGTGCCTCTGCGAGCCGTGCGGCAATGGCTGTCATCTGGGCTTGAGCTTGTTCGGCAGAAGAGCCGTCGGCCAAGCGGGCAATGACCCGGTAGGAGCGATCCTCCCAGTTGAGCGCGGCCGGATCCAGGATGAGTGGTGTGAACAGATCGGCATCGTGCCACAGGATCTCGAACTCGACACTGGCGGGGAGCACACCAACTACAGTGCACGGCTCTTCGTCCAACATGATCGTGCGGCCCAGCAGTGCCGGGTCACCGCCGTAGCGTTCCCGCCAGAAGCGATACGTGAGCACCGCGACCGCCGGCGCGGCTGCGGTCTCGTCTACCACGCCGTGAACTCGGCCTTGTTCGGCGTCCAGGCCCAGCATCGGTAGCAGATTGGCGGTCGTCTGCACCGCGCGGACACGTTGTGGCTCACGGTGGCCGGTCACGAAGCGTGCGACCGTACGGTAAAGGCCCATCTCCTGAAACGCGTCGGCTTGTTCGCGCCACTCGAGGTAGTCTTGGGCCGAGACGCCCGCCCTGCCCCGACCTTCCTGGATACCCCAGATGAAGACCAGCTCGTCGGGTTGGTGGAACCGTTGAACTACACGCAGCATACCGGCGTTCATGCTGAAGATAGCGGTGTTCACACCGATACCGAGAGCCAGCATGATGACCGCGCCAAGTGCGAAGGCCGGGTTCTTCATGAGGCCGCGCACTGCAAAACGCAGGTCGTAGCCGAACCCGCCAAGGGGATTGCGATGGCGGGTTAGCTCGCGCTGTTGTTGTCCGCTGCGCGGCCCGTTGCCTCCACGCAACTTGTAACGCAGGCGCGTGATCAAATTGGCGAGGATGCTCGACGTCAGTTGCTTCCAGAACCAGAGCGTCGCCATACGTCGGGCCCGGCCACGGACCCGCAGGCTGTACTCCTCCATGAGGTCGCCGAGGATGTGGCTTCGGTGAGAATGAGGCAGGATGCACAGCAGAAACGCCGGCACTCGAGGTGGCTGGATCTCGTGCCGACCGCTCTTCTCGATCATGAAGCCGCCTCGCGTTCGAACCCATCCCACAGGGCGGCGAGCATTGCGTGCGACCGACGTAGCGCCTCGAGTCCGTCTGCAGTGATCTCGAAGTGACGCTTGGCGCGACCGCCACGCTCCGCAGTTGGCTCACCCAGGCGCGATGTCACCAACCCTTTGGCTTCGAGCCGGTCCATTGTTGGATAGATGGCTCCGAGCGAGACGCTGCGATGAGTTCTCCGTTCGATCTCTTGCTTGATGCTGACGCCGTAGGCGTCTGGCCCCAACCGCATCGCTGCGAGCAGGACCACCAGCTCCAAATCGCCCAGATAATCTCGCTTAGACATATCTCATACTTTCTATGACAAATAGTACGGCATCCCGCCGGTTTCGGTTTCAATGAGTGCATGGATCAGGCGGGCCGAGCTGTAGGTCTGGGGCTTCGGGTCAGGTTTGTTGAGGGGGCATGACGATCATGTGCCTTCGTCGCGGGCCTGGCCGGCGACGAATGCAGCCCGGCGGCAGGGCTTACAGGTCACGTGCCAGATATCGGGTTCGTCGCCGGGAACGGACTCCGGGCCGACCACCGTGAGGTGACGCCCGCACCGGGGGCAGACTGGGTTCTCCTGCCAATCGCGCAGCATCTTGCGGATTTCACGTATCTCCTCACGTGAGAACGTGAGAGGAGTCGTGGGGTCTTGAGCTGACATCACCAACTACTTCTTCAGGGGCGTGGTTGCGTATCAGGCGGGGCGTAGGGCCGGTTCCGCCTCTTACCGAGCCGAATGAAATCTGGGCAGCGGGGGCGACGGATGCCAGCTTTGGGGCCGGCGCTGCAGGCTCACGACAGACACGGATTCCCGAATCAGATCCCGAGCCAATACGTCATCTTGACGAGAAAGATGTTGTCCGAGAACGCGTCGGTCAGCGCACCCAGATCGCGGCTCAAGTCGAGGTTGCCGAACGGGTCGGTGGCGTTCCGGTCCTGGGTCCACACGAAGTAGAGCGTGGAACCCGGGGTGTACTCCCAGCGGAACACGAGATTGCCTCGCAGTGAGCGGAAGTTGAACGTCTGGTTGTCGATCGAGAACTCCTCGGCGGGACCGGCTCCGTCCGGGTCGATGAAGACATTGCGCTCAAAGCCCTCGCCTTCCTCTCGGGCGGTGCCCACGTCGACACCGTAGATGCTCTTCATGAGCTGCCGCGGCTGGTTGAACTCCTTGAAGTCCAAGAACTCGTTGGCCGAGATCAGCGGCTGCACGAACAGCTCGAGAGACATGGTGGGTGTGAACGTCGCATTCACCCGCGTGGTCATCGAGAGGGACTGTTGGTTCAGCTCGGCAAAAACGTAGCGTCGTCCGGAGAATTCGGCCGCGGTCGGGTCGTCGACTGCGGTAACGTACTGATCGGGATTCACGGACTTGCCGTATGACGGGCTCAGCGAGACACTGATGTTCGAGGCCGGCTTCAGCGTGACGTCGAAGCCGAGCTCGTAATTGCGCCCTCCGTCTTCATCCCAACCAAGAAACGGGTTGAATCCGAGTATCACCGGCTTGCGGCTGTCGCTGTTGATGAATGCGGCGAAAAAGGTCGAGGCCGGTTTCTTCACGACCGGTCCTCCCCGCGTGAGCCGATCGTCGAGTGTCGACTGACGGTGGATCCCGAAGGTGTTGATGTCCCAGTAGAACGGCGTCTGGAAGCCGAAGAAACCGTGGAACTGCCTGTCGGTGAGGTCGCCGTCGAAGTTGTATTGCTGCTGCGCTCCGGCCGTGGTCCAGATCTGGCGGTACCACGAGCCGGGGACCGTCCACGAACGGGAGAGGTTGGCGTTCATCCAGATGAAGTCGGTGCGCGTGAGGAACGCGATGTCGTTGTTCTCAAAGCCGGGACTGCGCACGTTGATCGCGGCTTCCCAGTTCCAGTCGCCGGCGTCCTTCGCGACGCGGGAGTAGAGCCCCCAGCCACGGAACGAGGTGAGTGTCGAGTCGAGCCGGTCGCTGAACAGACCGTTGCCTCCGTGCTGTCGATCGGGACGCTGGAAGTAACGCGAGCTTGCGCGCTGCGCCCGGAGGATCGCGTCGGTCGTGCCCGCGATGTTGCTCACCGCCGAGCTGAACAACAGGTGGTACGTGCGATCGCCCCACCAGTACTCCGCGTCCAGCCCGAAGCTCTCGGCGTGCCCGTTCAAGAACTCCTCGAGCGCCGGATCGTCGAAGGCCCGGTACACCGAGGTGCCGATCGCGCCGATCTGCAGGTCACCGTCGAGCAAGTCCTGCTTCACACGGCCCATCGCGTAGGTGGTCAACGGCTCCACCTCCTGCTCGAACTGCTTGCCGGTTGTCCCCACGACTCGAGCCTTCTCTCGCTGCGTGACGGCGCCGAGTAGGCCGATGGACAGACCGCGGCTCGTCTTGCCCGTGATCTTCGCCGCACCGAGGATCGTGCTGGCGGTGGGAACGTCGGAGAACTCCCCCGCTCGGTCCGCCAGGAACGCACCCTGCGGTTGCCGACCGATCCGGCGCGTGAACGACATGCTGAGAGACGACACATTGCTGCAGAATTGGCACCAGAAGCTGCCAAACCCGAAGTTGCCTCGGCCCTCGATGAAGAACTCGCGCTTCTCGGGGAAGAAGGTTTCGAACGCGCTCAGGTTGACCACTGCGGGGTCGACCTCGGCTTGCCCGAAGTCCGGGTTGATGGTCGCACTGAGCGTCAGGTTCGAGGTCAGGAGATACTTGAGGTCGGCACCAATGCGGTAATCAGCCTGTGTCTTGCCTGTGAACGGGTTTGCCGCATCCACTTCGCCGCCGGTAACGTCCACCTGATTCACTCCGTAGGGCAGTAACTCCAAGCGGTTGGTGCGCGCTTCGATCCGGCTCAGGCCGTCGAGGTGGCCGAAGCGTGAAGGGCCGCCTGACTCGTTGAGATGCCAGAACGACCACACGGCCACTTCGTTCAGCCGTTGCACGAAGCGCTGGATCTGCAGCCCCCACTCCTGATCCGGGTCGCGGGGGAACCTGAGCTGCGAGAAGGGAATCTCGAGCTCTGCCGTCCACCCCAACGAGTCAATCTCTGCACGGGCGCGCCATACCGGATCCCACGAGTCGTCGTGGCCGAACGCATCGCCTCTCACGCCGGCCGGGTTGATCGAGAACACGCTCTGGCCGGTGTGGTCGTGGAACGTGTCGAAGGTGATCGTGAGACGGTCGCTCTGAGTGTGAGCGTCGCGCCGCACCAGGCGCGATACCACTCCCTCTGCACCCAGCTCGTCGTACATTCGTGCACCGACGTACAGCCTTGTATCGTCGTACGCAAAGCGGATCTCTGTACGTTGCGTTGCGGGCTCGCCCTCATTGGGCTCGCGCTGCGTGAAGGAGGTCTCTGCAGGCGCGGTCCGCCAGATCGACTCGTCAAGCCGGCCGTCCAGCTGGATCTCTCCCTCGAGCCGATCAACCAGCGCCCGGGGGGCGAGTTTGTCGTGCTCGGGCGTGCCGGAGGTCGGGGTGACCAGCGGATTCCCGTTGACCGAGTCTGCGGCCGTCGCCGAATGCGACTGACTCTGCAGTTGGGCTGCTGCGGGACCGAACAGCATGAACAGCGCGATCAGGGGCAAAACGAGACGGTCTACTCTGCAACCAACGACAGCAATCATGGCGTGATCCGGCATCGGTGAGTAGCAGTGGGCAGCAAGTCTGTCACTCGTTGGATGCATTGGGCGCGCAAATGGTTGCACGAGACGCGCTCGGCCCTAAAGCACGCATCATTCTGCAACGGCTGGCGGGTGGAGGCGTTGAACAGCGGACCCGACGGGTGACGGTCTGCCGAGCACAGCCCGGCCTTAGCCACCCTCTCAAGTCATTGAGATGAGCGCGGCTCGGCGACACGGCTGGCACTCGATCTGCCACACCCTAGGCTCAACGCCGCCGCCTGCCGGACCGACGACATTGAGCAGACCCCCGCATATCGGGCATACGTGCGGCGGTTCACCAGTGCCGATGCTGTCACGAATGGTGCGCAGCTCATCGCGCGAGAACGTGACCGGAGTGATGGAGTCGCGGCGTTCCATAAGTCTCCTGACATACCCCTGAAGCGCGGCGGTGGTTTCTCGAGCAAAGATGGGCAATTGTCCGCCGGGTGCGCTGCCGTCCTTTGGATCTACTGAAAAGGAAACCCCCGACTGCCTAGGATGTGTAACAGGCAGACGTGATTGCGGTACTTGGGGGAGCCCCGTTCAACGCGGGGCTTTCGCGACGGAGGGAGCGATTGGGCTCACGCAGTTGCCCAGCCTCACGTACTGCAGCGCCGTTGACTCGACGCCTCCCGCGGCTCGGCGGTGAGGCAACATGGGTTCCTTTTCACGCATGCTGGATCAGTAGACGGCCCCTGCCGGGTAGCGCGCCATCTCGACTACTCGCCACTGGTCTTCGGCTTGCCCGTCCTCAACCGCGAACCACACATACAGTTCCATTTCGTCCACAGCGTATACCCATTCTTCCACCGGCGTCCCGGCCGGCAACAGACCGGTCAGGCTTTCCTGCGGTCCGAAGAAGGGCGACTCCGGCAGTATGAACTCCTGCACTCGCACCGGCTCGCCCATCAGCGCCCGAACTTCCGCGCGCAACGATCCGGTGTTGATGACAACTTCGTCGCCACGGTTGGCTTGACACGCCACGAGCAGAACTGTCAGCCAGATGAGATAGGATCTCGAGTCGATGAACCTTCGCATCTCACCTCGGAACCAAGCTCGCTGTTGCGACGGCGATCAGACGGCGGACAGGGGCTCTAGCTCCCAGTTCTGACCTATCAGGTCATGACCAAAGCTGTGGTGCTGCTCTTCCTCGACCAAACGATAGCCTTCCAGCTCATAGATGTGCCGCGCAGCATCGAGGACGCTGTTGGTCCACAACATGATCTTCTGGTAACCCCTTCGGCGCGCGAACCGGGTGCATTCGTGCACCAGACGCTTGCCGATCCCCAGCCCTCGGGCCTTCGGTTCGACCAACAACAGACGCAACTGGGCCGTCGTGTCCGATTTCTTGACGAGAAAGACCGAGCCTACATTCTCACCGTCTTTCTCGGCGATCCAACAGCGCTCGCGCCTAGGGTCGAAGTTCCGAATGAACTTGGCGACGATCTCCGCGACGAGGGCTTCGAAGTCCTCATCCCAGCCGTATTCCTGACTGTAGAGCACTCCGTGGCGCTGAACGACCCAACCCATGTCGCCGGGTTGGTGCGGCCGCAGGAGGTAGGGGACCTTGTGCTCCGGTTGTGCGCCGAGCAGCGACTCAACCGTGTGCATCGCGTCGATGAGACGATACTGCTCTTCCGGCGACAGCTCGCTCAACATCGCCTCTATCTCGCTGCGTGACGCCGCGTTGAGTGCCGCGAACGCCTCCTGTCCTTCTTCCGTCAGTGACAGTAGGTACTGCCTGCCGTCGTCCTTGGAGGTCGTCTTCTCCAGTAACCCTCGTCCCTCGAGACGTCCTAGGATTCGGCTGAGGTAGGCAGCATCCAGCTCCAGCTCATGACTCAGGTGTTTCGCCGTGGTCTGCTCATGGTGGGCGAGCTCATAGACAACACGCGCCTCCGTGAGAGAAAACGGACTGTTCAACAGGCCTTCCTGCAGCACGCCGATCTTCCTGGTGTAGAAGCGGCTGAACCGGCGCACAGCTTCGATGCGCTGAGTGAGATTGGTGCTATCCACGACGTCCCTCCGGTGAGGCCCGAGGTTGCTAGCCAAGAGTACCATAATTAGTTGACTAATTTCAACTATATCCATGTCACAGTCAAATAACTCTCTTCGCCTTTCCCAAGGGTCCGGCCGCTGAAACCTTGTGGGCACGCAGCTCGTATTTCTTATCGATGCCTACAATGCCTACATCGATGCATACAATACCGACGCCGGAGTGGTCTCATGCCCGCTACCTCGCTTGGCGAATTCGAACAGCTGGTCCTGCTGGCGATCCTGCAGCTCGATGACGATGGATTTGCCCTCTCGATCCTCCGGGAGCTGGACCGACGAGCCGGCCGGCGGGTGTCGCGCGGGGCTCTGTACAAGACGCTGGAGCGGCTGGAAACAAAAGGGTACCTGAGTTGGGAGGTCGAAGCACCGACTCCCGGGCGAGGCGGTCATCCCCGCCGTCGATTCCGAGTCACGCCCGACGGTGTAACCGCGCTGCAAAACACTCGTGATGCCCTGTTCCGATTCTGGAGCGGGCTCGAAGGGGTGTTGGGAGAGCCGAAGCCATGAGTGCCCGGCCGAACGAACCTCCGCGCCTCGCTGAGCGATTGCTCGAGCGGTTCGCGCCCGCGGGGGTGGCCGGAAAGAGCATGCTCGGCGACGCGAGGGAGGAATATCTCGCTCAGCTCGAGTGCTCTACGCGGTTCATGGCGGACGCGTGGTACTGGAAGCACGCTCTGTCGATCATCGTGCGCTTCGCCACCGGTTACGAGACGCGGTCGCTCGACCCAACTCGGGGTCGCGGACGCCTCGCCGCCGCTGTGTCGACCGTCGCCTACGACACGAAGCTCGCGGTTCGGGCTCTGCGCAACCGGCCGGGACTCACGTTGGCTGCCGTCGTCACTCTCGGGTTCGGCATCGGCGCGAACACCATGATCTTCAGCGTGGTCGACGCGGTCCTGCTGCGCCCACTCCCGTTTCAGGATCCGGGTCGACTTGTCAATGTGTTCCGCATCGATCCCGAGTTGACCGGCGAGAATCCGGATTTGACAGAGTTTAACAGCTTCTACGCTGTCCCATACCCGGTTTTTCTCGATTGGGCCGAGCTGAGTCCCGTGTTCGCGGTCGCCGGCTCCTACCGACCGATGAACTTTTCCGTGACGGGACGTGATCGGCCGGAGCGACTCGGCGGAATCGAGGTTTCCTGGGGAACGCTGGCCGCGCTCGGTGCACGGCCGGCCCTGGGTCGCTCGTTCACCCCGGAAGACGACGAGATCGGGGCGCCGAGAGTGGTCGCCCTCGGCCATGGTACCTGGCAAGGCAGATTCGGGTCTGATCCGAGTGCGGTTGGCCGGTCGATCTCGCTAAACGGCGTCGCTCACGAGATCATCGGAGTGATGCCGCGTGGCTTCATGTTCGGTGGATCGAGCAGAGACCTGTGGGTCACGTTCAACGACGAATTCAAGAGCTCGACCACTCGCAACGCTGGCAGTCTCCAGGTCATCGCGCGTCTCAAGCCCGGCGTGTCGATGGACATGGCTCAGAGGGAGATGGACGGCGTGGCCCGCCGCATCGGTGAAATTCACCCAGAGGAACAGCAGCACGGCATCGGGTTGATCGGAAGGCGAGAGTTGGTGGTCGCCAGCAGCCGGGCCGGGCTAGTGGCACTGTTTGGCGCGGTTGGTCTGGTGCTGCTGATCGCGTGTGCAAACATCGCGAACCTGCTTCTGGTGAGGGCGACCGAGCGGCACCGGGAGCTGGGACTGAGACAGGCGTTGGGCGCCGGCCGCTGGAGACTGGTAACGCAGCACATGACTGAGAGCGTGCTGTTGTCGCTCATAGGAGGCCTATTCGGATGCGGCTTGGCACTGATCGCGCTCAGACCCTTCATCTCCGCGTTCCCGTCCGGCCTACCGCGGGCCGAGGAGATCGCAATCGACCTGAGGCTGTTGTCGTTCTCGGCAGCTCTTGCGGTGGTAACAGGTGTTGTCATCGGCATATTGCCAGCTTTTCGCGCCATGCGCACTTCGGTTATGGAAGTTCTCCAGGACGGAGGCAGAGGAGGCGTTGGTGGCAGGCGGCGTAGTCGCACTCACGCGGGGCTTATCGTGGCCGAGGTGGCGATCGCATTCGTACTGCTGGTCGGCGCAGGGCTATTCATCAGAAGTCTACAGCGCCTGACCCAGGTGGACCCTGGCTTCCAGAGCTCCGAACTCGTGGTAGCCGGCATCAGCGTGCCGACCGAGTATCGGGATTGGGGCGACGCGACCCGTGGCTTCTATGGTGACCTCGCGGCCCGGGTCGAGGCGATCCCTGGGGTCGAGAGTTTCGCGTTCGCGGGACAGATGCCTTTCGTGGGCGGTTGGTCATCGCCTCCAACACTGATCGAGACACCCGACGAGACCGTCGAGACCGCGGTGCACCGAACGTGTATGACGCCGGGCTATCTGCAGACTATGGGAATACCGCTGCTTTCCGGCCGAGATTTCTCCGCCCTGGATTCAGAAGACGCTCCCCCTGTGATTGTGGTGAACCGCGCGATGGCGGATCGGTACTGGACAGGTCTCGACCCGATAGGGCGTCGAGTAATGGTCCCGGTCCCCGGCGACTCCGTCTGGCGTACCGTGGTAGGCGTGGCGGAGAATACGATCTACCGACTCGACTTCGAGCCATTCCCGAAGTACTGGGTGCCGTTCGACCAGGTGCCCTTCTGGTACGAGTGGTTGATCGTCCGGTCCAGCTTGGGGGCGGATGCGCTCGCGCCCTCAATACGGGAGGCGGTCTGGGCAGTCGATTCCGACATCCCGGCCCGACCGTTCCAACTCGACGAAGCAATCCAGGGTTCCGGAGCGCTGGCCGGGCCCAAGTTCGCCTTCATCATCTTCGGATGTCTCTCGGCACTAGCGGCGATTCTGGCGACCATCGGCATATATGGTGTGCTGTCCTACACCGTACAGCAGCGATCCAACGAGATTGGAATTCGCATGGCGTTGGGCGCTGCGGAAGCCGCAGTAGTGAGACAGGTTCTTCGGCGTGGGCTGCTGATGGCCGGGATCGGACTCGCAACAGGGCTCGCCGTCGCATTCGCTGTGTCTCGCGTACTGGACAGCCTATTGTTCGAGGTGAGCCCCACCGATCCGCTCACCCTTGCAGGAGTCGCTTTCCTGTTGGCTGCAGCGGCTGTCGTAGCGAGCTATGTGCCGGCGCGACGGGCAACGAAAGTGGATCCGGTGGAGGCCCTGCGCCAGCAATAGGGAGACGGTCGACGGATCTCCCCGAAACGTCACCACCGCCTAGCCGCGCGGCGGATCGACGCTTTCCTCGTCGCCCGTGCCAGCCTGGCTTGGTTCGACACAGTAGCCAGAGACTGACATCTTCTCTACCTGGCCGATGAACGCCCACCCTATTGAAGTTCCGATGGTAACGCCTGTCAGGTCGGCGCCTTCACACTGTTGCACGATGTCGTCAAGCAAAAGACTCGCGGTTTCCATTGGCAACGGCGACAGCCACAAGACGCTGAACTTTGATGCCTCGGCCGCGACTCGCTTGCCTGGTTGAGTCACGACCGTCGCAGCCACTGGAAGCGTCGCACAACCCAGTACGCCCGCTACAGACAGCAGTGCTACTGCTTTGAGTGCCTTCTTCACATTCCGCTCCGTTTGTAGGTGATATGATTCCGCGTCACGCGGGCAGTTCGGTTATCGCGCCTTCAGTGTGCCCAACTTCACGAGGTTACCGCCGCTTCCCTAGGAAAGATCCACCGACCCTTCCTGCCACGGCAGTCCGATGCCCAGGCGCTCCAACTTACCGGCGAACTCATTCCCCTCAATGTTCACCTTCCAGCCAACTTCTTGTCGCTTGAGCCATTTCTTGTCTTGCATCACCCGAATGGCCTCTTCCTGTTTCCCTGCGTACAGCAGGCTCAAGAGCTCCACCTCCCGATCCGACAGCGCCATGGCGTTGAAGCGGTAGTCGAGGAAGGCTTCCCAGGCAAACGGGACCCACTTGGCCACGATCTGATGCCCAATTGTGTTGGCGTACTCTCTGATCTCGTACTGGGCGTGTGCTTCCATACGCAGCGCGAGGAAGTGCAGCAGGTTGTGTAGATCAATCTTCCAGTACGCTTCGGTATAGGTCGAGAGCGGCAGATCCTTCCTTGCCTGCTCCCGTGCAACACCGGCATCGAGCCGGTCCTGATACACTTGGCGACTCGCAGCCTGGAACTCGGCCTCGCGTTTGCTCAGCCGATCTCCTTCCGCCCGGTCCAGATTGCCCTCGCTACCCTGACGATTGATGAACCCCTGCGAACGCCACTCATCCGGCTTCGTCGTCTTGGCAGCATCAATGGCAATGGAGTATCTAGTGGAGTACTCGTTCACGTTCGCGGTACGGTGCCTGATCCACTGGCGCCAACAGTCCATCGGCACGCGAACGTGCAGCTTGATCTCACACATCTCGAATGGCGTTGTGTGCCGGTGGCGCATGAGGTAGCGGATGAGGCCGCGATCTTCGCTGACCTTCTTTGTTCCCTCGCCGTACGAGACGCGAGCGGCTTGCACGATCGATGAATCGTCGCCCATGTAGTCGACCAGGCGAACGAATCCATCGTCGAGCACCGAGAGCTTCTTTCCCAACACGTCTGCCAAAGCCGGGACGTGGATGTGGGTCATCGCCGTACCTCCGAGTGTAACCTTCGAGATCCGGTTAATGTCGTGGAACTGCAGCGAACGCACTAGTCACAACCGTGAGCACCACACGGTCGAGCATGGGCTGCCATGAGGTCGCGCGCAACTACCGTCTTCGCCCGTCCCACTCCGTCTTCGTCCGTCGTCGCTCGTCCGGCGATGGCAGTGGCAGGTCGATCTCCTAGCAGTGTCTGGATTCGCGTCGTAGCTTTGGCTGAAAGGTCAGCGCTTCGACCAGATACGCCTGATCCAAGGCACCGCTGATGCCACCGATTCCGCATACGCCATTACATCGTAGTGGCCTAAGCCGTCGACGGCGACGAATTCGATTGACGCACCTTGGGCCCTGAGATCCTCAACGGCCTGTTCGACCTCATCAAAAGAAATCAACTCGTCTGCTCGACTGTGTACTACGAATAACGGAATGCTGCGCAGACCATCGTGCCACGGCACCGTGCCTTCGCGCATGAACCGGCGATGCTCTGGCTCGGCGTTGCTGTCAGCTCGGAGCAAGGTAGGTACCGTTGCGATTGGGATTGCAGCACTGAACAAGTCCGGGTGTTCAGCGGCCATGTACCAGGTGCCTAACCCTCCCAAGCTGAAGCCCGTGATTACAGTGCGCTGGGCATCTATCTCGAACTCCGACCGGACCTGATCCATTAGGGCCCAGATTGCACGCCGACTGCGAGGACTCAGCCAATCACGCTCGATAGCATCCGGGGCCACCATGATCGCTCCCAACTCCTCGAAGGCCGGAGCAATGAGTCGGACGAGAAAAGTGACTCCGAAATAGTCTGGCAATTCACCTTCCCAGCTGTGGTGTAGCGCGAGGATCATTGGAACGGGTTGATCTAGATCGACGTCATCCGGCAGCGCAATGCCGTATCGCACCTCGGTACCGTCGTTCAGCGTGAGGCTCCTCAGCAGGATCTCCGAGCTTGCCGGAGTTGAATACGTCGTCAAGAGAATCAGGCACAACTGCAATACGTTCACGATCTCGGTCCTTTCAGCACTGGCTATTCGACGCGGTTGCTGCGCGTGGCCTGATCGGCCCCTTACCGCTTCCACGACCGCGGGAGCAACATCGGCACCTCCCGCATGTACCGCTCGTATTCCCCGCCGAAGCGTGCCAGCAGCAATCTCTCCTCGTGCCGTGAGATATGGCGCAAGAACAAGATCGCTACGCCCCACACAAGTGCGGCAGCTAAGGATATGCTCATCACTAGAAGCCCGAGATAAAGGACAATCTCGCTCAAGTACATAGGATGCCGCACGACTCCAAACACGCTCTTTCTGATCACACAGGGCTTCTCTCTCTGCTCGCCAAAAACGATGGCAATACTGGTTCTAGCCAGATAGCCTGACACGGCCAGCAGGGCCAGCCCAAGGGCTATTCTGACCGCAAGCGGCACGTACTGATTGAGGAAGGTCGTGTAGTCAAGAAGGAATGTGTCTAACGCCCAGATCGCCATGAACAGAAAGGCCAACACCAGTTGTCCTGCGTCACCAGCTGCGTGTTCTCCGGTGAGATCATCTCGCTGCCGCTGAAGCTCGTGCTCATCGTCCGGCGGTCGGACCATTGAGCCTCCTAATCTCGTCCGTCAAGCAACGTATCTGTCAGTCCTCGCTCGTCTTGACCGTCTTTGTCCGCCTTCGTCCGTCTCTGTCCGTCCTCGTCCGTCCTCGTCCGTCTGTTCCCGTTCTAAAAGAAATCCAACTCAGGTTTGTGATCTACCTCACAAGAAGTCACCGCACGACCAAGAATCCTAACCCTTCTGTGACACTTGTCACAACGGTCCAAACCACTGTCATCAATATTGTTACGGCAGCAGGAAGCAGGCGTTCTTCTTGCTGCTC
>JBDHHP010000012.1:0-78295 GCA_039589275.1 Gemmatimonadota bacterium | reverse complement strand
CCTCCGTTATCGCCGCCGTCAACGTCGTCTTACCATGATCCACATGCCCTATCGTTCCGACATTCACATGCGGCTTCGTTCGCTCAAACTTTTCCTTCGCCATAATCAGGTTCCCTGAATGTTGGTGTTGCCCTTTTCCTGCTTCCAGTTCGCTGTTGGGTAGGTCGCACTCACGTTACGGACGACTCCCACCAAGCTCGCGACCGGGCTTGAACCGGTGACCTCGTCCTTACCAAGGACGCGCTCTACCGACTGAGCTACGCGAGCGACGAAAGCGGGCGACGGGGCTCGAACCCGCGACCCTCAGCTTGGAAGGCTGATGCTCTACCAGTCTGAGCTACGCCCGCAGGACAAGCGCTTCGGCCGTCGTCCATCAGCCATGTTCACGACCCACCTGTCTCCACCGTCACCTTACTTCTTATGTGGCTCGGCACGATCGGCTGAAGGCTGACCGCTGATATGGTGGGGGTAGGATTCGAACCTACGTAGGCGTTCGCCGGCAGATTTACAGTCTGCTCCCTTTAGCCACTCGGGCACCCCACCGTTGCCCGGGACCGACCCATTCAAACAGACCACCCCGCGTTTTCCCGTCGGGGTGGATACATTTGCGCAGGGACGGTTGCCGCTCCCTACCTCCGGTGTTTTTCGATGGAGCTGACGAAGGGACTCGAACCCTTAACCTGCTGATTACAAATCAGCTGCTCTGCCAATTGAGCTACGTCAGCGGGGAATCCCCAAACTCTCCGAGCCACTAACAATAACTGCGCACCCCAGAGCCGTCAACTGCCGCCCAGGCAGGCAGTTGCCCAGCTTGAGCTACCCGGCCCGTAGCTTCCAGCGTGTGCCTTGCGGAGTGTCCTCCAGCTCCACACCTCGTGACGCCAACTCGGCCCGGATAGCGTCCGCCTCGGCGTAGTCCCGGTTCTTGCGGGCCAGCTCCCGCGCTCGGATGCGTTCCTCTACCCAATCGGCCAAATCCTGGTCTACCTCGGTGGACTTGGGTAGCAGGGCCAGCACCCCCATCACCCGGTCGAACGCCGCTAGTGCCTCGGCCGCTGCCTGGGAGTCCCAAGAACCGGTGTCCAGCTCTCTGTTTGCCTCGCGGACGTACGAGAACAGTGCCGCCACAGCGCGAGGAGCGTTGATATCCTCGTCCATGTGGGCCCGGAAATTGACTTCCAAGCCACCCAGACTCGGAGGAGCAGTGGCCGTAGCCGGTTCCGCACCCTCGGCAGCATACCGCAGCCGCTCACGGAATTCGCCCAGTCTGCGCACCCCCTCGGTTGAGGCCTCCAAGGCGTCATCAGTCAGGCTGAGCTGCTGACGATAGTGCGTGGAATAGAACAGCATTCTTACCGCTGCGGCGTCAATTCCCTCCGCCCGCAGGTCTCGCGCGGTGAGGGTATTACCATACCGCTTCGACATCTTGGTGCCCGCGATGGTCAGGAACTCACCGTGCATCCAATAGCGGGCAAACGGCTTCCCCGTTGCTCCTTCGGACTGCGCGATCTCGTTCTCGTGGTGCGGAAAGATCAGGTCCACGCCGCCAGCGTGGATGTCGAGAGTCTCCACGCCATAACGCTTTCTGACTGCCTCCAACGCGATCGCCGAACACTCGAGATGCCATCCGGGCCGGCCCCGCCCGAACGGCGCATCCCACGCCGCACCTACCGATTCATCGACCTCGGATGCCGCCTTCCAAAGCGCGAAGTCGCGGGCGTCCTCTTTGGCATACTCATCGCTCGACACACGCATGCCGGATTTGAGTTCGCGCTTCTCCACCTGCGACAGCCGTCCGTAGTCGGGGAACTGGTCCACGGCAAAGTAGACCGATCCATCCTCACCCTTGTATGCCAGCCCGCGGCCTAGCAAGCCACTGACCAACGCGACCATCGAGTCCACGCATTGGGTCGCTCTCGGATAGGTGTTGGCCGGCTTCACGCGCAGGTAGCTGCAGTCCTCGAAGAAGGCCTCGATGAACTGCGCCGTGTGCTCGTCGAGCTGCATCCCGGCTTCGGACGCAGCCTTGATGGTCCTATCATCGACATCCGTCAGGTTCATGACTTGGAATACTTCGTAGCCGAGATACTCCAAGTACCGCCTGAGAAGATCCTCAAACAGGAAAGTCCGGAAGTTTCCTATGTGCGCGAAGTTCCAGACCGTGGGACCACAGGTGTACAGGGTGACACGGCCGGGTTCGAGCGGCTCGAACTGCTCGATTCGGCGTGTAAGAGTATTGAAGATCTGCAACGGCATGAACACCTGACCACGCTCAGATGGCTTCGGCCTCCAAACGGAGTACCGATTCGGCTGAGAGCCCCCAAAAGCTGCCAACCGTCAATGAGTTTGGGCGATAAAACCTAGAAAGCGCCGAGGAACCAGTCAACGCTCGACTGACCCTCCCAGCCGCGATTCAGGGCCGACCGAGTATCGCAGAGAACACTAGCGGGCCAAGGATCCAAGTGACCACGCCACCTACCGCGACACTCGACAGAGGCACGGCCAAGTGCCACCCTCGCAGCCTCCCACCATCCATTACGCACAGGCCGATGGCCCAAATCACCACGCACCACAGGGAAACAAGGTTGGCTCTGGCATTGACCACGACAAGCCAGGGAGGAGCGGAACTCTCTCCTCGCCACAGCAGCATCGGTCCAGTTCTAAAGCGATTGGCAATGCTGATGGCGTCACCTGGGCTCGGTCGGGAGTCGAACGATGTCAAGTAGGTTAGAGCGATATCCCCTAATCCCTGCACCAGAAGAGGAGCAAGGCCGATCACAGCCACCGTCCACAGGGCGGCACGGCGGTCGCGTGCCAGAGCAAGTAGCGGTTCGGCAAGAATTGCCACCCCGACAGCGGCCAGCAAAATGGTGGGTGATGGTATCAGCCGATCCGCCACAATCATGCGAATCAGCCCGTTCTCCAGCAACTCGTAGTGGAGGTCCTGGCTCGAGTTGCCCGTGGCACTCAAGGCACGCTCCAGCACTGCCAATTGACGCGGTAGTGTAGCCAGGCCCAGCGCTACGAGACAGCCGCCAGCAGCGAGCAGCGCACCCTCGAAGTTGGCTCTACGCGACACGGTTCTAGCTGTGCCTACAGGGTCCACCAACGCCCCGCCCAGAAGGCGCATGCCCCGATATCCAATACGCATCATGGTGTCTCTCCCTTTTTACGAGCCGCCGCCGCGTGCAGGATATCTTCGAGTACCCTGTAACGAATGCGTGAGGCGGCCACAGCGACGCGTGCCGACCGACACGCCGCCAACAGCTTCTCCATTGTGAGCCCTTTCGTCAGAGGCACGGCCAAGCCCTCGCCGGTTCTGACCGATTCCGGGAACTGCTCCACGAGACACTCAGTCCGCGACAGGGCTGAGCCTCTCAACGACAGCTCGGCCACCCGTTCGCGCACGAGTTGGGCGACGTCGATATCGGCCGACAGTCGGCCTTCCCACAAAACCAGTACCCTGGTGGCCAGCTTCTCCACCGTCGCGAGGTCGTGCGAGGCCAGCAGGATCAGTCTGCCGCTGCCCGCCAGGTCTGAAATCCTGGTCCGCAGCCGGCTGGCCACGAGAGGGTCCACTCCATTCAACACCTCGTCCAGAACCACTGCACTGCTGCCGGTCACCGCTGCCACGGCGAGCGCCAGCCGCTGGATCATGCCGCGCGAGTACTCCGCTATGCGACGACGGCCATACTGGTCAAGCTCTGCTAGCTCCACTGCCCAACGCACTTGGGACGTGCGTTCGGCCGGATGACTCGTTCGGTGGCTGGACATGTGCTTGAGCCACTCGAGTCCGGTTAGTTCGGGTGGAACGAGGGGGGGATCTGCTGCGTACCCGACTGCCCTACGGGCGCTGAGCGTACCCGCTGGACGGCCATCGACCCATACCGCGCCCGCAGTGAGCGGGATATCACCTGCGATAAGCCGGAGCAAGGTCGTCTTCCCGGCCCCGTTAGGGCCCACGACGCCAAGGATCTCTCCTTTCTCGGCCACGAAGGAGCATCGGTCGAGCGCCGCTCGCCGACGCCGACCCGATCCGAACTTGCGTGTCGCGCGCCGCACCACCAACGCCGTCAAGTGGCCAACCCCCGAGGAGGTCTATGCGACCTGTGGGTTGCAGCAACCGTCCACGCTGCCCCGACCATCCCTGCGACAGTCCAGACGCCCAAAACCAGGATGTCAATCCCACACCCGTCTCGGATCCAGCTTGCTGCCCGCCAGTGGAGTGGCAACGTGTTCCAGAGGAGCACAGCTGGGCCCTGAAACACCGGCCACTTCTCCAGAAGAGCCTGCATCGTTGACGGGGTCGCAATGCCAAACCACGCCGTCAAGAAACCCAATACGGCTGCAGACGATGCACCTACGACAGGTGTGATGGCCAACGTCACCGACATCGTTGCCGCGTAGTAGCCGATGAATCCTGCCCCGAGCAAAAAGGGCGTAGACGCCGTTGGGTGGGGAATGAGAATGACAGCACCGAAGGCCACCAACGGAAGAGTCACCGTCGAAGCACCCACCAACCTGCCCGACGGGACGAGCCACCACGGTGCGGCAACACGATAGGCACACGTCAGCGCGGCACCTGGTGCCAACAGTCTCGACCCCGCAACCGAGGCCAAGACCCCACTGACCAAGAGTACCGTCCTGGACCCGTCTTCAGATGTGTCAGTCCCAGTCCCATTTAGCAGGACCAATCCCATCATCGTCAAGACGAGCAGCCCAGCCAGCCGAGGCGCCCGATGGCGCAGCACCAGCAGTGCAGCCAGGACCACCTCCGACTTGAACGCCAAGGCGATGCCGGACATCATTTCCGACTGGCGGGGAGCATTGCGCCCCCCGCCTCGGCCCGATCGGCCAACATTGCGGTTCGACCCAAGGATCAGTCGAACGCGAAGCAGATGGCGCCGCGGATCATGTAACACCAGCCGCGAACCGCTACCAGAATCTCGCTGTCGGGATCGAAATCTTCATCGCATGTGTATACGGCCTGTCTCAGACAACCCTGGAACTTCGTTTCCTGCGCGTCGGCCGGCTGCGGATTGGGCAGCAGCGCGACGAACCCGCAAAACAGAGCAGCCATAATCAGTCGTTTCATTAGCACCTCCTCCGCATTTAACGTGTTAGGGAGGCCGACCTGGCCTTCGTCTTCTGAAGACGCGCTGCAAGTCTAGGTCAATGTCTGACTGAGAGCGGTATCATTCCCACGCACATTGGTCGCCTTTTGTCGCCGACCTGCACGACACCGGCATACAGATGCCGGTGTCTGCTCTTATCTATATGAAACGGCCGCTCGCTTCGTAGAAGCGGCGGCCGTGTTAGAATTGTCGCCTGATACGCTGCTAGGATCCTGTCGTCATCCCTCCTTGCTCACCGCCTCTTCATCGGCGTCCTCGTCTGGAACTTCATCGACCACTTCGGCATCCTGAATCTCAGGTGAGTCGCCTGCCTCAAGCTGGGGTCTGTCGGATTCCCCCGGCCCGAGCACGCCCATCTTCCGCTTCAACTCCAGCAGTTGCTGGTCGGAACTGCCGTGGTACTCCAGCGCCTCAAATTCCTGCTGCAGCAGATCGCCGGACAGATCCTCTGACAGTTCTGCGGCGGCCAGGGCCTTACGCTCGTACTCTTCGATCCTCTCCGTCATCCGCTCGAAGCTCTCGAACGCACTCTTGTCACCCATCGAACTCATGGTTTCCTGGATCCGGCCTTGAGCCTCTGCCCGCTTCTGCCGGGCAACCAGGATGTTCTTCTTGCGCTTGGCCTCTTCGATCTTGTCGTTTAGCTGGCGCAGCGAGTTCTTCAGCGACTCGGTTTCGGCTTTGTGACGGACCCATGTCTCATGCAGCGCCTGTCCGTGCTGCAAATGCTCGCTATGCCTCATTAGAGCCTGTTTGGCCAGGTCGTCCCGCCCCTCCTGAACCGCCAACATGGCCCGCTGCTCCCATTCCTCGGCTTGCTTTCTCTCCTTCTCGACCTGCGCCTGCAGCTTCTTCTCATCGGCAATGGCGGACGCGACTTCCTGCTTGGCCTTGGAGAGCTGTGACCGCATGTCATCGATGGCCTGGTTGAGAACCTTCTCGGGGTTCTCAGCGCGCGAGATTAGATCGTTGATATTCGACTTGAGCAGCGTTGCTATGCGCTGGAAGATTCCCATGGCAGCGTCACGCCTCCCTCTTCAGGTAGCTCGGCGACGGCCCCGCCGGCACCCGCCAATGTGATGAACCCTAACTTTGTGTTCCCCGAACCGCCCACAAGCTATGGTGACTCCCGACCCTCGGGAAGCTCGTTGCGCCCGCGAACCTCCAGGAGCACACGCTCGGTGAAGTCGACCCGCTCAGACAGCTCGACCACATCCCCCCTCAACTCTCCAAGCTCCTCCTCCATCCTCTCAGCCAACTCGTCGAACCGTTCCATGAACAGAGGATCGACCGTCCCGCCATGCTTGGCGCGCATCGCCTCGGCGACCGCTGTCGAGAGTTCCGAATGAAAGAACCAACGAGCACAGACGATGATGGCCACTGCCAAGAACAACGAGCCCAACCCACTTCCTCCGTCTAAGATCTACTATTTCAGCCACTTCCGCTACTTCCGGTCGGCGCCACGTCGAACCGACGTCACAGCCGTGCGGCCCAACTCAACTACGCGACCGTCGAGCTGTTTGTTTCATCATTGAACGTCTGACCCAGACTCCTGGTTGTCCGACGAAGCGGGCAATGCACCAAGGTCTCGCTGCCTAGCAAGGAGACGCTCAGTGAAATCCAGCCGCTCTTGCACATCGGTGAGCTCCTGCCGAACCAGGTCGAGTTCCTCCAACATGCCTACCTGCGATTCCTCCAGACGATCAGTCCTCTCGCTATCACGCATCAAACCCCGACCTCGAATGCGGTCTGCGATCGCCCTGCCGATGGGCGACACACTTAGCAGGAACAGAGTCCCGCCACCGAATATGAGTGTGATCGCGATTATGTCTTCCATCAGTCACCCATCCTACCCGACTCGAGCCCCTTGCGCTGCTGCTGCGCCAGCATTCGCTCGGTGAAGTCGATCCGCTCCTCGAGATCCTGGAGCCGCAGCGACCCCTCCTCGAGTTCCTCGATCCTAGACCGCAACTCATCCAACCGGCGCGTGTCAACGCCCCCGGCCCGCTCCGACATCAGGCGTTCATGGCGCCGGTCCAATCCGCGGTTGACAGTGCGGTATACTCCAAACATGGCTAAGACCCCCATGCCCATTCCCAGAATCGGGAAAACGACGTTCTCAATCCACATCCAGTCAGGCATCAGTCCGCCCCTTCAAGCTTGGGAGCCTGTCGCTCCCGTGCCAGCACGCGTTCAGAAAAGTCCAACCGTTCTTCGATTTCAGCCAGACGGGCATCACTCCCTTCCATGGCATCCACACGTTCATGCACCGCATGCAGCTCCTCGTGGATGGCGGCCAGTTGGTCCGGATTGGGCCCGGACCGGCGCTCAAGGTAGCGCACTCCCGTTCGGATTATTGGCAGGAGTAGGATCAGTCCCGTAGCCATACCCGCTATCGGGACGAGCATGTCCCAGTTGAACACGGCTACTCCGCGTTTCCCGGAAGCACGTTTGTCTCCTTGTGCTGGGCAAGCAGCCGCTCGGTGAAATCGAGACGTTCTTCAACCTCACCCACGCGGTGCCTCAATTCCTCGACTTCGGCGTGCAGCGCTTCGGTCTCGGCGAAAGCGTCCCCCTCGACTCGTCGCCCCGCGATCCTCTCGCCGATTGCCTTGCCCAGGGGCCCACGGAAGATGAATATCGCTGCCATAGACACGAACAGAGTCATCGGGACGAGAAAGGGAGCCATATACTCCATGATTCCGCGGTCCTTTCCGCATTGGTTCAGCCGCCACAGAGCAGTACGGCAGCTTGGTCTAATAGTGTCAGTCGAGCCAGCCCAGGTAAAGCACTCCCAGGCTGAGAGAAGCCCATTCACTTCGCACGCAACGCCCGCTTGAGAAAGCGCCCCGTGAATGACGTTGGGTTCTTCACTACATCCTCGGGTGCCCCTGCGGCGACGACGGTCCCGCCAGCGTCGCCACCCTCAGGACCGAGGTCTACGATCCAGTCCGCAGTCTTGACGACCTCCATGTTATGCTCAATCACGATGACCGTGTTGCCCTTGTCTACCAGCCGATGCAGCACGTCCAACAGCAGTCGAACGTCCTCGAAGTGCAGACCCGTGGTTGGCTCATCCAATATGTAAAGCGTTCGGCCCGTATCCCGCTTGCTCAGCTCGGTGGCAAGCTTCACCCGCTGAGCCTCTCCCCCGGAGAGAGTCGTCGCACTCTGGCCCAAGTGGATGTATCCCAATCCCACATCGTTTAGCAACTCGAGCTTACGACTGATACGGGGTTGGTGCTCGAAAAACTCGAGGGCGTCCGCTACGGTCATGTCGAGCACATCGGCAATGGACCGTCCCCTATAGCGCACCTCCAGCGTCTCGCGATTGTAGCGCCTGCCTTTGCATACGTCGCATGACACATACACATCGGGCAGGAAGTGCATCTCTATCTTGACGAGCCCGTCCCCCTGACAAGACTCACACCTGCCTCCCTTGACGTTGAAGGAGAATCGCCCTGGGCCGTATCCGCGGATCTTCGACTCTGCCAGTTGTGAGTAGAGTTCTCTGATTGGAGTGAATAGGCCGGTATAGGTGGCAGGATTCGACCGCGGCGTGCGTCCAATCGGACTCTGGTCGATGTCGAGAACCTTATCCAGGTACTCCAGTCCCCGGATCGCGGAGTGCTTGCCGGGAATCAACTTCGCGTTGTAGAAGTGACGTGCGAGGGCTCGATAGAGAATGTCCGTGACCAAAGTGGACTTACCGGATCCGGACACCCCCGTTACGGCAGTGAAGGCACCCAACGGGAAGCCGACGTCGATGCCCCTTAGGTTGTGCTGTGCCGCGCGCTTCACGGTCAGGAAACGATCCTCGGCTGTTGGCCTGCGAGCGACCGGCACAGCAATGCGTAGATCACCCCTCAGGTAGCGGCCAGTAAGCGACGTGGCATGATTAGCCACGTCCTCGATAGTGCCTTCGACCATCACCTTTCCGCCATCGCGGCCAGCGCGAGGTCCCAGATCGATGACGTGATCCGAGGCTCGTATCGTCTCTTCGTCGTGCTCCACGACAAGCACCGTGTTGCCGAGGTCCCGCAGCCCCTCGAGAGTACCGAGCAATCGAGCGTTGTCTCTCGGATGCAAGCCAACAGAAGGCTCATCCAAGACGTAGAGCACCCCCACCAGACGACTCCCAACCTGAGTGGCCAGCCGAATCCTCTGTGCCTCGCCGCCAGAGAGTGACGCCGCCGATCTTCCCAGAGTCAGATACTCTAGCCCAACATCACTGAGGAACCTGAGCCGGTCCACGACTTCCTTGAGGATCGGGGCAGCTATCTCTGGATCAACGCCCTTTTTCCCTCTCCTCCTCAACGGAACGCCGGTAAAGAACTCCAGAGCGGCCGCGACAGAAAGGTCTACGACCTCACCGAGGTTCCGTCCATTCACGAGCACGCTGAGGCTCTCCGTCCTGAGGCGGTGGCCACCACACCCTTCGCAGGGAAGTTGCGTCATATAGTCCTGGAGCTGGGCTCTCACGGAATCGGACGATGTCTCCGCATAGCGCCGCTCGACGTTCCCAACAACGCCCTCCCAGTTCGCTTCATAGCGTCCCTGAAACCGCTCCGATTTGAACTTGAATTGGAGTTTCTTATCGGGAATGCCGTAGAGCAACGCATCTTGGACTCGCTTCTCGAGCTTCCCCCACGGCTTAGATAGGTCGAACTCCAACTCGCGGGCGAGTGTCGGCAGGACCCGATTGCGGATGTGTCCACGTGGTTCGCCCCAGGGCAGGACCACACCCTCCAGAATCGAGATTCGCGGGTCGCCTAGCACCAAGTCGGGACTTACGACTCTGCGCGTGCCAAGACCGCCGCAGTCAGGACAGGCGCCGTAAGGTGAGTTGAAGGAGAACTGCCTGGGTTCCAGCTCAGCCAGTGAATACCCACATTCCGGACACGCAAAACGCTCCGCAAACAGCACCGTCTTGGCAGCACGCCCACGCCGTGTCACCTGAATCAGACCGTCAGATGCCCTTAGCGCCGTCTCCACCGAATCATGGATCCTACTTCTATCCGCATTCCGCACCACCAGCCGGTCCACCACGAGTCCGATGTCGTGGTTTACCCTGCGATTCAGCTTGGGCGGTTGGGCCAGGTCATGTACCTCGCCGTCCACCAACACCCTGACGAAGCCCTGTTTCCGTGCGCCCTCGAACAGATCCTTGAATTCGCCCTTCCTGCCCCTAACCAGGGGCGCAATGACCTCGATCCTGCTTCCCTGGCGCCAGCCCAAAATGGTGTCAGTTATTTGGGCGGCACTCTGTCGCTCGATCGGTGATCCGTCGCTGGGGCAATGCGGGATGCCGACTCTCGCCCAGAGTAATCGCAGGTAGTCGTACACCTCGGTCACTGTTCCCACGGTCGATCGAGGGTTGTGGCCTGCAGTCTTCTGTTCGATCGAAATGGCCGGCGATAGTCCCTCGATCGCATCGACGTCCGGTTTCTCCATCAGACCGAGGAATTGCCTGGCATAGGCGGAGAGCGACTCGACATACCGTCGTTGGCCTTCAGCGTAGATGGTATCGAACGCCAGGGACGACTTACCGGAGCCGGAGAGTCCGGTTATCACCGTGAAACGGTTGCGAGGTATCTCAACATCCACGTTCCGCAGGTTGTGAACGCGAGCGCCTCGCACAATGAGGGAATCTCGTGACATAGCCCTGAAACGTAGGGCCGTCGCTCACTGTCGGTCAACGCCGCCCCTCCGCTGGGATTGGCTTGCCATCGAGAATTCCAGACCGTACTTTCTCAGCCCCCAATCAACGACGTGGCTATTCGAATGGGTGCCGACGGTTCTGCCTCCGCCTTGGTCGTGTTCACAACTCTCGGCAATGTCGGGGATGCGCGGTCTCTGGTGAAGCAGCTGGCAAACGACCAATTGGTGGCGTGCGGCACAGTTCTCGACAAGGCCCTTTCGATATACATGTGGCGGGGCGAATTGGAGGAAGTCTCCGAGGCATTCGTCATCCTCAAGACCCGGCGCGGGCTCTGGAAGGCTCTCGAAGCCAGAGTACAGGAGTTGCATCCGTACGACGTGCCAGAGCTTCTCGCGGTCCCAGTCGACCGGGGACTCCCATCGTACCTGCGGTGGATGGCCGAACAGACGGGAGAAGAAGTGGAATGATGAGTCGAGATCGGCGCAAGCGGCGTATGCGGAAACGTGTGGCTGCAGAGATGGCGGCCCGCTCGCGAGTAGCATATGGCGAATCAGGGGCCCCAGAGCCAACCATCGACAGACCGACGGATGCAGTCGCGGGCCTGCCCTTTCAGATCAGCGAAGACTTGCCGCCGGCAGAGGACAGCGAACTCACTGTGGCCGTCGCTGTCGAGCCTGCTGAGGCGGCCCCTGTTGCGGAGGAGGCGCCGCAACTAACGGAAGAACTGGAGTGGGGCAAGGGTGTCTCAGGAGACCTCCTACGGTTCCGAGCCAAAGAGGCTGCTGAGAGGGGTCAGTTCGAACGCGCAAAGGCCATCTACGAGGAGCTGATCTCCGGCGAATCAGCAAGCCCGCAAACCCGCATAGAGTACGCGGCCGTGTTGGACCGGGCAGGGTCAAGAGAGGATGCGTTGGAGGTGCTTGGCCGCTGCATCGATGAAGACCCCGGGAACACGCGGGCCTTGGTCAGCCGTGGCGCCATCAATGCTAGCGGTGGTCGCTACCGAGACGCCGAACGTGACCTGCGAGCCGTTCTAAGGCAGGAACCGGTAAACGCAGAGGCACATTTGAATCTGGGGCTGGTGGTGGTAAGAAGAGGCCTCTGGGCCGATGCGGTACCATACCTACGCCGTGCAGTCGAACTGGATGCCGGTCTTGCGGCGGCACACTTCTACCTGGCCGAGGCTCTGAACCACATCGATGATCTCGAAGGTGCACAGCAGGCCTACCAGCGGGCCGCCGAACTGCAGCCCACCAACCCCGAGGCCTTTTACGGGCTGGGCATAGTCCTGGACAGACTGAACCGGCCCGACGACGCAGCACAGATGTACCGTCGTTCCCGGGAGGTATCCGGGCGGTGATACGTGTTGTGGTGGACGACCTCGCGTTCGTGTCCGCGGACGCGGTGATCCGTCCAGCCACCGCCTCCCTCGAGCCAACATCGGCATCTCTCAGCCGCCTCGAGCAAGTCGGAGGCCCCACACTCTGGAACCAGCTGGCGACCCATCAGGAACTCGCGGTAGGCTCTGCTGTAGTCACGGGAGCAGGAGACCTGACTGCAGAATTCGTGGTGCACGCAGTGATTTGCAGCGCATTGCAGCCAGTGACCGCAGACAGCGTCAGACGAGCGCTTACCAGTGCCCTGCAGCGCGCCGGAGACTGGCAGCTGGCCTCGGTTGTGATACCGCCAATGGGCACCGGGGCAGGCAATCTGGATGTGGACGTCGCAGCAGAGGCTATGGTGGACGTGCTGGGGAGGGCTATGGCAACGGCCATTTATCCCAGGGAAGTGCGTATAGTAGTAGACACTGAGGAGGACCGGGCCGTTTTTCAGGCATACCTAAAGAGGCTGCCACAGTGAACCGGAGCACGCTGGCCATAGCGATAATTCTAGCGTGGTTGGCCGCACTCGGCTGGCTCGTCAAGCGTGAGTACTTGCGTCCGCGATCGGATCTGCTTGCTGATGCTGCTCTCAGGATACCGCCGGGCGCGACATACTTCACCCTGGAGCTCGGCGGTCAGCAAGTCGGTTTCGCGTCCAACATGGTCGACACCCTACCCGACGCGATCCAGGTACAAGACGTGATGCTGCTCGAGATACCCGCACTCGGGACCGTACAACGGGTCGAGGCGCGCACCGAGGCCGTGCTCACAAGGGCCCTGCAGTTGAGGAGCTTCCAGGCAGTCATGCGAGGAGATGGGGTCCGGTTCGGCGCGCGCGGCGAGGTCTCGGGAGACACACTTCTCACGGTTTCCGTGGAAACGGCTGACAACCAGCAGACTGTCGAGATCCCCCTCGAACGGGATATCGTGCTACCGGCCCTGTTACCGCTGCACCTCGTGTTCGGAGCTGAACCGCAGGTCGGTGCAACCTACGCCATTCGGCTGTTCGACCCTTTGAGCCTGCGGGAGCGGGACGTCGACGTCTCGGTGACCGCGGAGTCGACTCTGATTGTGCCGGACTCAGCGGCCTTCGACTCGGTAACCGCGCGGTGGGTACCGGCCAGGTGGGATACCCTCCACGCCTGGCGCATCGCTCAGAACGTGAGCGGCGTGTCGCTTGAGGCATGGATTGACGAGTTGGGTCAGGTGATCGAGGCGGACTCCCCCGTTGGCTTCAGCATGCGACGCACCGCCTTCGAAATCGCGTTCGAGAACTTCCAGCGGCATGGCGGCGCATCTCAGGCGGGGCAGCTGGGCGGAGACATCATCAGGCAGACCGCAGTGGCGTCAAATGCCCCGCTTCAAACGAATGACCTTGCTGAGCTACGAGTCGTGCTGTCGGGCGTCCGACTCGAGGGCTTCGACTTGGGCGGAGGACGCCAGACCCTGCAGGGTGACACGCTGATCGTCCGACGGGAATCGGACGATCAGCTGTCTCCTGATCCCGGGCGCTTCTCTCCGGAGCGAACACGGGAACTGGGCGAGTTCTTGCAGCCGGAGCTTCTGGTGCAGAGCCGTGACGCCCGCATCCAGGCACAGGCACGCCGCATTTTGGGCCGGACGCGGAACCCGGTACGGTCCGCAGAGCTGCTGAACGAGTGGGTACACGAGAACATCGAGAAGCGCATCACCCTGAGTGTGCCGAGCGCGCTCGAGGTTCTAGACAGCCGCCGCGGCGACTGCAATGAGCATACGGTTTTGTACGTTGCGCTGGCACGTGCTGCCGGCCTGCCCACGAGGACGGCGGCGGGTCTAGTGTACGTCGAAGGCCAGTTCTACTATCACGCTTGGCCGGAAGTGTACCTGAACGGGTGGGTGGCCGTGGATCCTACGTTCGGGCAGTTCCCAGCCGACGCCTCCCACTTACGTTTCACGACTGGAGGCCTTGCGCGCCAGGTCGAACTGCTGCGACTCATAGGACGCCTCGGACTGGAAGTGATCGTGACGGACGGACAGCGATGATCAAACTTGAGAAACTGACCAAAGCCTACGGCAAGTTCGTGGCTGTGAACCACATCGATCTGCACGTGCCGCGGGGAGAGCTGTTCGGGTTTCTCGGCCCCAATGGAGCAGGCAAGACCACGACGCTACGCATGATTGCAGGCATACTCCGGCCGACACAAGGACGCATCTGGATTGGCGGGGACGACTTGATCACCGACCCGATGTCGGCGAAGACGCGGCTCGGCTTCATACCGGACCGGCCCTTCATATACGAGAAGCTCACAGGCGCGGAGTTTCTTCGATTCGTGGCAGGCCTCTACAATCAAGATGGCAGCAAGGTTGAATCGAGAATCGACGAGCTGCTAGATCTGTTTGAGTTAACGGTCTGGAAGGATGAGCTCGTAGAGTCCTACAGTCACGGCATGCGCCAGAAGCTCATAATATCCAGTGCTCTCATTCACCGACCTGAGTGCATAGTAGTGGACGAGCCCATGGTGGGTCTCGATCCAAAAGGCGCTCGGCTTCTCAAGGATATCTTCCGTAGCTTTGTCGACCGCGGCGGCACTGTATTGATGAGTACTCATACACTCGAAGTTGCCGAGGCGATGTGCGACCGCATCGGAATCATCCAGGAGGGCAACATTGTTGCGTGTGGGTCGATGGAGGAGCTACGTCGGCAGACAGCCGCTGGTGACGTCTCGCTCGAGGAGTTGTTCCTGAAGCTCACCGGAGGGACGGCCGTGCGAGAACTCACGGCCGTGCTAGGGGATTGATCAGGCCGCTCGTACTCATACTCACGCCCAAGTGGCGCAGCGCGCTTGCTCGGCTCAGGCAAGAGCGCAGCACTAGCGGGTCCCGCGCGCTGATCATGGCGAGCGTCGGTCTGATCTTCTGGCTCGGTGTGTTCGGGGTCGTGTATCGGATCCTGCGTTACTTCCGAGGTGTCGAGGAGATCGGTCCGCTTCTGGCTGGAAAACTCCTAGGGCTGGTTCTGCTGTCGTTCCTCTCGATCCTATTGCTCTCCAACGTCATCACCGCGCTGTCATCCTTTTTTCTGGCGAAGGACCTGGACCTACTCGTATCCTCTCCGGTCGATTGGCTTGACCTATACCTGAGCAAGCTCGGCGAGACTCTGGTCCACAGTTCCTGGATGGTAGCGCTGATGGCCGTGCCGATCTTTGCCGCCTACGGAACGATATATGATGGCGGCTGGTTGTTCCCGTTCTTCACCGTATTGGTCTTTGCGCCGTTACTCGTGGTGCCAGCGGTGGTCGGGAGCGCAACTACGTTGATTCTGGTCAACGTCTTCCCGGCGCGGCGAACCCGGGATCTGCTGTCGGTAATTGCTGTTGGTGCGGCAGGCGTGTTGGTGCTCCTGTTCAGGATGGTGCGCCCTGAGCAACTGGCCCGCCCAGAAGGTTTTACCAACCTGTTGGACTTCATCACGCTACTACGCACTCCAACGGCGCCGTACCTGCCAAGCGAATGGGCAACCGACTGCTTGATGGGGTTCTTGGTGGGACCCAACGACGGCTTTCCACTCATCATGCTCTGGAGCACTGCGGCTGCGTTCGTCGTGGCAGGAGCCCTTGTGCACCGTGGTTTGTATCCGCGGGGATTCACTCGAGCTCAGGAGGGATCGGAGCGGTTCGTGAAGGGGTGGATCTGGCGTGTCCTTTTCGATCCAGTATTCAAGGGGATGTCCATTGCCAGACGTGAATTTGTTGTGAAGGATCTGAAGCTGTTCTTCCGGGACACGACTCAGTGGAGCCAGCTGATCCTCCTCGCAGTCCTAGTGGTGATCTACTTGTTCAACATCAGGGCACTGCCTCTGTTCTCCGGAGAGCGAGTCCCATTCGTTATGGTCACAGTGATCTCGTTCCTGAATCTCGGTTTGGCGGGCTTCGTCCTGGCGTCGATAGCCGCTCGTTTCATATTCCCGTCGATCTCGCTCGAAGGGCGGCAGATGTGGTTGCTGCGCTCCAGTCCTTTGGATCTTCGAGCGCTACTGTGGTCCAAGTACTGGATCGGTACTGTGCCGCTATTGGTCCTCGCCCTCGGGATCACGGTATTCACGAACGTATTACTCAAGGTCTCCCCGTTCATGATGGGTGTAGGAGTCGTGACCATCATCCTGCTTACCCTTGCCATCGGCGCGATGGCACTGGGCTTCGGCGCGATCTACCCGCAGTTCGAAACGGAAAACGCAGCCCAAATACCCACCTCGTATGGCGGACTCGTCTTCATGATGTCCACCATCGCCTTGTTGGCAGTGGTGATCGTCGTTGAGGCGATACCTGTGTCCGTCTACTTGCGGGGCGTTTTCCAAGGCGAGACAGTCAGTATCGACGCCAGAATGCTGTTGTCGTTCGCAGCTGCTGCGCTGATCTGCCTCGCCGCCACAGTGATCCCGCTCAGAGTGGGACTCCGCCGCATGGAGCAGTTCGAGTTCTGACCACCACGCAAGCGTCTCAAACCACCATAAAGGAGAGCCGGAGCTGCATGCGCTGCCCCGGCTCGTTTTGTTGAAATGTCTCCCCAATCAGGGCTCGCTACTGCGCCGCCAGAGGATTGTTGATGCGATACGGGATGCCCCATATGCTGGCCCTGTAGTCATCTCCTGAGTCCGTAGAGAAGGCCTGAGCGTCAATGGCATCCACGGAGATACGGGATCTTCCGGCGTGGCGCACCATCCAGGAACGCTCGTAGTACACACCCATGTCACCTTCCACCTGTTCCATTGGCAACCTTAACCACCCGCGTGCGTTCGGGCTCGCGTGGAACAAATGCAGGAAGACGAACGTGTCGGGCACGTTCTCATTGTCCAGACTGTTTTCGACCCACGCCCGCACCGTCACGTAGTTCTCAAGCTCCAGTTGCGGGATTCTCGTGTCCAGGTCAAGCAGGGCGCTCGGGTCGGTCACCTCTAGTTGTAGTTCTTCGTTGACCCACACTTCGACCTTGGTCAGGTTGACAGTACGCTTTGCCTCTGCCGTCATCATCCACTCGGCTGGCGAAATATCGATCAGGCGCCAGCGTCGGCCCTGTTGGTCAGCCTGGTCTGCTGGTACGCGACGGAAGGTCGCATACTGAACCAGCGTTTCCTCTAGTGACTTTCCAGTGGGATTCACCTGCTCATCCGCCGTGATGTCGAGCAAGAAACGGCCTTCAAACGAAACCTCTTTGGAGGCTGTTGCGATACTCGTTTGCCTGTCTACGTCAACAGTTATCACGCGGCTCACCGGCATCCCACGTCGGCGACCCCAAATCCTCGGCGCAGCAACCTCGGCCGCACCGGGCTCGGCGACCAAGGCCATCGATGCGCTCGCTGCGGTCGACCCGTCATTGGCACCTGTCAGTCCGAAGTCGTCCGCGAAGAAGCCTGACTCATCGAGTAGGCTGAGGATTTCCTGCCGCTCCTCTTCTGACGCGTTACCCGGCCCAAGGCTGTCGCTGCAAGCCGTTATGCCAAACACTCCGGCGGCGAGCACTGCAGCTAGACGTCTACTCAGCATTGTCTCCTCCAGTTCAGAATCCCGTCGCTACGATGCTCGCGTGGCCTGCGCGCCGAAGCGCCGACGCTAGAACTGTGACCAGGATCACACACGGACACGAGCGTAGGTCTTGATACGACAGACAACCTAAGGGGAGGCGAGAGGCTTTTCTGTGATGGGAACCAGCGTGATGACGTGCGCGGGATCACGGGCACGAGGGTCAGTGATTGTGAGCCTACTGACCCGCCTTTGTACCGCATTCGCCGCAGAACCTTGCGACCGCTGGCAGCTTGGTGCCGCACTCGGGGCAATACTTGGCCTGACCGCGCGCTCGTTCGATGGCGGCTTCGGCGGGGTCTTGCTCCGGGCGGGCGTCCGGTTCGTTTATCTCATCCTCTGCCTTTATGGCTGCCAACGCCACTGCTGAGTATCTCGCCTTGAGGGTGGCGTAATCGTCATCAGACAGCTTGCCCGTGGCCCGGTCGAACTCAATCTCTTTGAGGGCCATCAGTGCCCGGACCTTAGGGGAATCGGATTCCTGCGGGTCCGTGAAGTCGATATCATCAAGCACAGACGGCTGTCCATGCGCGGCGTATGCCCGCGCCGGCCTGAGGAGCGGCTCCAGAACCAAAGCCAACGCCGCCAGTGCAACAAAGATCCCGGCTAGTAGTTCAGCCATTTCTCAATTGTCCAAGTCAGCCAGCTCAGCCTTCAGCCTTTCAGCATCGCCGCTCGACATGTTGAGCCCGTCTGTCTCACGGGCACCATCGGCCACGATCGGATTCCCATACCTGGTACGTCGGGCCAAGATCCACAGCATAGCTATTCCAACCGCCGAAATGGCCGTGCCCGGCAGAACGTAACCAAGGATATTGAACCCTTCTTTGCGCGGCGCCATCAATACAAGCTCACCGTGACGCGCAACGAACTCGTCGAGCACCTCTTGAGAGCTCAGGCCCTGCTCAACGAGACCCACTACCTCACGGTGCATCGCCGGCGAGGTCTGGCAAGTGAAGTCGGTGGTCCTACAGGTATACACATCGAGGTTGCAGCCGCAGGTGCACCGCAACCGCTCCTCGATTCCGATTATGAGAGGATCATTCTCATAATCTGTGATGCGTTCCCGGGACATCCCCGCCATACCTGGCCGCGGCAGCCTGCCGATCCCGGAATCGCCTTGCCCCGTGCCCTGAGTCAGCGACGACGGCAAGAACGCCGCTGCAAGTGCCAGCAGGTCCCGGCGCGATACGGAATCGAGGTCAGACACTCGCCTTGGCCTCTCTGTCGACCAATTGAACCTGGTAGCCGCCTACACCAGCCCGCCGCAGTGAAGCGCGAGTGGGACCTCCTCCGGGCCACATCGTTACAACGCCACCGATGACCAACACGACACCACCAAACCACAGCCACCACACCAGCGGATTCAGTGTGAACCTGTAGACTGCCTCCTCCGTACCTTCGACCGCGCCGGCGAACACAATGTACACGTCCTCCCTTAAGCCGCTTTCAATCGCAGCCTCAGTGGCCGGTTGGAACGTCGGTTCTTGGAACGAGTTCCAGTATTGGCGCTTCTCACTCGTCATGATGCCGAGCCGCGAATCACCGCGAGCCACTTCGACACTCGCGGCAGACACAAACCGGTTTAGCTGTTCGTATTGAGATACGCCGACGTGAGTGAAGGTATAGTCGTAACCGAACGCCGACCGCAGCGTCACCGACTCCCCCGGTCTGAGCGACGCCTCCATCTCCTTCTTGAACGCGGCACCAGTGAAGCCCACGAACATGATCACGATCCCAACGTGGACGATATAACCTCCATAGCGTCGTCTGTTGCGGCCCACTAGCCGGGCAAGGGCAACAGCGTAGTTCTCACCGTGCAACCGGTGCCGCGCACCTACCCCACGCAGGAACTCCTGACTGACCGTGGTTGTCACGAAGGCGCAAAGCGCAAGCGCTATCGTCGCGTAGAAATCACGCAGGCCAATGGCCATGAGTATCGCGACCACAACCAGCGCACCGAGCACCGGTCCAGTGAACTGGCGTTGCAGGTTCCTCGTACTTGCCTTGCGCCAGGCAATTAGCGGTCCCACTCCGGTTAACCCCAGCAAAGCCAACCCTATCGGTATGTTGACCTGGTTGAAGAATGGCGGCCCGACGGTCACCTGAGATCCCCGAACCAGCTCAGATATGATCGGAAACAGGGTGCCCCACAGCACCGAAAAAGCCATTCCAACCAACAGTAGGTTGTTGAACAGGAAGCTCGCCTCGCGCGACACCATGCTCTCGAGCTGAGCTTCCGGTTCGAGGTATGGTAGTCGGGACCAGATCAGCCACGCGAGGGCGATCGCGGATGCCACCAGGAAGACCAAGAAGAAGTATCCGACCGACGACTGCGCGAACGAATGCACGCTGGAGATGATCCCGCTGCGTGTGATGAAGGTACCGAAGATTGACAACATGAAACTCAAGACTATGAGAACCATGTTCCACTTCTTCAGCATGCCGCGCTTCTCCTGAATCATGACCGAATGGAGAAAGGCAGTCATGGTGAGCCAGGGCAGGAAGCTGGCATTCTCCACCGGATCCCAGGCCCAGTAGCCGCCCCAACCCAGCTCCACATAAGCCCACCACATGCCGAGAACGATTCCGACCGAAAGGAATATCCAGGAGACGAGTGTCCAGCGTCGGATGGCGTGCAGCCATCCCGTATCAAGCCGCTTCGTGATGAGAGCGGCAACCGCAAACGCGAATGGAATTGTGATGCTGATATAACCCAGGTACAGCATCGGCGGGTGCACCACCATTCCAGGGTTCTGCAATTGCGGGTTGAGACCGTTGCCGTCGGGAGGCGTGAAGGGCAGACGCTCGAACGGATTGGACGCGAACAGCACAACCGCCACAAAGAACAGCGTTACCGCAGAGGTGACGGCCGCGACATACGGCATTAGATGGTCGTATCGCCTCGGAGTGAGCCATTGCGCGGCAGCCGCAAACATGGTCAGTACGAACGCCCAGAACAGCAAGCTGCCCGACTGTCCGCCATAAAAGGCCGAGAGCACATAAGGGGTCGGGAGATTGCGACTGGTGTACGACCACACGTATTGGACGTTGAAGTCGTGACGGAGCAGCGCGACTATCAGGCAAACCGAGGCCACGGAGACGATGCCGAACAGGGCGTAGCTACTGCGGCGGGCGCTCTGTATCAACTCGGGGCGAGTAGTCAGCCCTCCGTAAACACCGACTGCGCTGCCCCACGCTGCGATCAGCAGCGCCAGCCACAGCGCCAATTGTCCGAGTGTTGTCATGGGTTCACGCCGTAGGCTCGGCTTCGTAGCGCGATCCGCATTTCGCGAGCAGAGTCGTCGCCCTGAACGTGCCGTCCGTCATCAGCCTACCCTCCACCACCACATCAACGTCGTCATCGAACGTGTCTGGGGCGATGCCGTGGTACACAACAGGATAGGTCTCGACGCCGTCGGTCACCTCAAAGGCAACAGTCTGAGACGCGACGTCTCGCTCGATGCTACCGCTCACCACCCGCGCGCCCATGCGCACCCCGACGTCCATGAACGAGGGATCGGCCGAGACCCGCGACGCCAATTCGGCTGGGGTCACAAAATAGACGCCGGTGTCCTTGATGCCGGAAGCCATTAGATAGCCTACACTTACGGTCACCAAAGCAGCGCCGGCCAAGAATTTGGTCCTAGCTCTCATACGTGGTCTCCATGTGGTCCGCCTAGAATATAGAGTACTCCGGGGCCCCCAAAAAGGTCGCTCTTTGGACCCCAATAACCGACAATCTGAGGATTAAGGTACCTTCACTTCGCTTGCGCCCAGTTTAGGGCCGTGGCCACCGCCAGGCGCCAGCCGGCGTAGTGGTGCTCATCCAGACCACCGGGGTCGAATCGTGTGAAGGCCTGGCTGTGGGCGAAGTGATCCGGGTCGCGCCAGACTCCGACCGCCAGACCTGCCAGGCCGGCTGCGCCCAGGGCCGTGGTCTCAACGATCTCTGGCCGAGCAACAGGCACTCCCAGCACATCGGATTGGAACTGCATGAGCCAGTCGTTCTTGGCGGCACCGCCGTCGACCCTCAGGTCGCTCAGGCTCACACCGGACGCGTGCTCCATGGCCTCCACAACGTCCCGGGTGCTGTACGCCATTGACTCCAGAGTCGCCCGAACCAAGTGCGCCCTACTCGTACCTCTGGTCAACCCTACGATCGTCCCGCGAGCCCGGGGCTCCCAGTGCGGCGCCCCCAGGCCCACCAACGCTGGCACGAAGTAGACACCGCCGCTGTCCGCCACGCTCGCCGCCAGTGCCTCTGTCTCGGCCGCCCGCGTGATCAACCCAAGTCCGTCTCTGAGCCACTGCACCGCAGCGCCAGCAATGAAAATAGAGCCCTCCAGCGCGAACGCGGGTTTGCCATTGCGATCGCAGGCCACTGTGGTGAGCACACCCGATCCTGAACCTGACGAGTGCCGCTCTTTCCCCACGTTCATTAGAAGAAACGCGCCAGTCCCATATGTGCATTTGGCGTCGCCAGATTGCCAGCAACCTTGTCCGAAGAGGGCAGCCTGCTGGTCACCAGCCACGCCTGAGATGGGAATCTCCGCGCCCAAGTGCCGCGAGTCAGCCATCCCAACGACGCCGCTGGATTCCCCAACCTCGGGCAGGCACTCGCGTGGCACCCCGAAAAGCCGCAGCAGCTCCTCATCCCAGCAGTACTGGTCGATACTGTAGAGCAGCGTGCGAGAAGCGTTGCTGTGATCCGTCACGAAGCTCCTACCCGACGTCAACTGGAAAATCAACCAACTGTCGATCGTGCCAAACAGGACATCACCGGTTCGCATTCGTTCGGCTAGCCCCGGCACATGCTTGATGAGCCATTCGATCTTGGTTCCGGAGAAATACGGATCCCAAACGAGGCCCGTCTTAGACCTTATGTAGGCATCGCCGCACTCTTCGCGTAGTTCCTGACAGCGGTCAGCGGTTCGCCGATCCTGCCACACGATCGCATTGTGAAGCGGCTCACCGCTGGCCCGATCCCACGCAACCACAGTCTCACGTTGGTTTGTGATGCCGATGGCTTCAGGTATCGATCCAGCTTGACTTAACGCTTCTTTCGCCGCTTCCAACGTGACTCGCCAAATGTCGAGCGGGTCGTGTTCCACCCAGCCGGGCTGCGGGAAGTGCTGAGTAAACTCCCTGTAACCACGTCCAATGATCTCCCCTTCATGAGAGAAGATGATAGCCGTCGATCCTGTTGTACCCTGATCCAGTGCAAGTACGCTCTTCACGCCTCGGTCCTATGTGAGTGCCTCGGTGATGCTCTTGCGATATGGTCGGTGCAACACACCGCGATCGGTTACGATAGCAGCTATGTAACGCGCCGGCGTCACGTCAAAAGCCGGGTTGAACGTGTCTGCCCCCGGTGCCGCCCCGATCTCTTCCCCCGCGCGCACCTCAATAGGGATCTCATCGCCCGCGGTAAGGGACAAATCAAAGGTGCTTGACGGGGCTGCTACATAAAAAGGAATGCGGTGCGCCTCCGCCAAAACGGCCACCCCGTAAGTACCGATCTTGTTCGCTGCATCACCGTTTGCGGCAATCCGGTCCGCACCTGTGATAACGAAATCCACCTCGCCTCTGGCCATGACTGCAGCCGACGCACCATCCACAATCGACGTTACCGGAATACCGGCCCGCGCCAATTCCCAAGACGTGAGCCGTGCCCCCTGCCGCAGTGGCCTGGTCTCGTTGGAGACCACACGGACGTTTTTACCCGCCATTTTGGCGGCGTAGATGACGGCGAGGGCGGTCCCAATCCCACCAGTAGCAAGCGCTCCGGCGTTACAGTGGGTCATCACGGTTGCGCCGTCCGGGACGAGCGTCTCACCGGCCGCGCCGATGGCCTCGCACATGCGAACGTCTTCGTCCCAGATCTGCTGAGCTTCGGACCGCAACGACGCGATCACCTCGTCCGGTCCGGCTCCACTCCGGAACGACTCTTCGGCCACCGACTGCATTCGGTCCAATGCCCACACCAGATTCACCGCAGTCGGGCGCGCCGTGCCGAGGTCGGACACTGCCCTCCGGATCCACTCCGGGGTGACTCGCGAAGCCTGCTGGCCGGCCGCCGCCACCAGGCCCATTGCAGCCGATATCCCGATCAGCGGCGCACCCCGAACTCGGAGGGCCTGGATGGCTTCGACCATCTCCGCTATCGAATCCACCTCGACGTAGACCTCCCGCTCCGGCAGCAGCGTCTGGTCGAGGAACCTCACGCCACCGGATGGACCCCAGGCAATTGTCTCAAAACCCAGTTTCATACGCCCGATTCTCCCTCATCTCGGCTGATTGGTGGTGCGCTGGGAATCCGCCTCATTCCGCTGGCGCAACATCAGAGTCAGCGCAGCATCAATTGCCGCACGGTCTATCCCACCTCCTCGGACCGCGCTGGGGTCCAGCCTGATCGCATTCCAGTACGCCTCAGTTGCGCCCGGGTAGTCCGCCCCGAAATACCTGGCCCGTCCAAGGGCCCGCCAGTATTCGGCGTTGCTGGAGTCCAAGCTTGCCGCTACCACCAAATGCCGTGTGGCGGCGGTAAACCCGCCCAGGCTGGTCAGCGCCACTCCCAGGGCGTGCCGCGCTCTCGGGTCGGCGGAATCGACCTCGACCGATCGATAGAGATCAGGCAGTTGCTCTATCACCGCCACTGGAGTCCTCGGCGACACCGCCGTCGGATCGACGGTCGGTACCGCCCGCATGCCGACTCCCAACGCCGCGAGCAGAGCGATACTGAACAGAAGTGGGAGCCAGCTCCCGACCAACTCGCCCTTGAGCCAGGCCAGCTGTCCGTCCGGGGCAACCGGTGACTCGGGAGAATCCACACGACGGTGCAGCCGATACATGAATATGCCGATAGGCGGGCCAACGATGGCGGCCGCTACCACACTCACGACGGGTATCAGGGTAAACCATCGCTCAGGGGACAGGAAGAGCAGACCTCCGGCTGCGTAGACGGGAATCGCAGCCACGAAACCGCGAACGAGTGCGGCCCGCTTGGTCGGACCGAAATCCGGTCTCCCGGCAATCACGCTGCCCACACTCATTCCGGCGATGGCGAACACGGCAACCAGGACAGCAAACGCGACTCCGGACATCCGCCCTGGGAAACCGCCGCGGGCCAAAGCAACCACAGCCGCGTATACGGCGCCGAATGCAGCGGCCAAGAACCCGGCATCGACATCGAGCGATTGGCGCGCGCGCATTACCCCATCCAGAACCCCTTGCGATGGGACACGCCTAACACCGCTCTGCACTCGGAGCAGAAGTATATGAACCGCCTACCCAGGAAGCCGCGTATCCCCTGAAAGAGCACTTCTCTGACCTCAGCCGAACAATGAGGGCAAATCGGATCGATGTCCTGCGCTTGTCTTAGATCCACCATTTTCACCACCTCGCGAGGTCTTGCTCCCGGTGCCGCATCGTACCCTGAAGCATCCTAGTTTCCATTACTGCTGCGGCGCCTTTGCGCCAGAAAATGCCATACGAGTCCCACAATCAGAATGCTCAATCCGACGAGCCAAACACGTCGCTCCACAAAGAACGCCAGTGAGAGACATGCTACCAGCCCCAATTGCGCCACGAATCGTGGATACAGCCGCTCTCCCCGAGGCATGCGAAGTGCAGCGAGGTTGGTAATGGCGTAATAGACCAGTACAGTGAATGCGCTGAATGACCAGGCGACTCGTATGTCGCCGTTCAGGACGATTGCTCCCACAACCACCCCGGTCAAGGCCACTGCGGCCGCGGGCGTAGCACCGTCACGGCTGACCTTGGCCAAGCTCTTGGGCATGTCGCCGCGACGGCCCATGGCCAGGACTACCCTCGACAGACCCAGAATCAAGTTCAGCAGCACGCCCAGCATGGCCGACACGGCGCCCAGTGCCACCAGCTGCGGCAGCCCCGGTGTTCCGAACTGCCGGGCAACCACTTCGAGCGGAGCGGCTGCTTCTTCCGTCGCCGCCGCAAACCGGTCAGTGCCAACGGAACCTACCCCCACCAGGGCGACGCCTACGTAGACCATGAGAGAGACGAGTAGAGTAGCTACGATCGCCCGCGGGATGTTACGGTGCGGATCCCGTATTTCCTCACCCAATGTGGCCACTCGGCCGTAACCCGTATACGCCACGAACATGAGAGCCGTGGCGTGAAGAGTGGCCCGCGCCGCGCCCAAGCCACCACCGTCGCCGTGCTCAAAGAAAGGAATAAGGTTTTCTCCTCCGGAGGCCGCTAGCTGCGGCAGGCCCGCCAGGACGAACGCAGCCAGAACCGCCAGCGTGATCGAAACCACGACAGCGTTGGCTGTGTTCGACCGCCGCATTCCTCCAATCACCAGCACGGTCACACCAGCCACAGCCAACAGCGCGACCGCCGTGCGAGCACCACTGTCGGTCACGCCCGCGGTATTCAGCAGATACGCGGAGAAACCGAGAGCTGCGGCGGCGGCCGAGGCCGACTTGGCGAGCAGGAACATCCATCCGGCCGAGAAGCCCACCGCCGGAGCAACGTGTAGGTACCCGTACTCATAAGAGCCGCCGCTGACCGGATGGCTGGCCGCGAGCTGGGCACTCGACAGCGCATTGCATGCCGCAACAACGGCCGCCAGCACGACAGCCAGCACCACGGCAGGGCCCGCAACATCGGCGGCGATTCCGATACTCACGAACACACCGGTACCGAGGATCGAGCCCAGGCCTAGCAGCACGGCACCCCACAACCCCACTTCGCGCTTCAAACGAGGCGTCACGGTCGCGCCAGCTCAGCGACAATCGGTCTAGTCGCCTGCGGCCTGCCGGGACGCCGACTCGATCACCACTGGCTCCACCGGCACATCCCGATACATACCGCGCGTGGCTGTGGCAGCCCCAGCGATGCGGTCGACCACATCCATTCCCGCGACGACCTTGGCAAACACAGCATATCCGAAGTCACGAGCACCGTGGTCTAGGACCGCGTTGTCCTGCAGGTTGACGAAGAACTGGGATGTGGCACTGTTGATGTCCTTCGTCCGGGCCATGGACAATGTGCCGCGTTCGTTCTTGAGTCCGTTATCTGCCTCGTTGGTGATTGGAGGCCGGGTCTTCTTCTGCTGCATGTCCTCAGTGAACCCTCCCCCCTGGATCACGAAGCCCGGAATCACACGATGAAACACCGTGCCGTCGAGGAATCCATCGTCCACGTAGGCAAGGAAGTTCTCAACGGTTACAGGCGCGGCATCGTCGAACAACTCGATCGTTATAGGTCCGTAATTCGTCTCAAAGACTACCATCGATAATGGCTCCATGCTTGGTCTCATGTAGTCTACCCTCAGCGCACGTACGCGTACAAGAACTGGTCGATCACCTTCCCGTCCTTGATTGCGCTCTTTCTCATTCGCCCCTCTAATACATAGCCGGACTTCTCGAGGATTCGACATGATGCCACGTTCCACTCGTATGGCACCGCGTACATCCTGTTAAGTCGGTGAGCGTCAAGGGCGAACTCGGTCACTCCACGTAGCGCATCTGTACCAATACCCCTACCCCAGTGTCCCTCGGCCACCCAGCAGCCAATCTCTGCGGAGCAGCGCTCGACGTCTTTACGCAAGCGGAATCCGATCGAGCCGATTGCCCGGTCACCAACCGCGATCGCGAAGTACGTCTCGGGATCCATCTCCATGGCCAGGCGGATGAACTGCCGAGCGTCGGCGAGCGTGTACGGATTGGGAAATGCATCCCGCAGGTTGATCCAGATCTTGCGGTTGTTGGCGTGTTCGGCAACCGATTCGTCGTCGGAGGCCCGCCACGACCGCACGGCGCAGGTGTCGAGCTGCAGTTGCATGAGAGGTTCCACCTTCAGAGCAAACGGAGGGTGTTTCGATCTCAGCTAATCGTCGCCCGTCGGATGTCTATCGTCAATCGCAAGGCGCGCGGCTGCGCGAAGCCAGCCTTTCCGCTTGTCTGGACTTCACGGAGATCTCATGCTTTGTTTGCTTCGTTCAACGGAGCGATTACAGAGCCGTCCAGAAAAGCTCGACGGAGTGGAGATGACGGGCAAATCCAAGAGCAAGCAACAGGGCTACTGCTCCAACTGCGGACAACCGGGCAGCGGAAAGTTCTGCTCGAGTTGTGGGACTCCCCTGAAGGGAGCCACCTGTCCCGCTTGCGGCGCTCAGCTTCAACCTGGTGCCCGCTTTTGCCACAACTGTTCACGCCAGTTAGGTGGGGGATCAGCTCTCAGTTCTAAGCTTCCGTGGATCGCATTGGCGTTGGCCGCCATCGTTCTAGTCATAGTAGTCGCGGTAACCCTCATGCCTTCACCACCGCCCACTGCGCTTCCGGCGGCTTTCACATCTCAGGGAGTCACGCCTGCTGCCGCTACCCCGCGCGGAGAGGCAGACGCCCTCTTTGACCAGGCAATGACGGCTTTCGAGGGCGGAGATTCGGCCACAGCGTCGTTCTCAGGCCAGATGGCCCTGAGGGCGTACAGCTTGCTCGACGGGCTGGATGCCGATGCGCATTTCCACATCGGCCTGTTGCACCAGATAACCGGTGATCATCAAGCTATCCTCGATCGCGCCGATTCGATCGAGGCCCTCGTTCCGAGTCACCTGTTCGCACCGCTGCTACAACAAAGGGTCGGCCGAATGACGGGTGACGACAGCTTCGTGAGTCGCGGATACCTGGAGTTCCTGGAGCGGTACAACACCGAGATCTCGGCTCAGCGCTGGGAGTACGATGTGCACAGTAGACTCATCGCGAGCTTCAAGTCTGAAGCGGAGCAGGCCGTGAGCGGTGGATCGTGATCAACGGTCTGCAGACCCTTGCTCCTCCCGAACTGAGGAGATACCATAGCGGCGCCCAACACGACCATCTGTTCTAACTAGGACCCGATCGACATGTCACAACCACGCTCGTCGTTTGCGCTGGCGATGGAAGATTACAAGGCGGCCGGTGGAATTCGGCCGGGGATCGCCCTCACAATTGCCGCGGTCGCCCTACTGCTGGCCATCCTGATCGGGGTTATTCACATCGTAAACCTCGGCAGATCACGCGCCGCAGTGGAGGAAGGCGGCCGCACTATCAGAGCCATTCACTCCTACAACGCGGCGTTGGAAGTGTGGCGTAAGATGGCGGTCACGCCCGAGCAGTTCTCCGAGCAGGGCCGGATCCGTGACAGTATTCAGATAGCGTTGTCGGGACAGCTTGCTCAGTTGCAGGAACAGGTTACGAATTCCCTGGATCGAAGGCTGATCGGTCAGGTGTTGGAAGACCTGAGGCAACCCGCCGATGCAGAGAGTTGGGGTCCGGAGCTGGGCATTAGGGGCCGCGCGGCAATGATCGTACTCACAGCGCGCCAAGACTCGGCACTTGTACGGGTGGCCGCGCGGAGCTCGCGGTCGCAGTTGTTCGCGGCAGTCTTTATCGCGCTCTCACTCGTCGCCGCCGGGGTGCTCATAGTCCCAATGTCTTGGGTCTACGTGCAGTTCAAGCGGGGGCATCCACTCGGGACGTAGGGGCAGGGCACACAGCCAAGCCCCTATCCCGCACTGGGGCCAACGCACACGGGCGGAGGATGCCCCCCACCCGCTGCATTCCGTCAGTTGGGACTTACCGAGCCGGCGGGCTTGTGGCACAACGTGCAGAATGCGGTGTCCCTGCCTTCGTGACTCGCTGGCGCGTCGGGCACCGGCTCCATCGCGCCAGCCTTATGGCACATCATGCACTGCTCCCGTCCCTCGTTAGGGTGGGGCATCGAGGTCGCGTCGCCCGTCAGCATTGGTGAGTCCGGTGCGTGACACCACTGGCATGTCTCGTTGGGTCTATTCTCGTGGTCGGCAGGAGCGTCGGGCACCGGTTCCATAGCACCGGCCCGGTGACACATCAAGCACTGTTCTCGCCCAGCGATGTCGTGGCTGGTCGGCTTCGGCCGGCCCTGAGCCAGCACCGGCGTAGACCACAGAGTCACCAGCACGACGGCGCCAGCGAGGGCGAAGTTACGGCGACTATTCATAGTTCAATCTCCAGGTTCGGTAGCTGATATGGTGCAACACTCTTGTTTTTCACGCATCGCTCAAGCGGTTACCGCATCGAAAGGGAAGGTCAAAGACCATACCTGAGATCCGGAGGTCGCACGACAAAGCGATAATCGGCCAGTTTTGTACCGAACTTGGCCCCTAGAGATCCCTCCATGGGCATAATTCGCCCCGACCCGGCCGGCCGGTTGTCCTATTTGTAGGACACTTTGGACCGCTACAACGTCGGGTCCTTAAGCCGACTTACCCGCCTCCTGGAATCGTGGATCCATGGCACACCGCACACATCGACGGAGTCCTTTCCCGCAGATCATCGGCGTCGAAACCCGGTCCGTGGGGGTTGATCCGTCCCGTGAGCGCCGAATGGCACCGTAGGCAGTCGTCCTGCGAATGGCACGCGACACACGACTCCAGACTCTGCCGCGCGGCCTGTCCGTGGCCCAAGACGAAGTTCTGCTTGGCGTCGTGATACCCGTCTCCTATGGCTCCTGCTGCAGTGAGCCCAGCTTGAGCGTGACACGCCGCGCAGTACGAACGCACGTTGTGGCAGTCACTGCAAGACTGTGACCGAGAGTATGCGGCTGTCGGGTGTTCGGAAAGGAAGTTCGCAGGATGGTATCCTGGCGACCCTGACGCAGCACCTGGGCGGTGGCAGTCGAGGCAGTCGGCACGCAGGTGGCACGATGCGCAATTCTCGGGTGCAGCAGCCGCGTCTGAAGCGTGGCGGTTACGGAACTCCGTACCGTGGACTACCGAGGCGTTACTGAGCGATTCTGACCGGCTATGGCAGTCGCGGCATTGTTCGGCAACCGGCAGCTCTCCGGTCACAACGTGACAGTCCGAGCACTCATTGCCTGCCAACTCGAGGTGAGTGGCGTGCTCAAAGCGCGGGTTGGACTGCGGCCGGGCTTCCGGAGGAGTCCAGTCAATTTCTACCTGTATGTTGCCGTCGTGGCAGGCGGCACAAAAAGTCGGTTGCGGATACGGCGCACCACCCGATTGGGTCAGTCCTCCGTGACATGCGCTGCATGGAAACAGGTCCATGTGCTTTTCGTGCGGGAACTGCTTGCTCGAATTGGAGGAGCGCACCGGCTCCCACGCTGCGCCGAGTGCCACGGCGGCCAGGGCCGGAAGGGCCAAGAGAGTGATCGATCTCATCGTATCCCCCTCCCCGTCGGAATGCGGAGGATTGCCGGGTGGAGACCACCTCCCCGCGTGTCTGTTCCAAACGCGAAGGACAGTCCTAGGTTGAGGCGCCACTGATCCCAATTCACGTAGGATGCATCCAGCCGCTCGCGGACCTCCTCGTAGCGACGCAGCTCTGCGTTGATGCGAACCCCTTGTGCTGTCTCGTAGTCGAGCCGAAGGCCAGCCGACCAAACGTCCGCTTCGTTGAATCGAAACTCGAGAGGTCGGACCAGCCGCTCGACTTGAGCCGTCACGTACAAGTCATCGACCGGAATGAAAGTCGCCAGTGCATCAACTCCGACGGAGCGGGACCCCGGTCCCCTGTCTACCCAGTAGTTGCTGTGGAACCGCCAAGCCTCCATCCCGTTGTAGCTTGCCCCGAGGGTCCAACGCCACCCATCCGATTCGATCTGCGTGAAGCGGCGGTCCGCCTCAGCGTCATCGAACTCGTAGATCTCTCCTGACGTTCGCAGCTCCAATCCACCCACCGGAGAAAGCGACAGAGACCCGAATCCCGCGTTGTATGCCACCGGGCTGAATGCACCCCAAATGGTCCACAGGTCGAACCGCGGACGATATCGCCTCGCCCCCAGAGTCAACCGACCCATGCCGCGTGGGGCAATGTAGGTAGCCTGAGCGTTCGCCGTTCCCCACAGGCCAGCCGCCAGATCGTAGTATGCCCCGCCTGTAACGTTAAGGTTGTCGGATGGCCTGAAGTCCACATCGAAGTTGAGGTAGTCGGACACCAGGTCGTCGGAACCCGGATCTATCTCCCGCTGCCAAACCGCCTGACCGAACACGCCCGTCACCGCCCATCCGGCGCCGGCGCCCACTATGATTTGACGGTCCCGAGGCTGGAGATCGTCCAGCGGGTTCAGGGCGCTGCTCGTGACGGGCAACGCCACGCCGCGCGCCAGGCCCCAACCGCCGTATCCAAGCAGTTTCAGCTTGCGACCCAACGGTCGGACCTCGGCCTTGGCTCCATCAAAGCCAGTCCAGCCGAGCCGTGACGTGACATGAGTCCTGCCCGCCTGCGCGACTACCGGACCCGCCGAGTATTCCAGAAACCCCTCCAGCAGCTGCAGCTCGGGATTTACGCCGGGCCAAATGTCCCCGCTGGCTAGGTCGGTGCCCACACGAGCCTTGGAGCTGAATCGCAGACCCTGCACACCAAAGCCCCAGACATCCGCAGCCACGGTGGTAACGATGGGATGACCCCTCAACTCGGGGCCCGACCGGAAGTACGTGCAGTACTCGGCAGCTTGCGGACAATTTGCCGCGAAGCCGTCAGACGTGAAGTAAGATCCGTCGCCGCTCAGCACTGCTGCGTCAATCGGGATGCTGTCGAGCATGACTCCGCGATAGGATACACCCTGATACCGTGCATCCAACCGCACGCGGTAGCCTTGACCGGACAGCGGTGTTGCCCACACCAAAGCCCCCGCGGCCAAGGTAACAACCAGCCTAGATGCCCTCATGAAGCCTCCCCGCATTTGAAGCGATCGCGGTAGGTCAGTAGCCCGGCGGGTGGCACCGGGGCCCTCGAACTTAACACTCATCTATAGCCAAACAGCATAGCATACAGGATCAAGGCTATCAACGTCAGCCCAACCCCCAGTGCTGCAAAGCCGAAGACCTTGAAAAACAGCTCCAGCTTCCGCGGGTAAGGGTGCACTAGGTGCTCCTCCAGTGTGCCGTCCTTCACCAGTTCCGCGTACTCCCGTGGTTTGTCGACCTTGAGTTCTTCGACAGGCACGCGGCCGGTGAAGATCACCGGATCCATCGGAAATTTGTCGGGCCGGAAGTGGGTATTGAAGAAGTGGACCGTGAAGATGAAGCCCACCGCCAGCAACGCCTCGTCGCTGTGTATGATGGTAGCCACGTTCACCCACCAACCCGGGATCACATTCGTGAAGAACACGGGGAACCATAACACCAATCCCGTCGAACCGATCACTATCATCCCCCAAAAAACGGCGAAGTAGTCAAACTTCTCCCAGTAGGTGTAACGCCCGTACAGGGGCCGAGGGCCCCTACCCAAGAACCACTTCAAGGAGGCGCCAAGCTCCTTCAAATCGTTCTTGTTGAAGATCAGCGAATTCTCGGCAAAGATGAATTGGAGCCATCTCTTACCCGATTCCCTGCGCTGGCGCCACGCGTCGCCTAGGTGGATAACGAACACTACGATCAATGCCACCGCGCCTAACCGGTGGAGGAACCCAGTGGTGGTGAACCCACCGAGCACCGATGAGACAGTCTGGGCCCAAACCGCGTAGGAGAACTTCAGCACCATTCCGGTGATGGCCAGAGTGAAGAACGCCAGAAGCATCACGAGGTGAAGACTGCGCTGGAAGGTGGTGAATCGCTTGTACAGCGCCTCACCAGGCAGGGACTTGTGTCTCCTCCAATCACCTGGCGATCGCCATAGCCGCCACAACCATGCCAGTGTGTGGACGGTGGCGAAGGTCAACGTGCCCACCAAGAGCGAAGTCATGCCCCAGAAGGCCCAGAATAGGAACGGATACCTGTCCGGGTCGTGGTGCGTGGCATGGGTGAGATATCCGGTGAATCTACGGTTGGCACCGGGGTGGCATTTGGCGCAGGTGCCGACCACGTTGCGTCGGCTCAAAAGCGATCGCGGATCCGCAGTCGGATGGATGTCGTGGGTCCCATGGCAGTCGTAGCATTTGGCGGCACCCTCATCGCCTAGCCGCGAGACCTTACCATGGAATGTGTCGAAGAAGGTCTCCGCTTCCTCGATGTGGCAGTTGCCACACTGACTCATCATCGTGAGGCGGAAGTCGCCTAGGTCGGTGCGGCTGATACTGTGTGACGTGTGGCAGCTCTCGCAGGTCGGCTTGTCACCGTCGTCGCCGTTCTCTCCATCATCAACCCAGTGAACACTGGTCATGAACACTTCGGCTATGCCGTGATGACAGGCGCCGCAGGTGGCGGAGATGTTGGACCTGTGAATCGACGATGTGGGGTCAGTACGCGGCTGCACCGCGTGCGCCAAATGGCAACTCGGACATGTGGCAGTGACCAGGAGGCCGCTCTCGTAAAGCCCCTTGCCGTGGATGCTCATCCCGTAACTCTCCACGGGCGGCGCTGATTCCAGCGCCTCCTCCAGGGCTGCCAGCGGATCAAGGGCGGTCTGGTCTAGACGCCTAGCCAGGTGATTCGATTCGACCCGGGCCGCCGCTGTTTCCCCTTGTCGATGGCAGTTCGCACACAGATCAGGGACATTGCGAGGGAAGGTGGGCGAAGTCGGCACCACCCTCTTCTGTATTCCGTGCTGGCCGTGACAGTCGAGGCAAGTCGGCGCATCCGGATCGCCATCGGCCGCCAGTCGGCCATGTATGCTGGCGCTGTGCTCCGCGACCCGCTCCGCGTGGCAGATACCACAGTCAACCGGCGAGGAGATGGTAGCACAGGGTCGAGTCAGCGTCGAGCTAGCGTCCGTGTGACACTGCGCGCAGGCTGTACCGGAGTGCGCAGTCGAGTTGTACACCTCCTCGTCCACATAGAGCGAGACGGTGTCCCCCATTGCCACACCCCTCAGCCCAGGGTCGCTGTGGCAGCGGAAGCAGTCCTGGTTCGCGGCGCCCGCCTCGTAGAGCACTCCGCGCACCTCGTGAGGAGCATGGCAGTCGACACAAACGGGTATCACATCAGGTCGCTCCCGCCAAAGCCTTCCCTCGATTACCTGGCGGTGCACCTCCTCGATCTGAGCGTGACACTGCTCGCAAGTCATGGCGACCTTGGTTCGATGGATGCTGGACCGCGCGTCAGTGTGTGGCAGGATGAAGTGCGAAGTGTGACACGAGGTACACACGGCCGTAACAGTAAGTCCCTGTCTGAACAGCCCTTCACCATGAATGGACTGAGAGTAGTGCGTAAGGATTGAGTCCTGAGGGATGTTTCGAGAGCGAGCGACTGGAGCCCCCTCCTTGTGGCATTCACCACACAGGAAGGGAATGTTCATTACACGGGTACGCGACCGGGGATTGGTGTGAGACAGAACGCCATGGGTCCCGTGGCAATCCTGACAACTCGGCGCAAGGACATCGCCCCGGGCGGCGGCCTGACCGTGAAGCGACTCCTCGTGTTGCCTGCCCTGCTCGGCGTGGCACATGCCACACTCGACTTTGAACCGACCCTCCGGATGGGGAAACTCCAGTCCCATGTGGCAGGTTGTACACTGCATTCCCGCGGCACCGTGTGCGGAGCCCAGATGCGTCTCTTCGGAGATGACCATTCGTGCAGCCTGGGCACCCTGGAACATCGACGCGTTCCCATGGCACATGAGACACGTGTCGCTCTCCTGTGCAGACGCGATCTCTCCCACCAGAGCACTCACGCCAAGCGCCCCCAGGACCACGTACAGCACCTCTCGCATCATTGCACCCTCGCGCACACCCGCTTCATGACCTTGTCTCGCGCTGGACGGACTCCGTGAGCATCGAGGCCCTCTACGTTGAGGACCCCGCCTGGTTATCGGACGGGGCCCGATTACTTCAATCCCTGCCCTACGTCGGTGCCTCTATTCGGCGGCACCGGATCGCCCACGTCTGTCGATTCGACTATCTAGGCGCGACCCCATAGTGGTCCGCACCGGCAGTGATCGACGCCCTCAGCAATGCCTCCAAGAAAGGTGGGTTGTGCACTCCGTTCCCACTGGCGGCATGCGCAGTGATGTTCACGGTGTCGTCAGGCGCAACCACAACATGCGTATCCCAGAACCGCGGCGTTTCATCGGTTGCTGCCAACTGCGCGTTGAAGAGCACGCCCTCGGCATACGTGATCACCGAGTCAGACGCATCCAACTCTCCCGCGCCCGCGGATGCAATGACCTCGGCCAGCAATCCCGCGTCTGTGGGAGCGGGATCGATATGTGCGTCTCCATTCAAGTCGACCCAGATTTGGGCCAGCAGCTCCCCGATTTCCTCAATGAAGCCCTCATAAATCGCCTGCGAGTTGGCCTCGCTGCCATGGCAGGCCGTACACGCAACGAAGCTGCGTTCGTCGTTGTTGCAGGGACCCGGCTCAGGAATGCCGTCCACATCCAGACACGGAATCGCCTCGAAGCTGTGCCCGACGCTCTGGAAAAACTCAGGCTGCGTCACTGCGAAAGGAGCCACATGGCACGTGGCACAGAGTCCTGGATTGGCCTGTGGGTTTCCATGGGCCCCCGTGAGGCCGTCCAGGGCCTCGAACCCCGCAGGTATCCAGCCCACACCTTCACCGAACACCAGTGGTCCCTGAGCAGCGTGTGCGCCGCGAGTGGAGGCGACCTCCGGAGCCGCCCGGTTGTTGTGGCACTTGACACAAAGGTTGTTCTCGTCTGCCGCAGCTACAGGTGCACGAAGCTGGCTCGGATACGGACCTCCGTGCGGATCATGGCAGACTGCGCAAGTGATGTCCATCAGCTCACCGCTGGCCTTTTCGGCGTTGTCAGATGTCACGCCGAACTGAACCTCGAGAGCCGTTTGCCCTTCATGACACTCCTTGCAGTCATCCCGGCCCTGCGGATAGGAGTCCACGTTACCGTGAGCAGACTCCGCCCACTGTTCCACGAACGGATGGTGTTCCCCATTGTGACACTCTCCGCACCCATTCGATGCATCTTCGGCAGCCGCGATAGACGCGAGTGGCTTGGCTCTTGCCGGATCACCCAGATGGTCGATCCCCGGGCCGTGACACGACTCACATTGTACGTCGTGATAGGAGGGGTCCGCCACAACATTGTGTCCGCTGGCGGCAGTCGTAGAGTTACCCAGCTCATTCACGGTGTGGCACGGTTCGCAGAATGATTCTGCGTGGTCAGAACTCTGGAGACCGGCCCACGCATCCGCGTGCGCTGTCTCAATCCAAGAGACCTGTTTGTCAGCATGGCAGTTGCCACAAACAGTCTGTTTCTCCTCCGTCACGTAGTAGCCCATGAAGGCCGACCCCCCGTCCGGCGGCGGATTGAATAGTTCCATGTCGTCATAGACGATGTCGTCATTGGAACAGGCCGTGCCGAGCGCGACCGAGGCCAGGGCAACCATGAGCAAGCCATGCGAAGGCAACGAGTGAGTCTGCACGGTCAACCTCGAGGACAAGCGAATGAGAGTACTCCCTTTCACTAGTATCCTAATTATGAAGGTTGAGAGCAAGTGGTGCTCCTTTCCCTTAAGGCTTCTTCAGCCTCTGTTTAGCCAGCGCGAGCAATCATGTCCCCCGCCCCGGCCTCATGTGCTTCGGGGAGGCCACCGGGTTGCCTTTCTCATCCCATATCCTGAGTTCCACCGCCTCCCCGCTCTCATAGAAACCTTCGACGCGCTTGTTACCGTTTTCGAACCACTCGGTGATTGAGCCGTCCGGCTCTCCTGACTCCCAGCGTGCTTCGCTTCGTCTTGCGCCCGACTCGTACCACTCAGCTACCGACCCATCCAGAAATCCACCGCGATACGAACGCTCGACCTTCTTCCGACCGTTTTCGTACCATTCCACGAATTGCCCCTGTAGGGCGCCGTCCCGATACCTGGCCTCTCGCTTCTTTGCGCCTCCGGGGAACCAGACACGTGAAAGGCCGTGTGGCTTGCCACCGCTCATGCCCTGCTCCCTGAGCAGCTGCCCGTCCGCCGCCCACTCGCGCAACGTTCCCTCGCTGCGACCTGCGACGAACTCCTCACTGCGCCTCACCTGACCGTCTTCGAACCACTCAACACTCTCCCCTTCCCTCTCACCGCGCACGTAGTTGGTTAGGCTCAGGTCCTTACCATTCCTCGAGTACCGGCGAGAGGGCCCGTGCCTCGATCCGTCGCGATAAGAAACTGTAGCTGAGTCCTGGCCCGAGGCCTCGAACGGCGAGTAGACAACCCCCGTGAATGGCTCAATGGAGCTAGTCTGGCAGACAAGGCCGTTTCTCTCTTCCGTCCGACTGGATTCAATCCGCTGAGTGCACGCCGATAGCAGGAGCAGAAAGGCTAGGGCGGGCGCGCCACAACGTGAAGCGTGTCGCAGCATGGGATCATTCGTACGTGAAATAGGAGGGCGACCCCAAGTGAGGGTCGCCCTGGTTATGGAACACCATCGACGCCGGCAAGAACCTGGATCCTGGTTCAGGGAGTGTGGATGCCGTCGGCCTCGGTCGCCAATGCCGTCAAGCTCTGCTCGGTGAACCCGCCGCCCTCCAGGGTAACCGGATCGGTGTGGCATGAGTAACATGCGAAATCGAGGGTCACGTACCCTTTATCGACGAACGTTGTATCCGCATTAAACATGTTCGCCGTGGTGTCGGTGCTTATGGCGAACAGGTGCGTGCGAACGTCACCCTCAAATCTGTGATTCGCCCTTGCCGATTTGGTTGCCCTCGGCATGTGGCAGTCGATGCAGGTCGGCAGATTGTTGTGGCTGTTGTTCGCCACCTGATCCGGATGGCAGCTCTCGCACGTAGCCACTATGCCGCCCGCTACGTCGTTGCCATACAACACACCAACGTGCGGATCGTGGCAATCGTTGCATCCGACATCCATGCTGCCACCTGTGTGCGCTCCGGCCAACAGTTCATTGTATTGCTCGTGGTGGCGGATGAAGCCGCCACTGGCGGGGATCGTCGCTGCATCACCGCGTATATGGCAACTACCACACAGCGCGGAGCTGTTGTCAACAGTCATGTCAGACGCAGATTGGCTGGCCACGTGATCCGCACCAGGTTCGTGACACTCCTCACATGTAATGCCCGTCTCCTCCCAAGTGCCAAGAATGCCTGCGAGACCATCCTGATTCACCCCACCGTTATCTGCGAAACTCTGCCAACCCGTCGTATGGCAACTACCGCAGTCATAGGGTTTGCGTTCCGTGTCGGTCGAGTGGTACGAAACCCACTCGGCAGCGAGCCCACCTCCGATGTCGGCGCGCGGTAGGTTGTACTGCACGTTCACTAAGTCCATCGCGTCGGTCATTATCCAGCCGGAATCGGCCGTGATGAAGCGTGCTTTCCAACCGTATCCCCCAATGACATACGCGACGTCGCTCCACGCGTCGCGCGAAGCTCCTGGTGGAGGTGTGGGAACCGAGCTGCTCGGATAGGTGGGTGGCTGCCCATTCACTACCTTGTTCAGCTTGTAGGGATGACCCGAGGCCAGCATGTCATTGTGGTATTCCACGTGGCAGTTGCGACAGGTCTGACTCCCCACGTAGCCCCGCATCGAGTGTCCAATGATAGCAAATACCGCATCACTAGCATCTTCGCCGGTCTGTGCCGCATCGTCCGAAGCAACGGCCTTGACAGTGACACCGAAGACGTTCGTGTTCGGAACAGTCCACGTATAGCTGGAGCCGGTAACGTCCGTCGCAATGGCGGCCTCGTTTCCCCCAACGACGTAGTAGAGATCCACACCGACGACCTGGTTGTCGTCGCTCGCGGTCCAAGAGATCTCGACATCGGCACCCGGCTGGATGGCTTCGCCTCCATTCGGGGCAGCCAACTGAATGGTGGGCGGATCGTCCTCCGGCTCGACGATAAATCCATCATCATCTTCGTCGTCACACGCTCCCACCACTCCGACCACTGCCAGGGCCGTGATGCTCCAGAGCAGCTTCCGCTCAAACCTCATAAATCGTACTCCTTTCTCGAACACGCCCCACCCACGATTCCCAATTGACCACAGCGCCAGGCCCACACGGCGCCCTGTAGGGCAAGGTCCCGTACCGCAAAAAGCGAGGTCGAAGACCAACGTCTAGAAGATCACTGGCAGTCCGTGAAGAATATGTGAAGATAGCCTTTACGCCAGCAATAAGGCGACGTTCCCATCCTGCATCGGGTGTGAGTACCCGCCGAGGTGGGCAGGAATCCTCCAGGAGAGTGAGACTCTAGGCCAGAACCTGGCGCAAGATCCCCAGGGCCAAGTCGACCTCCTCCTGCTTGAACGCCAGAGAAGGGCGGAACCTGATCGATCGCGGACCGCAGATCAGGACAGCCAAACCACTGTCCCAGCAGCCCTGCCATACCTGGCCTCTCGTATCGCCGTCGGGCAGGTCGAATGCGATCATCAGGCCACGGCCTCTGACGTTGGTGACCTGCGGCAACGCGGAGCTCAGCTGGTGTAGGCCCTGCTTGAATGAGGCACCGACCTTGGCCGCGTTGTCGACCAGGTTCTCTTCCTCAATTATCTGCAGGTATCGCGCAGACCGAACCATGTCAACCAAGTTGCCGCCCCAGGTCGAATTGATGCGCGATGACACGTGGAACACGTTGTCCGGCACGGAATCGATCCGCTTGCTGCTCATGATGCCACAGACCTGGGTCTTCTTCCCGAATGCGATGATGTCCGGCGTCGCATCCAGCTGCTGATAAGCCCACATCGTTCCGGTGGCGCCCACTCCGGTCTGTACTTCGTCGTAGATCAACAATGCATCGTGCTCGTCAGCGAGTCGTCTCAGTTCCCTGAAGAACTCAGGCCTGAAGTGGTTGTCACCTCCCTCGCCTTGGATTGGCTCGATCAGTATCGCTGCGATTCCGTGCGGATCTGCGCCGAACGCCTCCTCGATTTCACGTACAGACTGTTGCTCAGCGACCACCACCGCGGCTTCGTCCATCGGGAAGTGGATCTTCGGATTGGAGATCCGGGGCCAGTTGAACTTCGGGAAATCGCGCACCTTGGTAGGCTCAGTATTCGTGACCGAGAGGGTGTACCCGCTGCGGCCATGAAAGGCCTCGCGGAAGTGTAGGATCTTGTCTCCCCCGCTCGCAATTCCCCTGGAGCGGTTCAGCTGAACCTTCCAGTCGAACGCCGCCTTCATCGCGTTCGCCACGGCCAGGGCGCCACCTGCAACAAAGAACAGATAGGGGAACTCTTCCGGTACCGCGATTCGGCGGAACGTGTCAACGAATCCAGCATACTCGCGGCTGTAAACATCAGCGTTGGCCGGATTGGACAGCGCCGCTACCGCGAGGGAGTGCAGGAACTGCTCATCTCGCATTTTCGGATGATTGTGACCGATCGGAAGGGACGCGAAGTAACAATAACAGTCGAGGTACTCCTTCCCGTCTCGAGCATCGACCATGTATGAACCGTGTGATTTCTCGAGATCGATGACTATATGAAAGCCGTCGACCAGGATGTTGTCCTCGAGAATTGGGAGGACCCGGTCAGCGGGCACATCTATGCGGGGCATGTCAACCTCCACCTCTTTGTGGTCATGGGACCGACGCTCGCATTGGCCGGGCAACCGCGTACAGAGACATTGAGTCCCCGGGAGCGAACGAGACGACTCGCTGGCGCCTAGCGCCTAGCGAGCTCGGTTGGGTGGAGCAAAGATCCCCGGGCGAGCGTTCTTAGGGAGAATTCTGGGCGCTGCTGGTACCTGATACCTGTTACGCATGGTCGCCCCTTTGACACATCTGGTGACCTCTAATCTAACCTCGGAGTGTGTGCGGTGTCCTCGAAGACCCCGGTTAGTGGCCTTCCTAGGGCTCTCGATCAACTGCGCGAACCAATCCGCGCGGCTTCCAGCGGTATTTCGTAAGCAGGACTCTGTCGGTTCGATCAAACTCAACGCCTTCCGCCTCGAGCAGGCAGCGCTGAACGTGGTGTTCGTCCTCACCGGAACGGAGGCTCACCTGACCTCGAGCGTTGATCACCCGATGCCACGGCAGGCTGGTCCCTTCCGACAAAGCATGCAGCGCGTAGCCGACCTGGCGCGCATGACCCGGCGCGCCGGCAAGCTGCGCCACTTGTCCATAAGTGGCGACCCGCCCCCTGGGAATGCGCCTAACCACAGAGTAGATGCGATTGTAGGTCGATGCTGAGGCCACCGCCTACTCTAGCTCGATGTCACCCTCGACCACCTTGTCGAGCGGCAACCCATCGATTTCCAGTTTGGCGCGCGCCCGCAGCACTTTGGCCCCCTTCAAATCACCGCTGCGTTGGGCTTCATCTACTGCTTTCTCGATTTCCCGCTGCGCGGCAATTCCAAAGGTCTTGAGGAACTTCCTCAGGGAGAGATTGAAGTTCTCTTCGTTCATGTTGCCTCCGAGGCTGCAGTGGTCGCCCTTCATCCCATCGCTAACACGACCCTCCGTTGTCGCAATATGACACCGGGTCAGAGACCGGCCCAGGTTGAAGCCTGTGGCTGCGCACGCGCCTTGCTGATCCAATGACAGCAAAAGGGGACTGCAATTAGATAGTTGTAATATGTATATATAGTATATGGAATATTGGGAAGCTCATCGTCTTGACATCCTTGTCCCGCAAGCCACTACGGGGCAATGAGATAGCAACCTTGGGTTTGATTGAGCCGGCGGTCAGTGTTAGCTATATATATACGACCGCTAGACAACAAAGGTGCTTATGGCGGACAAGACCAAGTTTACCGCACGCGAAGTTGAGGCGCTGTTGCCGCTGACTCCGCTTTCCTTCCAGATCCTGCTGGCTCTGGTCGACAGCGAGCGACACGGCTACGGGATCATGAAGGAAATCGAGCGCCGAACCAAAGGGCGCATGACGACAGCAACCGGACCGCTCTATCTGGCGGCGCAGAGACTACTCGAATCCGGCTTGATCGCGGAATCGGACAAGCGACCTGCGCCCGAGTTGGACGATCAGCGGCGTCGCTACTACAAGTTGACCCCGTTTGGCCGTGCGGTGGCGGCCGCCGAGGCGAAGCGGATGGCCAACCTCGTGGATGTGGCGCTCGACAAGGACCTGGTTCAGGGCAAGATCAAGATCACGGACAACTGACGCCGCCCACAGGGTGCCGCAGGACTACGTCTTATCGCCCACCGCCCACCAATCGTTGGAAACGAGGGTGGTCCCTCAGGGGTGCCCAACTCGGATGTAGCCGGAGCCACTGATTTGAATACCGGGACGGTACCCTGACCAGCGTCTCTAACCGGTCAACCGCCGCCTCGTAATCACCCGCATATACGTAGATCTGAGCCAGTAGACCAAGTACGTCGGTCCCGTCCCAGGCGTCTTGCGCCAAGCTGCTGAGCTCTGCAGCCACAACGCCTTCCGCGACGGCCGCCTCCATTTGCCCCAGACCCGCAAGCGCCCTGCCACGCAGTCCGTGCCATAACGCATAGTCCGGTTCAGACTCCAAGTGCTCTTCAGCGATCACCCGCAGCGAATCGTAGTAGGCAAGCGCCGCCTGCCGCTGGCCGATTGCCTCATGAGCAACGGCGCGCGATAAGTAGTACGACTCAGGCACTGCGCCGATTACGTTGCGCGGCAGCTCGAACAGAGCGCCACGGATCTCGCCGTCGACCAGGGCCATCATCGGCTGGACCGGCTCAAGCAACAATAGCTGCCGGATCACGTCCGTCAGGCTACAAAGATTGGCAGCTTCGCGCAGTATTTGCTCGGCAGCCGCAACGTCTCCCTCGCGAATCAGCGCAAGCCAGGCCTTGTGGGCCCACGCATCTGCCATGTCAGGACCGAGCCGGACCGCTTGGTCTAGAAGTCGTTCGGCCTTGTCGTGGTCCCCCAAGCGAAGGTGAGCTTGAGCCAGCATCACCACTGGTGGGCGGCGGCGCGGGTTCAGCTCTGCTGCCGCGCTGAACGCGGCGATCGACTCTCCCCAGTTCCCCAGCCTCAACTGATTATGCGCCAATATGTAGAGCATGTCGTAGTCGTTGGGCCTGCCTTGGAGCGCCTCGACGGCCAGGTCGCGGGCCGCTTCGAACTCTCGTCGCGCGAAGTGGATCATCACCTGGGCCAGAACGCCAGCAGGAAGACCCGGCTCCAGGCTCAAGGCCCGGTCTGCGGCCTCCTGAGCCAGCTCGAGATGTACCGGCGTGGCCCCGCCCGTGGCATAGACCGCGGCGTGCGCGGTCGCGATAAAGGCCCAAGCCAGCGCAAACGTGGAGTCGATTCCCACGGCTTGCTCGAAGAGAGCGAGAGCCCGCCTGTTGTCGTCCAGCATCGAGCTACGTTGATAGAAGTGCGCTCCCTGGACATAGCGCGCCCACGCACTCGGACTATCCGTCGGAACCGCTGCAAGCATCTGGCGTTCCGGTCCCAAGACGGCAACGTCCAACGCCTGGGCAATTTCTTCGGCGATGCTCGCCTGCAGTTTGAGTATTCCGGACAGGGGTACCTCGTACGAGTCAGCCCAGAGGAGTGTCGCGTTCCTGACCCGGACCAACTCCGAGTTAACACGCACGACATCAATCCCATCCGGTCGAATTCCCTGCTGGACGGTACCCCTCAACAAGAATTCCGCACCGAGTTCTTCACCTATGTCTGAGATGGTCTTTCCTGTTACCTGATACTCGTCGGATCCGTAGAAGGCGATGACCGAGAGGCCCGACAGCCCTGCAAGCCGATTGCGAATGGCCTGCGCCACTCCGTCCGCCAGGTACTGATCGGCCGCCTGGCTCCTGTCAGAAAACGACATCACCGCTACCCTCGGTTGCTCGCTTGCGGCGGCGTCGGCTCCCTTGATCCACATCCCCAATCCGCCACCGATGAGCAGCACCGCCATCGCCGCTCCCGCCAGCACACCGGTGGAGAACCTGCGACTCTGCCGGCTCACGGCCGGCCCAACACCTGACTGCCTCACACCCGCCTTCAGGGCAAGTGCGAACTGATCCACCGTCTCATGCCTGTCCCAGGGGTAGAGCGACAGCGCCTTCACGAGCGCCGCTGTCTCGGTCTCAGGGAGTCTCCCCTCTAGTGTCCGCTGCCACTCCGGTTTCCGTCCCGCTCCGATCACCTCGGCCCTGATCTCATCGAACCAGAGACCCGGCGGCTTGCCCACCACCATCTCATAGAGCACACAGGCCAGACTGTAGAGATCGGTCCGGCCATCCAGATCCCGGCTTCCCATCGCCTGCTCGGGACTCATGTACCCAACCGTGCCGATGGGTATGTCGGACTGACTCACCGCTTCGCCGCCAGCGGCACTGATTGCGCGGGCAATGCCGAAGTCAGCCACTACAACTTCTCCGCCGGAGAACAGGATGTTCTCCGGCTTGATGTCGCGATGAATGATGTTGTGTTCGTGTGCTTTCGAAAGCGCCGCTGCAACGGCCAGAGTGATGTCGAGCGCCTCCTCCAGCGGAAGTGGCCCGTCCCCGTTCAATCGACTGCGCAGCGACTCCCCATCAATGAAGGGCATCACATAGTACAGCAGTCCATCGACCCGACCAGAGTCATACAGGGGAACAACCCGCGGGTGGGTCAGTTGCGCAGCAATCTGGATCTCGCGCAGGAATCTCGCTGCGCCGATCACCCCGGCCACCTCTGGCCGCAAGACCTTGATAGCCACCTGACGATGGTGCTTGAGATCCTGGGCGAGATAGACAACGGCCATGCCACCGCTGCCAAGCTCGCGCTCGATGACATAGCGGTCGGACAGCGTCGACCTCAATCGCTGGTGTAGGTCAATCACGCGCTGACACCTGCGCGCAGCCATGTGGCCGCGACGGCTGCGGTCCCTGATGTCGGGAAACTCGCTGGTTCGGTTAGTCTCGTCTCGGTGATACACACCTTAAGCTCCGGTGTGCCGGGACGCTGAGCAGCAATTTGCCGAATCCACGCCAGCGTTGTCGAGAGACATGCGCCAGGACTCCAGCCTCCTCATATCTTGGGAGGGTGGGATTGAAGAACCAGGTTGAGAGATACTACGGCGAGTGTCCCGGAGTGGTTTCAGGCAGAAACGTCGTTGGTACAATCACTACTGCTTGCCACTCGGCACCGGCGCGGACCGATGACTAGTGCGGACACGGTCACATTTGCATCATCCAATGTGGGTTCAACCGCGGATTGCCCAGCGCAGAATGTTGCCCAGTCTGGGTGGGGTACCCTGCATCATGATTCCCACTCTGAAGATCCTCCCGCCAACCCAGACGAGCAGCGCAGTGAACGCCGCCATACCGACTAAGCCTACCCAGGGTTGCCACGGGGCGACTCCCGCCGGTCCCGCTTGCCGCAACAACATGAGGAACGGCGTGAACAGCGGGAACAACGACATTCCCGTTGCGAATCCGCTTTCAGGCTGGACGGCTATGGGCACCAACACAAACATGGGGATCATCAGCGGCAACATCGCGACGAACGCCACCGACTGTGCCTCCGACGCATCGTTGCACGCAGAACCCAACGCCGCCTGGAGGGCTCCGACCATGAACACTGCCGCCACTACGTAGACGAAGAACCACGGGAGCACGTGATAGGGGATGTACTGCCCCAACTCCATGAACCGGATTGCAGCCACGCCTCCCACCACATACACAGTTGCTGCTGTGAGCGAGACACCGACCCCGCCCATCAGCTTGCCCAACATGAACTCGAACGGCCGTACCGAGCCGAGCATCACCTCGGCAATCCGCTGCGCCTTTTCTTCGGTCACCGCTTGCAGCTGCGGAACTGCACCCATCATGAGCATCAAGAACATCAACACGGTTGGAATGATGGGAATGAGCAACGCCTCCAGCTCACTGCTGCGCTCTGCATCACCGATCGCACCCGTTTCGGGGTCAATGGACACGGGCCGCAGCGGCTCTGGCTGGATCCAATCGAACAGGTCCGGCAGCGCACTCTGGTCCACGCCGGCGTGGTCTAGCCTCAGGCGTCGAAGTTCATCGTTCAGCTGCCTCCCAACCCAATTGCGGACGTCATCCATCGCAGGATTCTGCGCATAGTATCCTATTCGCGCAGCCGCACCATCCCGCCGAGGGTGCAGCACCCCTTCACTGATCTCCACTATCGCGTGCAGATCACCGCTCTGGACACGGTCCGAGAGCCCCAGCAACTGCACGTCGTAGTCCCTTGCCGGTTGGACTACTTGAATCCCGTACGCGGCCCTCAGTTGCTCCCCAGATTCCGCATCGTATACGTCTCTCTCTGTCCTAACGGCTGCTGCGCGCACCAGGGACTCTGCCAGCAAACCCGATCGATCGACCACAGCGATCATCTTGTCCTCGTGATCGACTCGATCTTCGAGCAGGGCCATGGCTATGCCGCTGCCGCCCATGACCACCGGGGCCAACACCAAACCTATGATGAATCCTTTGGTCTTCACCGTGGCCCTGTACTCCCGTTGAGCGATCCTAAACGCCTTGCGCATCTTCGTCCTCCCGCTCCGCATCGGGGCCGGCGATTCGCACGAAGATGTCGTGCAGCGACGGCTTACTGATTTCGAAGCTGCGCACCCGAGTTCGCCGCATTATCTCAGCCACAATCGCCTGAGGATCCTCAGTGCGTCCGATTCTCAGTTCTTGTACCTGACCGAAGTCGGTGACCTTCTCGACTCCGGCTATACCATGTAGCGCCTCGGCTCGGTTCTCGGTCCTGATCCTCATGGTGTCATTACCATAGCTGTCCTGGATTGCCGCGAGCGTCCCATCCAACACCTTCTTGCCCTTAAAGATCATGAATATGAAATCGCACATTCGTTCCGCTGTGCTCATGTCATGAGTGCTGAGGATCACCGTGGTTCCTCTTTCGCGCAGTTCCAGCATCGCGTCTCTGATCACGTCCGTGTTGACCGGGTCGAGACCGGTAAACGGCTCATCCAGAATCACCAACTCCGGCCGCGACACGACGGTGGCAATGAACTGCACTTTCTGGCTCATTCCCTTGCTGAGCGCCTCAACCTTTTTACCGGCCCAATCCGACAGGTCGAGCCGCTCGAGCCAGCAATCGACTTCTGCCCGCACGTCGACACCGTTTTTGAGACCTCCGTAGAACTCGAGTATGTCTCGCACCTTCATCTTCTTGTAGAGCCCTCGCTCCTCCGGCATATAGCCGATCCGGTCGGTGCAAGCACCGCGGAGTTGGTCTCCCAATACCCGAATCGAGCCAGCGTCCGGGTAGAGAATGTTCATGATCATCCTGAGCGTAGTGGTCTTGCCCGATCCGTTGGGACCGATGAAGCCGTAGACACTCCGTTCCGGCACGTTCAGGCTCAGGCCGTCGACCGCGGTTACCGGCCCGAACGTCTTGGTTATTCGGTCGATCTCGACTGCGTTCATCGGCGCACTCCCCGACCAAGAAGTCCCTCGTAACCCGCTGTTATGGTGAACAGCGACCGTGTCAGATCAATATATCAGATATGCATATAATCTATATTGTTTTTACTGGTTCGCACTAGTTGTGGCGTGCCCAACGACTACCGCACTTGCTGCGTAATTTATTGTCCTACAAGCGATTAGGTGATTGCGGCAACCATGGGCTATTACGTCCCGTTCCCTCCTGACTTGGTCGAGCTAGTCCCGGATGCGACGCAGGATCGTCGTGCCTGGGCCGCAACCGACGTGAATATCTGGAACTGTGGGTCATATTGGACACATCCGCATGCCACCGGAACAGGCCTGACAGCGCGGTTGTTGTATCAGCAGTGCTAGCAACCAACAAAACGGAGCAATCGATGCCCTCAGACCACGCTCAGGCGGCAACTCTAGCTGGCGGGTGTTTCTGGTGTCTCGAAGCGGCGTTCAGCCAGCTGAAGGGAGTGGAGAGTGCCGTGTCCGGATATGCCGGAGGAAACGTGCCCGATCCATCATACGAGTTGGTGTGCGCAGGCGGCACCGGCCACGCGGAAGTCGTGCAGATCACGTTTGACCCTGCAGCTATCTCATATGGGGATCTGCTGAGCGTCTTCTTCACAATGCACGATCCAACCACGCTCAATCGACAGGGCGCCGATGTGGGATCGCAATACCGCTCCGCGATCTTCTACCACTCCGAGGAACAGCAAGTCGTGGCAGAGGAGGTGATCGCCAGCTTGACAGAGTCGGGAGTGTGGGATGATCCGATTGTGACCGAACTCGTGCCGCTCGATACATTCTATCCGGCTGAGGACTACCACAACGACTACTACGAGCGCAATCCCAATCAACCGTACTGCCAGGCAGTGATAGCACCAAAAGTAGCAAAGTTGCGCAAGCAATTCATGGACAAGCTGAAGCAACAGTGATCACATCACCGCGACGCCCCGGATAACGATTCTCCCAGCGTCACTCACTTGGGCGATAGCTGGACGACATCAACCACAGAACACTTGCTCCGCTAGCGGCAATTCCCTACTGTGTCAAGCGCAGTATCGCTGCGCCTGCCACCCTCTGCATCTCGCAGGTGCCAGCTCGACTCCCGCGCGACTGGTAACTCCAGGTCAACCGGGCGCGGGCAAAGTCTGTCGGAGACCGTCACATGACCACTGAGAAGAACCGACAGCAGCTCGAGCAGGAGTTGAAGGCTCTGCGCGCCGAGCTAGCGGCGTTGCGTGAAGTCGAGGCCAAGCGCAACGCCATCGAGGACGTGCTTCGAGGGTTGGAAAAAGGCCTCGATACCATGCAGCTCGGAGTCACCATCACGGATGTGGGCGGGCGAATCGTCTACGTCAATGACGCCGACGCGAAAATGCACAACCGCTCGGTCGACGAGCTGATGGGAAGAGACGTAGGGATCCTCGCACCAGCCGGACGCCGCAAGCCACTCACAGTTCAACAGCTCAGAGATCTGTCTAGCTGGAAACGCGAGAGCGTCAACGCCAGGAAAGACGGCAGTGTTTTTCCGGTCTTGCTCAGGTCGGATGTAGTAACCGATGAGGCAGGTGAGCCACTTGGCCTTGTGACGACCTGTGAAGACATCAGCCAGCTGAGATCCGCCGAAGAGGCCTTACAGCGGTCGGAAGCTGAGTATGGCGCCCTGGTCGAACACGCTACCTACGGAATCTGGCGATCAACAGCCGACGGCAAGTTCGTCGCAGTCAACCCGGCGCTGGCGAAGATACTCGGCCACGGATCGACTGATGAGTTGCTGGCCGTTGATTTCGCCAACGATGTCTTCCTGGACCGCGGGGGGTTCACCAGCCTGATCGATCGATTGCGAGAAGCCGACCGGATCGAGGGGCTCGAAGTCGAGTGGGTCACCAAGAATGGGAGCCAAATCACTGTGCGTTTGAGCGGGCGCGCCGTGCCAAGTCCGGAGGGCGATCCTCAAGGCTTCGAGTTCATCGCAGAGGACGTCACCGAACGGTTGCAGGTGGCGGCTCAACTCAAACAGGCGCAAAAGATGGAGGCGCTCTGGCAGTTGACGGGAGGGATCGCGCACGACTTCAACAACATTCTCACTGTGATTCAGGCCAACTTGGGCCTCATGGCGCACGAACTTCCCGCCGGCTCCGACCAGCTAGCGACCGAATTGGGTGAGGCGCAGATGGCGACGCTGAGCGGGACGAAACTCATCAAGAAGCTAATGGCGTTCAGCCGCACCGAGGACTTGTCGCTGGAACCACTCGATTTGACACAGTTCGTCGGCGGGCTCTCGTCGACATTGCGACGTCTGCTGCCTGAGAACGTCGAAATCGAAATTCACCCCGCAGAACTGGTCGGCGCGATTTCCGCCGATCGGCATGCCGTCGAGCAGATACTGTTCAATCTCGCGACCAACGCCCGGGCGAATATGCTTGCCTCATGGTAAGCGACACCGGCGAAGGCATGGACGATACAACGAAGCAGCGGCTGTTCGATCCGTTCTTCACTACTAAGCCACCTGGGCAGGGAACGGGGCTTGGCATGTCGATGATCTACGGCCTGGTTAAGCAACTTCGAGGATTCGTTCACATCTACAGTGAGTTGGGAGAAGGATCGACCATCAAGCTCTATTTCCCGATTACGAGTGAGCAGGCACCGCGGTCGGAAACGCCAGCTTCAGACAGGCAGAAACCAGACGAGTTTGGCGGCACGGAAACGATTCTGGTTGCAGAGGATGAGGCCCCCATTAGGCGTGCGGCGAAGCGGGTGCTGGAACGGAGCGGTTACACCGTGCTCACGGCGGAGGATGGCCAGGAGGGACTGGAGGTCTTCCGAGACCAAAGGTCCGAGATAGCTCTAGTGCTTTCGGACGTCGTGATGCCGAGATTGGGCGGTGCGGAACTCTACGAGGCAGTTCAAGCTGAGTCCCCAGCAACGAAGTTCGTATTCATGAGCGGACACGCTGCCAAACATCTCTCAATGAGTGGCCGGATCGACCCCAAGGCGCGCTTCATATACAAGCCATGGACAGTCACAGAACTCGTTCGGCGGATAAGGGACGCGCTGGATCAGTAGCCTGAAGACCCACCCATGGCACGTTTAGCGTGCCCTGGGATGGGGTACAACCTTGGACACATGAGCAGTACGACGGAGGTCGTCAATGGCGACAATGCGGCGAATCCTGCATAGCCTGGGATTCGAACCTCTGGCACACCGCCCACCACTGTCCCAGCGATTCTGGATCTACTCCGCAGTTGCATATCTGATGCCGGTGGCAGTGCAGGTAGGGTTCCCCGAGGATCCAGCAAAGACCGACGAACTCATCTGGCTGGTGACGCTGGTGCCAGCTTTCATGCTGTCCGTGCACTACGGTCTCCGCGGGGCATTCGCCGCCGTGGTCATGGGAACCGCGTTGTTCATAGTCGTTCAAATGGTAGTGGCGCTCAACTTCACTCCAGACGACTGGCGCGTCACCGTCCCGATATACATGGCGTACGGCGCCATCGCAATCAGTGTGGGCCGGCTCTCCGACGACCTCCATGAGCACTACCGAAAGGCAATCGAAAACGAGCGGATGGCTGCCATCGGGCAACTGGCTCTCGCGATCGAGCACGAGATCAACAACGCGCTCACTGCCGTAGTCGCGGAGAGCCAACTGCTAGTGGCTGATAGCGAGACTCTCAGCGAGGATCAGCGCGAATCGGTGGGGGTAATCAACAAATCGGCGATGCGTATGGCGGACCAAATCGCCAGACTCACCAAGCTCGAAACAGCCCCCGTCGTGAACCACCTCGGCGTCTTACAGCGGCTGGATCTGCAGTCGGCCACCGGTTGTACGCGATTGGGATATCGGGCACGGCCAACCTGCTGAGGGGTGCGTCCAGGAACTCGAACGCCTGATCGCCGATCACCGCCAGGATCTCGCCGGCAAATCCCGCCGTGACTGAGTCCTCGTGGACCACAAGCACCTTTCCGGTCTTGCGAACACTGGACAGAACGGTCTCCTGATCCCACGGAACGATTGTCCGCAGGTCTATGACGGCCACCTTACCCGAGAAACGCTCCGCCGCTTCGACGCATCGGTGCACCATCGCTCCCCAACTCACCACGGCGAGTTCGTCACCCTCAGTCACGGAAGCCGCGCGACCGAACGGCAGACAATAATCGTCGCCGGGGTACGGCCGACGACCCAAAGAGCTATCCAATAGCGCCCTGTGCTCCAGGAAGAAAGTGGGATCATCTCCCCGCAACGCGGTGCGCAGCAGCCCGACGGCATCAGCGGCATTGGATGGAAACGCAATGCGCCAACCGGTCATGTGCGCGAAGATGGCCTCGCCGGTCACGCTGTGCCATGGATCGCCGGTGGTCTTGCCGAACCCAACCGGCATGCGAACCACTACCGGGGCCGCAAACCGCCCTCCTGTGCGCCACCGCACGGTCCCCAAGTCCGAAAGCTGCTCTTGGGCTGGTTCTGCATACTTGCGGAACTGGATCTCGGGAACCGGTAGCAGCGACGCGAAGGCCATTCCAGCTGCTCTACCGATGATCCCCTCTTCGGACAGTGACGTATCGAACACGCGATCAGTACCGAATTCCGACTGCATGTCGAGCGTGGCACCGTGGACCCCGCCCTTGGCCCCCACATCTTCGCCGAACACGAGGATGCGGGAGTTGAGTTTCATCTCGGCTGTCAGCGCCCGCCGCACTGCGTCGAGGAAGTTGATACGGGGGCCGCTTGGCTCAGGAGCATTCGGGCCCAGCGGAATCGCCGCTCCCTCGGACCGCAAGCCGCCCTGCTCCGGCGCCATCCCGCCGTAGAACAGATGACTCTGCACATCCTCCGGCTCTGGATCTGACCATGACTCAGCCTCGGCCAACGCATCGCGCAGCTCTGCGGTCACCGCATCCACCAGCTGATCCCAATCCTGCTCCGTGAATCCCAGTGACATGAGGTGACCGCGCATGCGAGGCACCGGATCGCGCCCAGCGTCGTCCGCGCGGACCTCCGGCGCTTTGTACGACTGGTCATCCACGTAGGTGTGGCCGGCGATTCTGGGCACACATAGACGCAGCAAGCCGGGTCCTTCCCCGGAGCGCACGTGGGCAATGGCCTCGCACACCAGCCGCCACGCCTCCGGCGGATCAGTGCCGTCTCCGCTCGTGACCCTCAGATTGCCGTAACTGGCCAGATTGGCAGCGATGTCACCATTGGGAGTCTGGAAGTCGGACGGTACCGATAGTCCGAACGCGTTGTCCACTATCAGAAGCAACAGCGGTAGCTTCTGGGTTGTCGCTATGTTCAGTGCGGACCAGAATCCGTTGGTGGCAACACTGCCGTCACCTCCCACCGCAATGGCGATCGCGCCTGACCACTCCTTTTCTCGCAAGACTCTCTGGCGATAGGTGATCGCCTGCGCCCAGCCGACGGCTGGCGTGTACTGCGCTCCCACCCCACCCGACATTGGCAGCACCAGCGCTCGCGAACGGCGCGGCAGGCTGTAGCAGACGCCAACGTCGCGCCCGTCGCTTGGCAGCCCGCCCCGTGCCATACCGGCCGCCAGCGCCTCGGCGGGCGTCATACCGCTCGCAAGCATGAACGGCCGTGACCTGTAGTAGACCGCGGCGGCGTCATGCGGGTGGTCCAAAGCCAAACCGGGTAACACCTCGGCCAGCTCATGGCCCGAGGACGAGAACTGGTACAGGATCTTGCCCTCAGGAGTGAGTTTGCCCATCTCCAGCTCGTCGATTTGGCGTGAGAGCAGGATCATCCTGGCCACTTCCGGCCAGTTGATCGGGCATTCCAGTGCTGTGGGGAGACCGTTGTCGCTCATAGGAGGATCAAGACTGTGACCGAGCCTACCGACAGTCAAGTGCCCGGATACTGGCACCGCCCGTAGAGCGCGCCCGTTGCGCAGCCAAACACGCGGGGATATAGTGCATGGCTCATGAAAAACACCCGACGATACGACAATCCCGATGAGGTAGCTAAGCTCCATCGGTTCGAGGCGAAGATCGCCGGCGGCGAGTCGATCGAACCGAAGGACTGGATGCCCGAGCGTTATCGATCGCAGCTCGTGCGAATGATCTCGCAGCACGCGCACTCTGAGATTGTAGGCATGCTGCCGGAAGGAAACTGGATCACGCGAGCGCCGACTCTGCGTCGCAAGATGGCGTTGTTAGCCAAGGTCCAGGATGAGGCTGGTCACGGCCTGTATCTCTATTGCGCAGCCGAAACGCTCGGTGTCGATCGATCGGAGCTGATCGATCAGCTCTTGTACGGCACCGCGAAGTACGCCAGCATCTTCAACTACCCCTCTCTAACCTGGGCTGACATCGGTGTGATCGGTTGGTTCGTGGACGGCGCGGCAATCGTGAACCAGACCATGCTGGCCAAGGGGTCCTACGGACCGTACGCACGCTCTCTACTGCGCATCTGCAAAGAAGAGAACTTTCACAAGCAACAGGGCTACGAGATCGTGGCCACGATGGCGAGCGGCACACCCGAACAGCGCCGAATGGTGCAAGACGCCGTTGACAGGTGGTGGTGGCCGACACTCATGATGTTCGGGCCGCACGATGCTAATTCGCCAAATTCGGGCGAACTCCTGAAGTGGAAGGTGAAGCTGCAGAGCAACGACGCTCTACGTCAGCGATTCGTCAACCTGACAGCGAAGCAGGCGGAGACCATCAACCTCAGTCTCCCCGATCCGGAGCTGAAGTTGAACGAGGAGACCGGCGATTACAGTTTCGGTAAGATCGATTGGGATGAGTTCTACCGCGTGATCAAGGGCGACGGACCGTGCAATCGCGAGCGCATGCGCGCGCGCCGCAAAGCGCACGAAGATGGCGCTTGGGTGCGCGAGGCCGCAGATGCATTTGCGGAGAAGCACAGCACTGTCGTTAGGGCGAGTTGAAAGACGATTGATGCAGCAAGACCAAGCCGGCTCGGACAACCAATGGCCCATTTGGGAGGTCTTCGTGCAGGAGAAGACCGGCGCGCCCCACGAACACGCCGGCAGCCTCCACGCCCCAGACGGCGAGATGGCGCTGCAGAACGCTCGCGACGTATATGCGCGGCGTGGCAAAGCCACGAGTATCTGGGTGGTGCAATCGCAGCACATCGTGGCGTCGACTCCCGACGACAATCCGTCGTTCTTCGGGCCAACTGCCGACAAGGTCTATAGGCACCCGCAGTTCTACAAGGTCCCCCGCGCAATCAAGCAGATCAGCGAGCGCGAAGGTGAAATCTGATACCACAGCCGACAGGGCCCTGTTCGAATACCTGCTGCAACTCGGAGACGATCGACTGGTACTGGGTCATCGGCTGTCCGAGTGGTGTGGCCACGCGCCGATACTCGAGGAAGACATCGCACTCGCCAATATGGCTCTCGATTGCATCGGCCAGGCAAACAACCTGTTGAGCCTCGCGGGCGAGACCGAGAGCAGAGGCCGCAGCGCGGACGATCTCACATACTCCCGTGATGAGATGGACTACCGCAACCTGACGATTGTCGAGCTGCCGAAGGGTGACTTCGGTTTCACAATTGCTCGTCAGTTCCTCTTTTCCAGTTTCGCCGTGAACCAGTTGAAGGTGCTGCAGCAGTCCTCACATGCTGAACTCGCCGGGATCGCAGCCAAAGCGCTCAAGGAGTCACGCTATCACCTGAGGCATAGCCATCAGTGGGTGCTGCGCCTGGGCGACGGAACCGAGGAAAGTCACCGGCGGCTGCAGCAGGCCATCGATGACCTGTGGATGTACACGGGCGAGCTGTTCGAGGCAAATGATCCGGAAGACGCCTTGATCGCAGAGGGCGTGATTCCTGAGCAGCCCAGGCCTGAATCGGTATGGCGCAAGAGCGTCACTGATGCAATGGAGGAAGCCACTCTGACGGTTCCGCAGGATCAATACATGATCACGGGGGGCCGATTCGGTAGGCACACCGAGCACCTCGGTCACATGCTAGCACAGATGCAGGTTCTGCCGCGGTCACACCCTGGTGCGACTTGGTAGACAGGCCCGAGTCTTGGCGATGACGGCTCGCGACGAGATCTTCGCTCACCTGACCCAGGTGCAGGACCCCGAGGTGCCCGTGCTCAACGTGGTCGAGATGGGGATCGTGCGCGATGTTGAACTCGTGGCAGACAGCGTCCAGGTCGTGATTACACCCACCTACTCCGGCTGTCCCGCTATGCACGTGATCGAGCAGCGCATCGTGCAGACGCTAGCGGAAAAGGGCTACAAGAACGTGTCAGTGAAGACCTCGTTCGCCGAAGCCTGGACCACTGACTGGATGACGGACGAGGCTAGATCAAAGCTCAAGCAGTACGGCATCGCTCCGCCGTTGCGTGGTTCGCAGGGCGAAGTTGCCCCCGCCGGTGTCGAGTGCCCTTCGTGTGAGTCCGGGGACACGGAGTTGAGAGCGGAGTTCGGCTCCACCGCGTGTAAATCGCTCTACTTCTGCAACGACTGCCGGCAGCCGTTCGAGCACTTCAAGTGCCTCTGAGCGGGCGGGGAGGCACGCCAGTCAGTAAAACTACGACGTAGCGCTGGAAAAACATGAGTTACACATTCATTTCCTACGATGTTACCGAGGGTGTCGCCACCGTCACTCTCGACCGGCCGGAAGTACTGAACAGCTTCAACGCGGCTATGGGTCAAGAAGTGCAGGTGGCCCTCGCCGAATCGGCGCAGTCTGCCGCTGTGCGCTGCGTGCTGCTCACCGGAGCGGGACGTGCTTTCTGCGCCGGCCAGGATCTCGCCGAAGCAGCGGGACCGGGGGCGGACGAATTTGATCTTGGAGACGCAGTAGCCCGGACCTACAACCCCATTGTCCGTGGCATCACGTCGATGGAAAAGCCCGTCGTCTGCGCAGTGAATGGCGTGGCGGCTGGAGCCGGTGCGAACATAGCTCTGGCATGTGACCTCGTGGTAGCCGCTGACAACGCCACTTTCCTTCAGGCGTTCTGCAAGATCGGACTGGTCCCGGACAGCGGTGGCACTTTCTTCCTGCCGCGCCTGGTGGGAATGGCACGAGCCAAGGCTCTCACGCTGTTGGGCGACAACGTCGATGCCAACCAGGCATTCGAGATGGGCATGATATACAAGGTCGTGCCAGCCAATTCACTGTCCGACGAATCGACCAAGCTCGCCCGCTATCTCGCGACGCAGCCAACCAAGGGACTCGGACTCATCAAGCAGGCATTGCATCGATCCGTGGGAAACGACCTAAATGTGCAGCTCGAAGTCGAGCGCGAACTTCAGGCGGCGGCCGGAAACACGCGCGACTACAAGGAAGGCGTTCAGGCATTCCTAGAGAAGCGGAAACCGGAATTCAGGGGCGACTGACCAGGTGACGACTCCCACGCAGTTTCAGTGGCTCGACTCCGTACCGACGGTGGCTGAATTCCCCGTCGGCGTACTCGGTTCCGGCACCATGGGCAGCGGCATCGCGCAGGTTGCGGCGGCTGCCGGCCATGACGTGCGAGTATGTGATTCGAGCCGAGAAGCCCTTGACTGCGCGAGCGCGCGGATGGAGCAGGTTTTCGCTCGCCTGGTGGAGAAGGGTCGTATCGAGCGCGTCGAGGCTGATGGCATGCTCTGTCGCATCCGGTACAGCGACGACATTGCGGCTCTGGCTGACGCTGGATTGGTGGTCGAGGCCATAGTGGAAGATCTGACGGTGAAGAAACACGCGTTTGCGCAGCTCGAACGCATGTCGCAGCGCAGCGACGCCGTGATTGCCACCAACACATCATCGCTGTCCGTCACCGCCATCGCGTCTGCCTGCGAAGATCCCTCCCGGGTCGTCGGACTGCACTTCTTCAACCCAGCGCCGTTGATGCCGCTCGTGGAGGTAGTGCCTGGCCTCGCGACGACGACGCCCGTGCGCGACGCGGTGGTGGCGTTGGTGCGTGACTGCTGGGGCAAGACAGCGGTCGTTGCAAAGGACACGCCTGGTTTCATCGTGAACCGTGTAGCACGACCCTACTACGGCGAAGCGCTCCGCATGCTAGAGGAGGGGTTCGCCGACGCAGCGACCATCGACTGGGCGATGCGCGAGATCGGCCACTTCCGCATGGGTCCGTTCGAGCTGATGGACCTAATCGGCAATGACGTCAATCTGAAGGTCACCGAAACCGTCTTCGAGGCCTTCTTCTACGATCCTCGATTCAAGCCCGCCTTTACCCAGCAACGCATGGTCGAGGCGGGCCGGCTGGGTCGTAAGACCGGAACGGGATATTACGACCATCGTGAAGGAGCAACCAACCCGGAGCCAACTACCGACGTGACAATTGGCACTGCGATCGTCGAGCGCATCGTCGCAATGCTGATCAACGAGGCCGCAGATGCGGTGTTCATGCGGGTAGCAACAGCGGAAGACGTGGACCTCGCGATGACCAAGGGTGTCAACTACCCCAAGGGCCTCCTCGCGTGGGCGGATGAGATCGGGATCGAGACCGTGCTCGGGCGCCTCGAGGCACTGCAGGCAGAGTTCGGCGAGGATCGGTACCGACCCAACCCGCTCATCAGGCGTATGGCGCGCGCGGGAATGTCGTTCTATGGCGAGGGCCAGGACGCCGGCTCACTATGACCGGAAAACAAGCCCAGGCCGAACAGGTCGCTGCACGCATGCTGCGGGATGACGCCTTCAGCCAATGGCTCGGTATCGAGGTAGTTGCCGTGAGTCCGGGTGCGGTCACATTGCGCATGACAGTGCGCGGCGAGATGATGAATTGCTTTGGCGTTTGCCACGGGGGCATCCCGTTCTCGTTCGCGGACACAGCGCTGGCGTTCGCCTCCAACTCGCACGGCAGACTGAGCTTGGCGTTAGACGCCAACATCACGTATCCCGCGAAGATCTTGGAGGGCGACTTGTTGACCGCCACGGCCGAGGAGATGAACCTGGGTGGTAGAGCGGCCACTTACAACATCATTGTGACCAAACAAGACGGCGCCACCGTGGGACTCTTTCGGGGAACAGTGTACCGCACAAAGCAGATGTTGATTCCCGAGGAGATTGAAGACTCGTGACCGACGAGTAGGCTGACAATGGCAAACATCTTCGCGTACAGGGGCTACCGACCGGTGATTCACGAGAGCGCGTTTATCCATCCAAACGCGACTGTAACTGGCAACGTGATCATCGGACGCGATGTCTACGTCGCCCCCGGGGCCACCATACGGGGAGACTGGGGCCAGATCATCATCGAGGACGGCTGCAACGTGCAGGAGAGTTGCACGGTCCACATGTTCCCCGGCGTTACCGTCCGGCTCGAGGAGGCCGCTCATATCGGCCACGGGGCAGTGATTCACGGCGCCCACATCGGCCGCAACGCGCTGGTCGGCATGAACGCAGTCGTGATGGACAACGCGGTCATTGGCGACGGCTGCATTGTTGGGGCACTCTGCTTTGTACCCGAGGGGACCGAGATTCCACCGCGCAAGATCGTCGTGGGCAACCCGGCCAGGATCGCAAAGGACGTGAGCGATGAGATGCTGGCGTGGAAGACCGCGGGAACCGCGCTGTATCAGCGACTGCCGCAACAACTGCATGAGACACTCGAGCCGTGCGAGCCGTTACGTGAAGTCCCGGAAGACCTACCTGTGATGACCACGGGCTACAAGACCTGGAAGCAAACTCAGCAGGAGAGGCGAAAGCAGTGAGCAGAAAGATCGAGAGTTACGCAGAAGGAAAGTGGCACGCCGGGAACGGCAACGCCAAGGAGTTGCTGGACGCGGTCGACGGTAGCAAGATCGGTGAGGTCTCCAGTGCGGGACTCGATTTTGCCGGCATGCTGGGTTATGCACGCAACATCGGAGGTCCCAACCTGCACAAGCTGACATTTCACCAACGCGCTCTGATGCTCAAGGAGCTCGCCAAGTACCTCACTGATAGGAAGGATGAGTTCTACGTCGACTCGGCGTGGACCGGCGCCACGAGGATGGACTCTTGGATCGATATCGAGGGAGGCATCAGTACTTTCTTCGTGTACTCAGGCAAGGGGCGGCGCGAGATGCCGGACGACATCGTCTACGTGGACGGTGGCATGGAACAGCTCTCGCGTGAAGGAACCTTCGTCGGTCGCCACGTGTGTGTTCCGCTAGAGGGGGCGGCGGTGCACATCAACGCCTTCAACTTCCCTTGTTGGGGGATGCTCGAGAAACTGGCGCCCACGTTCCTCGCCGGTATGCCGGCGATCGTCAAACCGGCCACGCTAACCTGTTACCTCACCGAGAAGATGGTGCGGGCGATGATCGAGTCGAACATCCTGCCGCAGGGTGCACTACAGCTCATTTGTGGTAGCGTGGGCGATCTGTTCGACCACTTCACCAGTCAAGACGTGGTGACTTTTACGGGCTCGGCATCGACCGGGCGCATGCTCAAGAGCCATCCCAACGTGGTCGAGAACTCGATCCGCTTCAACTTGGAGGCTGACTCACTCAACTGCTCCATCTTGGGCCCAGACGCAGAGCCCGGCACTGACGAGTTCAATCTGTTCGTCAAGGAAGTGGCCAAAGAGATGACGGTGAAAGCGGGTCAGAAATGCACGGCCATTCGCCGCACGATCGTACCGGACTCGCTGTCGGAAGCCGTCGTCGAAGCGCTCAAGCAGCGCCTCGACAAGGTCAAGATCGGTGACCCAGCGAGGGACGAGGTCCGCATGGGCCCGTTGGCCGGCCGCGCCCAGACCAAGGAGGTATCCGAGCGCGTTGCCGCGTTGAGAAACGACGCCGAGCTGATCTACGGCGACGAAGCAAGCTTCGACATCGTGGGCGGTGACCGCGAGAAGGGCGCGTTCTACCCCACGACTCTACTGTATTGCAGCACCCCGTTCGACAAGAAGGCTCCTCACGACGTGGAGGCCTTCGGGCCCGTCAACACGATCATGCCTTATAAGTCGGTCGATGAGTCAATCCAGCTCGCCGCACTCGGTAGGGGCAGCCTGTGCGGTTCACTGTTCACCGCCGACGATGCGGTGGCGCGGCAAATCGTGCTGGGCATCGGTCCCCATCACGGTAGACTGATGTTGATCAACCGTGACTGCGCCAAGGAATCAACCGGCCATGGTTCACCCTTGCCGCATCTGACCCACGGGGGTCCGGGTCGCGCGGGCGGCGGCGAGGAGATGGGTGGAGTCCGTGGAGTGCTCCACTTCATGCAGCGTGTGGCGCTCCAAGGCTCACCGACCACTCTCACTCGTGTGTCGGGCGAGTGGATGCCCGGCGCGGCGCGTCCCACCGACCGCATCCACCCGTTTCAGAAGTACTTCGACGAGCTTCAGATCGGCGACACGCTGGTAACTCATCGCCGCACTGTCACCGAAGCGGACATCGTGAACTTCGCCGGCGTGAGCGGCGACTACTTCTATGCCCACATGGATGAGATCGCTGCCAAGGAATCGATGTTCGAGAGGCGAGTAGCGCACGGCTACTTCGTCTTGTCTGCTGCAGCCGGGTTGTTCGTGCACCCGGCGCCCGGGCCCGTGATCGCCAACTACGGACTGGATAACCTACGTTTCATCGAACCCGTCTACGCGGGCGACACTATTCAAGTGAAGCTCACCTGCAAACAGAAAGCCACTCGCCCACCTCGGGAAGACGAGGTGCCACAGGGCACCGTGGCGTGGAACGTGGACGTGATCAATCAAGACGACATGTTGGTCGCAAACTACACGCTACTCACGTTAGTCGCGCGCACACCGGAGATGCAGGCATGAACGACGTCGATGCGGGGTCGATTGAGGTCGATATCACTAACGGAATCGCCACCGTCACGTTCTTCCATCCCAAGAAGAACTCGCTGCCGGGCACGCTGCTGCGCCGGCTTGCAGCAGCCATCGACAGGGTTGGTGTTGACGACAACGCGAGAGTCGTGGTGATTCAGAGCAGGGGTGACGGCCCCTTCTGCGCGGGAGCGTCGTTTGATGAGCTGCTGACGATCGAGAACGTCGGAGTCGGTAGGGAGTTCTTTCTCGGTTTTGCGCGAGTGATTCTCGCGATGAAGCGCTGCCCCAAGTTCATCATCTGTCGGGTGCACGGAAAAGGCGTTGGTGGAGCATTGGGATTGATGTCGACTTCCGACTACGTAATTGCCATCGACAATGCATCGGTCAAGTTGAGCGAGTTCGCGATTGGGATCGGACCATTCGTAATCGGACTCGCCGTGGAACGAAGAATCGGTCGTGCGGCATTTCAGGCAATGTCGATTGACGCTGACTGGCGCGACGCAGCTTGGGCTCATTCCCACGGCCTCTACACTAAGCTGGTTTCAACGGTGGCCGAGTTGGACCAAGCGGTCACGACGCTCGCCGCAGAACTCGCTCAGCGCAACCCCGATGCCGCCGCGGACATCAAGCGCATGTGCTGGCGCGGGACCGACAACTGGGACGCACTACTCACCGAGCGCGCCGAGACCAGTGCGCGACTCGTACTGTCGGATTACACGTCTAAGGCGATAGCGGCGTTTAGGGCAAGGGGGAGGAAGACGATTGAGCGGCCGCAGACTCCGGAAGACCTCGCCGGAGAATAGGAAGACGGTCCAGTACGGAGTAGGACGGTCAAGCCGCCGCGCACGACTGATACGCTACCATCTGCCACCGACCTTCCTCCCACCAATAGACCGTCGTGTAGTTGCTCAGCAGATGGTGCACCGCTTCGCCGGCTGCAACCTCCATTCGGACCCGCCCAGTCACGACCGCGGCGTCACCATGGATGCGCACCACGGCACTTTCCACTTCGATTGAGCGGTAGTCCACACGGCCACTCATGAGGCCCTCTAAGAGGGACTGCTTGGAATCGATCACGCCGTTTGAGTGGGTGTAGATGAGTTCGCTATGTAGGAGGGAGTCCAGTGCCACAGTATCGTCCGACAGCATTGCCACAATGCGCGCGCTGTCAGCCGCCAGCACCGCTGCCTCGCGCGAACTGCCGACGTGGGGTTGACTGCACCCCAGCAGCAGCGCCGTGGCGAGAGAAACGGTCCACGACTGCGAGATCACTTTGCCTTGCTCTTTCTGGCTCGATACATCCGCTTGAGCAACTGCACCTGACCCACATGGTAGGTGTCATGCATCACCACACCATGGAGCAGATCCAGATAGCGGTACACCTTCCTTCCCGACGCCTTCTCATCGAGCCTCTTGGGATCGAAGCTCCGAATTGCCGCTATGAGGGTTTCGTGTTCCTCACGAAGCAACGATCGGTCGCTGCGCCATGATTTGTCGTCCCGACCCTTCGGCATCGCGGGCCAATCCGCCGGCGAGCGTGGAAACCCTCCGACTGCCGAGTCCTCGAGCCTTCTTCTCACCGCATACTTCCAATAGGCGATGTGCAGCGTGAACTCCCAGATGCTGTGCCCCCCGCGGTAGGGCTTCCACGCGGCCAGTTCCGGGGAGACGCCGCGCAATGATCCGAGGGGACTGGCGCCACCGTGCCACAGCGGTTTACCAGGCTTCGGATCGAGTACAGCGAGTATCTCGGTCAATCGAGCGTCGGTCATGAGCGGGCTCCATAGATCGTCAGCTACCTATCGCGGGGACATCGGGACACCGTCCAAGGTAACAGCTGAGCGGCCCCCGCATCCCGTTCAGAGACACGGAGGCCGTGGCGAAGTCAGGCGGCGAGGCCCTCAGCCGTCATCTAGTGGTGAAGGTGAACCCCATCCCGAAGCTTCCGTTCTCCGGATGCATCCAACCCTTTCCCATCATGCCACCGCATACCTGCATCATGCACCCCTGCATCATCCCCTGGGTTATCCACTGACCGCCCATTCCCGGTCCGTGTTCCTCGAGATCGATCACGTGCCCCTCGGCGTCCATCATGCCACCGCCGATGTGAATCGTGTAATCAGTGTTTGGATCGAGCGGCGAATCAGGCATGAACCTGAGGTGTGTACTGTCGGCCGACCAGCTCCAGGTGCCCATCACGAGCGGGCCGTAGCGGCCGGTGTGGTCTTGCTGGTGCAGCGCCGCATGCATTTCACCGTGCATGGCGTGACTGAACTCTAGATCGATGTTGGTGTTGGGGTCCACGTCCATGGTCCCGCCCCCCGGCGTGACGGTCAAGAGGGCCGGCGCCGCCGCGGTGGTGAACGTGAACCCCATGCCGAAGCTGCCGTTGTCCGGATGCGTCCATCCTTGTCCCATCATCCCGCCACACACCTGCATGGCACACCCCTGCATCATCCCCTGGGTTATCCACTGACCGCCCATCCCCGGTCCGTGCTCCCCGAGATCGATTACGTGCCCCTCGACGTCCATCATGCCACCGCCGACGTGAACCGTGTAGCGGGTGGCGGGCATTAGCGCTGCGTCGGGCGTGAACATCAGACGCATGCGGTCCTGCGACCAACTCCAAGCTCCGTCGACCAAGGGTCCGTACATCCCCGTCATGTCTTCTCCGTGTAGCGCGACAAACATCTCCTGGTGCATCGCGGCGCCGAACTCCATCGTCACAGTCGTGTTAGGGTCAACATCGGTTGTCCCGCCCGTGGGTGCCACAGACAGTAGCGCCGTGAACTCTCCATTTGGTGCTGTTGTATCGCCGTCACACGCAACTGCGGCTGGCAACAGGCCGGCCAGCAAGAGCGTAGAATACGCAAAGGGCTTCATTGATAACCTCCGGTTGTTCGGATTCTCATTGTATACTCAGTCTTCAGATCGTCCGCAGCCGCGCCGAATGAACGATTGGTCAATCGTCAATAGGACTAGTTCGTATGCAATTCAAGATGAACGTCACCTTCGGCTCGGTGATGCGATAATACATGTGTGCGCCTTGTCGCCGGCTTCCCACCAGTCCTCGGCCTTTGAGGGTGGTCAACTGCTGGGACACCGCTACCTGGGTCCCGCCAACATCGTCCTGTAGTTCAGATACCGACTTTTCCCCGGATACCAGCGCTTCGAGCAGACGGAGGCGCATTGGATGTCCCATGCACTTGATCACCTCGGCGGATGCGATCATTACATCATCGGGTATGCGGGGCTTCATTGTCGCATTCATTTGCCCAACCCCACGCTGGTTGAGATTGGCGTACGGTTCACAACGGTCGCGACGACCAGTGTATGTGCACGATGCGCCAACCCTCATCGCTGCGCCGTAGGATCACGGTTTCCGTGCTGCGCGAGTTTATCTGGCGTCCCCTGAACTCGCCGCGCACCTCTGAAACGCTCCTGAACCAGGCATACTCCCCCGATTCGACGGCGTGCTGTTCTGTCATGGTTCTGTCAGTACTCTGCGCAAACGCTATGTCGCTGCCGAGGTGATGTGATTCGAACTCGGCTCGCGACTGTTCCACTCCGCCGCTCTCGTATATGACCACGTCGGGATCGAGCAATCGCAGCGCGCCACTTGAGTCGCCGGCGGCTATTGCCGCGTGAAAGGCGTGCACCACTTCCGCCGCCTCGTTGGAATGCCCTTGAGCGTAGAGCGCCGAACCATACACGCTCGCGACAGCCACGAGCGCCCACGCCGTCAAAACAGGTCTCACAAATCTCATATCAGCCCTTCCTCGTTTCTTCCCGGCTCCGAACAACTCGTGCCAACTTTCCGAAGGGCTCTAGGCCAATGCGGCCAGGCCGATTATCCCAGTCCTGATCTTGACCACCGTGCTCACCGGATGAACGGAGACGATCCCGTCTCCCCGTTGCCCCGTCTTAGCCGCGTTGGCGATCAACTCGGTGAACATGTCGCAGCGTTCGGCAGCGCAAATGAACTGCACGTGAGCCTTGTCCACGTACGCCGAGCCCTCTTCAAAGCCATACTTCGGATGGGTTGGGTCGGCTCCTGCACCCACGGCGTGCACTCGCGTTACCGTGAGCCTAGGGCAACCCGACTCCTTGAGTGTCCGCACAACCCTATCGAGCATCTCTATGCGCACCACTGCGCGAATCTCGACCATCGAGTTCATAGTCCTGTCCTAATCACCTGGAGTTAGAGCCATGTCGTCCTGCAAAGCGCCGCGCACGGCAGCTTCCGGTCGGTGGCGCACCTGCCAAGACCGCCACAGGAGATAGATGGCCGGAATTACCACGAGCGTTAGCAGCGTAGCGCTCACCATGCCGCCTACCATGGGAGACGCAATTCGCTTCATGACATCGGCTCCCGTGCCGGCACTCCACATGATCGGCGCCAAGCCCGCCGTGATCGCCGTGACCGTCATTATGACCGGCCTCAGTCGCTCCAGGGCTCCTTCTCTCACCGCTGCCGCAACGTCGTCGAACGTCTTCATCTTGCCCTCTAGGCTGCGCCGGTGGAACGCTTCGTCGAGATAGATCAGCATCACCACCCCCGTTTCCGCAGCCACGCCTGCCAGGGCAATGAAGCCGACCCATACGGCAACGCTGGTGTTGTAGCTCAGCAGCCAAAGCAGCCAGATACCGCCCACCAACGAGAACGGCAGTGCGAGCATCACGATCAACGACTCGGCAACGCTTCTGAAGTTCAGGTACAGGAGCAGAAAGATGATTCCTAGTGTTACCGGGATTACGAGACGGAGCTTCTCCGCTACACGCTGCATGAACTCGTACTGACCGCTCCAGACCAAGGTGTAGCCCGGCGGAAGCTGGAGCTGTTGCGCTACTGTCTGTTGCGCGTTGCGTACGTAGCCGCCCACATCAGGTTCGTCGATATCAACGAAGATGGTCGTGACGGGGAACGCGTTCTCGGTCTTAACCGTCATCGGTCCCTTGACCACCGCGACCTCGGCCAGCTGCCCGAGTGGAATCTGTGCGTTACCCATGGTCGAGATTAGTACGTCCTTGATCTTGTCGACATCGTCGCGCAATTCCCTCGGGTAGCGCACGTTCACCGCGTACCGCTCACGGCCCTCGACGGTTATCGCCGCGTTGATTCCGCCGACGGTCGCCATTACAGACCGATGCACGTCTCCGACATTTAGGCCGTAGCGCGCGGCTTCAGTGCGGTCGATGTCGATGTCAACGTAGTACCCGGCTACTCCCCGTTCAGCGAAGGCGCTGCGCGTGCCCGGCACCTGTTGAACGATCCGCTCCACTTGTTCGCCGAGGGCCTGCAATGTGTCGAGATCGGGACCGAAGATCTTGATGCCGACGGGTGTGCGAATCCCGGTAGCCAGCATATCGATGCGGCCCTTGATGGGCATGGTCCAGGAATTGGTGACCCCCGGCAGCCTCGTCGCGGCATCCATCTCCGATATCAGTTGGTCGTAGCTCAACCCGGCACGCCACTCCTCTTCAGGCTTGAGGATTATCGTCGTCTCCCACATCGCGAGTGGCGCAGGGTCCGTGGCGGTGTTGGCGCGGCCGACCTTGCCGAGCACCGTCTCGACCTCGGGGAAGGAAACCAGGATGCTGTCCTGTTGTCGCAATACCTCGCGCGCCTGCGCGATGGACACACCGGGTACGGTGGTGGGCATGAACAGGATCGATCCCTCGCGCAGCGGTGGCATGAACTCGCTCCCCAGTTGGCGCCAGGGAACGACGGTGGCTCCCAGCACCAAGGCCGCGATGGCCACGACGGACCAGGGACTTCCGGTGGCGAATCCGATCACCGGACGATAGATCGCCCTGAGTGCTCGGTTAATCGGGTTGCCGGCCTCCGGTCTGATACGGCCCTTGATCAGATACCCCATCAAGACCGGCACCAACGTGATCGACAGCAGTGCGGAGCTCGCCATTGCGAACGTCTTGGTGAACGCAAGCGGTTTGAAGAGGCGCCCTTCCTGTTGCTCCAGGGCAAACACCGGCAGGAAGCTGAACGTGATGATCAAGAGTGAGAAGAACAGAGGCGGCCCCACCTGTTTGGCGCTCTCGAGTACGATCTCCCACCTATCCTGAGTCCCGTCCGACCGCTCCAGGTGCTTGTGCATGTTCTCGATCATCACGATCGCCGCGTCCACCATGGCACCGATGGCGATCGCGATGCCGCCCAGACTCATGATGTTGGCGTTCACCCCGATCATCCGCATGACGATGAACGACATCAAGATGCCGAGAGGTAGCGTCACTATCGCGACAAGCGCTGAGCGGGCGTGAAGCAGGAACAGCACCGCAATGGCGGCTACGATCAGGGATTCCTCGATCAGCTTTTCCTGCAGCGTTTCGATTGCGCGGTGGATGAGATCGCTTCTGTCGTAAGCGGTGCGAATGGTCACACCTTCGGGCAGCCCTTCTTCGATTTCCACCAGACGGTCCTTCACGGCCTCAATGGTCCGCAGGGCGTCGGACCCGAAGCGCATGACAACGATTCCCGCTACTGCTTCACCCCGGCCGTTCCAGTCTGCTGCGCCCCGGCGGGGGGCAGGCCCGAAGCTTACTGATGCCACGTCCGCCACGCGTATCGGCGTGCCTGTAGGGGTTGCTCCGACGGTTACCTGCTCGACGTCTTCGATGTCTTCGAGGTACCCGAGGCCGCGTATCATGTACTCGCGGCCACCCATCTCCAGCACGCGGGCGCCGATGTCGACGTTGTGGGCCCCAATCGCCTGCGCCACGCGGGTAGCCGGGATGTTGAACGCCCGTAGCCGCTCCGGGTCGACCTCGACCTGATACTGGCGCACGAAACCGCCGACCGTTGCTACCTCGGAGACACCCGGAACGGCGGTGAGCTGGTAGCGGATGTACCAGTCTTGCAGCGAACGCAGTTCGGCCAGGTCGTGTCTGTCCGACTCCAGCACGTACTCGTATACCCAGCCCACTCCCGTGGCGTCGGGGCCGAGCAGGGGCTCGACGCCGGGGGGCATGTTCTGCCGGATCCCGTTCAGGTACTCCAGCACCCGCGAGCGCGCCCAGTAGATGTCGGTGCCGTCCTCGAAGATCACGTAAACCAGGCTGAGCCCGAAGAACGAGTAACCCCTCACTACCCGTGCTCCCGGGACCTTGAGCATCTCCGAGGCAATCGGGTAAGTGACTTGGTCCTCTACGATCTGCGGTGCCTGCTCGCGGAAGTCGGCTTGAATGATGACCTGTACGTCAGACAGATCGGGAATGGCATCCAGGGGCGTCGCGCGCATGGCCAAGACACCAGCGCCGAACACCGCGGCCGTTCCCAGCAAAACCAGGAAGCGATTACGGAGCGACCATGCAATGATCTTATTGATCATGTTGGTGCTCCATCGGGGGCTGTGGCGGTACATCCTCGGTAGCGTGGTCCATTCCGGCCATCGCTCCGGCGCTCGCCAGACGCGACTCCGCATCCATCAGGAAGTTGGCCGACCCGACAACAGTCGCTCCTTCATCCAGACCGCTCAGCACCTGCACCAAGCCGCCGGCGCGGGATCCGAGAACCACCTCGCGTGAGTAGAGCATGCCGTCGGACTCGCGCACGAAAACCAAGTCGCGTTCGCCTGTGGCCAGGATCGCCTCGGTGGGTACCACGAGCACGTCATCCCCGATCATCACGTCGAAAAAGAGCGTGGCAAACATGCCCGGCTTGAGCCGCAGACTCCTGTTGGCCACCGTCACCCGCACCCGGTTGGTCCTGGTCGCATGATCCACGGTGGGGTACACGAAGCTGACCCGACCCATGATGTGTTGTCCCGGATACGCAGCGACCTCTATATGAGCTGGCCAGCCGACGCCCACGTGCTGCAGGTCCTGCTCGAACACCTCGCCCTCGATCCACACTTCGGTGAGGTCCGCGATCTGGTACAGCTTCATGCCGGCCATGACGCGCTGCCCGTCCAGCACCTTCTTCTCCAACACGATGCCGGTGAACGGCGAGACCAGTGTCAGTGTCTTGGTCACTTCTCCCGTTTGCTCGATACGGTCGATCTGCTCAGAGGTGATGTCCCAATAAGCCAGGCGCCGGCGGGCGGCCTCGAGCATTTGGTTGGCGTTCTCCCAAGCTTCTTGCGAGGAGCTGTCGACGCGCGAGACCAGACGTCTGGCAGTCAACAGCTCTTCCTGGGCTGCGACGAGCTTGGGGCCGTATAGCTCGAGCAGCGGTTGCCCTGCGCGCACCGCCTCGCCGGTCGACGCGACCATCAACCGTTCCACGAAGCCGTCGACCTTGAGCGTCACGTCGGCCACGTTCGGTTCGGCTGCGTGTATCTGTCCGACCGTCCGAATCGTCCGCTCCAACGACGTACGGCGGGCCATCGTGTACACGATTCCCAGGGCGCGCTCCTGATCGGGCGTCACGTGGACGGGATTACGGATCAGCGCCCCGGTGCTGTCCGTGGTACCGCCGCCACCACCGGTGTGCATGGCATGTTCTTCGGCGGTCATGCCCTCCATCGGCGATTCCTCGGCCGGCTCCCCGCCGCATGCGGCGAACAACATGGCAAGAGTCCCGATTGATGCAGAGAGCTTGTTCATCAGTTACCTCCTATGTCACCGCCCACCAGCGCCTCGATCTGTGCCACCGCGCGGTGGAAATCGGCGATGAGTCGTACTGTCTGGATTGCGTAGCGATTTACGGTCATTTGATTTGCGACCAGCGTCATGTAATCCACGCCGCCTACCCGATACGCAGAGAGCGCCGACTCCACCGCAGCGCGTGCCTGTGGTAATACGGACGTGGTGTAGAGATCCGAGAGTGTTCGAGCGCGCTCGGCTTCGGCTCTCAGCTCGGAGAGGCGCGCGAAGGTCTCGTTGTAGAGATCGGTGGCGCGCGCCTGCTCCAGCGATCGCACCGCTTCCATCTCCCTGCGTAGTGGCAGCTGGCGCGAGCCGGCAAAGATCGGGATGCTCACCCCGACCATAACGGTTGCCAGGTCTGCGAAATCGGGACGTTGGCCGTAGCCAACGGTCACCGCGATGTCGGGATATAGCTTCCTGCGTGCAGCTCTGTAGCCTGCCTCCGCAGCCTGAATGCGTTGCTCCGCGGCCTGGAGCGCCGGCCTGCGCTCGGCTGCGAGGGAGACGAGGGCGTCCGGCAGGGGAAGCTCTTCGCCCGCAGGCGGCAGCTCGAGTCCGCCGATGGGCGTCGTCGCTCCCCTACCGATCAGCGCGTTCAGTCGCGCGGCCATCGCGATACGCATCTGCTCCATGACCGTGATGTCTTCGGTCATCTGAGCAACGGCAACCTGGGCCTGAAGCACATCTTGCTGTAGGCCCGAGCCCACCGCGTACATCGTGGAGGCGACCTCGAGGAAGTTGCGCAGCAGTTCCCGTGTGTTCTGCATGATCACAATGGAGCGGTCGATGTAGGCCAACTGGTAGTAGACCGATTTGACCCGGGCATACAGCGCCACCTCCGTCTCAGCAGCATCGAGCAACTGGGCCTCCGCAAGTCGCTCGGCCCGCTCCTCGCTGAACCCGAGCTTACCGGGCCAGGGGAATCGCTGCGTCAGCTGGATGACATTGGCTGACATCGGCGCGCTGGCGCTCCAGGCTGACATCGGCGCGCTGGCGCTCCAGTCCCGCGCGACCCAGTTCCTCATTCCGAATGAGAGCATCGGGTCGGGCAGCGCCCCGGCCTGCGGCACGCGCTCAGCGGCGGCGTCGGCCCGGTAGCGGGCGGCCTGAAGCATTGGGTTGGCGAGCCGAGCCTGCTGGATAGCCTGGTTCAGCAGGAGACTATCGGCGTACTGCTCGCTCACCTCCGCGACGGGCGCCATCGCGAGGGCTGCTATGACGAAAAACGGTTGCACCATTTCGGTCTGTTACTCCGGATGTCTGGTTCGTTTCCGCCCTGCCGGTGCATTTACCGGACCCCGACAAGGCGGTCACTAAGCCGCTGTTCTATATGTGGTTACGGCTGGCGAGAAGTTGCGAAAGAGGTCGCTGAGTAGGGAACCCGCCCGCATGGTGGGGCAAATGCCCCGGTCGTAAGAACGTCAGCGGGGTTTGCCGCAGCTATGGCGCATAGGTGAGCACGAACGTGTTGAACACCGAGGTGCAACATTCTCTCGGTCCTCAGTGTCCTTGCCACGCGCACAAATCAATCACTCCTAACGCCGCCTGACAGGTTCATGCGCTTGATACTCATAAAGGCCTCCTCTGGAGCTTACTAGCGAAGTAAGCTCTGGGCTCGCGAACCATTAGACCGAGGAGACCTTTATGAGATTCTACACCAAGCAGCACAGATACTACTGCGGCATCGATCTCCATGCTCGCTCCATGTACCTCTGCATCCTCGACGAGGCTGGAACAGCCCTGCTGCACCGCAACCTGCGTGCAAAGCCGGATGCCTTCCTAAAAGCTGTAGCTCCATACCGGGAAGATCTAGTAGCTGCCGCCGAGTGCATCTTCACCTGGTACTGGCTCGCCGATCTCTGCCGCAACCAGGGCATCCACTTCGTGCTCGGCCACGCCCTCTACATGAAAGCCATCCATGGCGGCAAGGCCCTGCGACGATGACGATGAGCAGGCCCGGGCTGGTTGCGACGACTTCGAGCAGCGATACCTATTCATCAACGTCCCGCTGGACGGCGCTCCGGTCACCGTTACGGCTGCGAACGTACCGGCAGGGCAATACAAGGAGCTGGAACTCGAGATCGAAGACATCGAAGTCGATGACGATGACGAGGAGCAGACGGACGCCGCGCTCATCGCCGCGTTGCTCGTTGAGGTGCGGGCTGCGTTCCCCGATTGGCCCGACGAAGCGAGCATGGTGGTGGTGGGAGCGTTCACACCGACCGGCGGAAGCACCGTAGACTTCACGACCTACTTCGAAGCGGAGATCGAGGTCGAGATGGAACTCGACCCACCGCTGGAGATCGCTGAGGGAGGCAGCGTGGACCTAGTAGTCACCCTGGGCCCGGCTGCGTGGATCGAGATGCCCGACGGAACGGTGTGGGATCTCGCGGCGATTCAGGATCAGCTGGTCGAGTTCGAGTTGGAATTCGAAGACGGTATGGACCTAGAAGTCGAGGACGACGACAACGGCTGAGCCAACAGCTTCAGCATGCGACTTGGGCAGGCCTTCCAAGACGCGGAAGGCCTGCTTGCGCTCCTCGGAACAGATGCCGGCACGGCCCCGTATGGCTCAGTTGCGGTCCGATACAGGCGACCGAGTTCGAGAGGAGTATGATCGTGTTTCGTAGCCCACTGGCGCAGAACAGAGTGACCGGGCCGACTCGTATGACTCCGATACGACCGTCTTCGCTTCTGGTGTGTGCGGCACTCCTGGCCTCCCACCACCTCTCGGGCCAGCCGACATTGCCTCCACTCATCACTGCGAAAGACGGGATCATTGCGAGCAGCGCAGCGCTCGTGTGGGGCATTGAGCGGATCTCGGGATGGCATGAAGCTCCACCGTCCTGCGCACCGTGCGATCCTGCAGACCTTCCGTTCTTCGATCGATGGGCTGTCACCGAGCCCGAGGCCGTAACAGCTAGAGCCAGTGACATAACCAGAGCTGCAGTTGCGCTGGTCAGCTGGCTTGACTTGGCGAGAGAAGGTCGATCCGGTCAGGTCGGTATCGTCGCGTCCGTAGAGTCGTTACTCTGGGCCGAGGCTATCACCCACTTGGCCAAAGGGGCCATTGGACGCAAACGCCCGGTCCTTTACACGGACCAGGCGCCCGGCGCAGCAGACGGGCCCAACAACCAGAGATCCATGCCCTCGGGTCACACGTCCACGGCGTTTGCGTTGGCTACCAGCTACTGGCTGACTCGCAACGGTATCACGGAGGACGACAAGCCGTGGCTGCGCTGGGTACTCATGGCTGGCGCAACGGGCGTCGGTGTGCTCCGGGTTGCGGCAGGCAAGCACCACCCTTCCGATGTGTTCATCGGGGCAGGCGTCGGCGTAGCCTCAGCGGTAGTAATTCACAGCATCAAGTTCTGATTCAGAATTCAGCAACCCACGCGACTCACGACAAACGATCCCCCAGCTAGACCAAGATCACGCCGGCTCGGCGGCGTCCTCCTCGAGGATCGCGCCGTCTTCCTTGATGTCCGCTTCGAACTTCTGACCCTGCCGCATGAACTCGATGTCGTACAGGACGATGTCGCCCTCTTCTGGCGCCCTCATACCCTCGCCCCGCGCAACCTGAGCGCGTTGCCAACCACGGAAACCGAGCTAAAGCTCATGGCCGCAGCGGCGAACATTGGACTCAACAGAATGCCCAGGAACGGGTACAGCACGCCGGCGGCCACCGGCACGCCCAAGCTGTTGTAGATGAACGCGAAAAACAGATTCTGCCGGATGTTGCGCATTGTTGCGCGGCTGAGTCGTCTGGCCCGGACGATTCCGCGCAGATCGCCCTTGACGAGCGTTACACCCGCGCTCTCCATGGCAACGTCGGTGCCCGTACCCATCGCGATGCCCACGTGCGCCTGCGCCAACGCAGGGGCGTCGTTGATTCCGTCGCCCGCCATGGCTACCACGTGGCCCTCGCTCTGGAGTCGCTTCAGGACCTCCGACTTCTGATCGGGCAACACCTCGGCAACCACGTCGTCGATTTCGAGTTCGCGGCCCACGGCTTCGGCCGTGGTGCGACTGTCTCCGGTAAGCATGGTGACCTTCACACCTTCCTGGTGCAGTCGCTCAATCGCCTGCGGCGTCGTGGACTTGATTGGGTCGGCCACCACAACAATGCCGGCTACACGGTCGTCGACGGCGACGAACATCGCCGTCTGCCCTTCCGCCCGCAGCGACTCCGCCCGCTTTTCGGCTACTTCTATCGACACGCCGAGCTGCTCCATCAGCGCTGCGTTCCCCAGAGCTACTGCGCGACCCCCGACGTTGCCCTTTACACCCTTCCCGGTCACCGACGCGAACGAGTCTACGTCGATCAATGGAATGCTCCGCTCTTCGGCTCCTTCGACGATAGCTGCCGCGAGAGGATGCTCGCTGCCCCGCTCGAGACTGGCGGCGAAGCGCACCAGCTCCTTGTCACTCCAACCGTTCAAGCCCACGACCGAAACGAGTTTCGGCTTGCCCAGTGTGAGCGTGCCGGTCTTATCAACCACTAGCACGTCCACGTTGCGCAACACCTCGATCGCTTCCGCGTTCTTGAACAGCACACCGAGGCCCGCCCCTTTCCCCGTAGCCACCATGATGGACACTGGAGTGGCCAACCCAAGGGCGCAGGGACACGCAATTATCAGGACCGCGACCGCGTTTATCAGGGCATACGCCATGGCCGGCTGTGGACCCGCCAGCGCCCAGATCACGAACGTCACTACCGCGATGATCACCACGGCAGGCACGAAATACGACGCCACCACATCCGCCAGTTTCTGGATCGGGGCTCGGCTGCGCTGTGCCTCTGCCACCATGCGAACGATCTGGGCCAGCAGTGTCTCACCTCCCACGCGTTCCGCCTGCATTACCAGGGATCCGGTGCCGTTCACCGTCGCGCCGACCACGCGATCGCCGGCGACTTTTTCGACAGGGATCGGCTCGCCCGTGATCATCGACTCATCCACGGAACTGACGCCATCGAGCACCGTCCCGTCCACCGGCACCTTCTCGCCGGGTCGCACTCGCAACCGGTCACCCGGCTGCACTTGGTCGAGCGGCACGTCGCGCTCGACCCCGTCCGCCTCGATGCGTCGAGCGAACCTGGGAGCCAAGCCGAGCAGCGCCTTGATGGCAGCTCCCGTGCGGCTCCGCGCTCTGAGTTCCAGCACCTGTCCCAGCAACACCAAGGTCACGATCACTGCTGCCGCCTCGAAGTAAACTCCGACCTCTCCTGCCTCGTTGCGGAACGAGTCCGGGAACAGGCCCGGCATAAGCCTGGCTACCAGGCTGAAGACGTAGGCAACGGCAACGCCGAGACCGATCAGCGTGAACATGTTGAGGTTGCGGGTGACAACCGATCTCCAGCCGCGCACGAAGAAGGGAAATCCACCCCAGAGGATCACGGGGGTGGCCAACAACAGCTCGCCCCATGACAACACCTCGGGCGACATCCAACGGCGCAGCGGGTTGCCGCCGGGCAGCAACCCGCCCATGGCAATGAAGAGCACGGGGATCGTCAATGCGGCGCTCACCCAGAGGCGCCGGGTCATATCGGCGAGTTCGGGATTGTCTTCTTCCTCCACCGTGACGATACGAGGCTCGAGTGCCATGCCACAGATCGGACACGACCCCGGTTCGTCCTGCACGATCTCGGGGTGCATGGGACAGGTGTACTCAGTTCTTGTCGCTGGCGCGGCAGTCACATCGAGTTCCAGCGCCATGCCGCATTTGGGGCACGGGCCCGGCGCATCCTGTCTGACCTCTGGATCCATAGGACAGGTGTAACTCGCTCCCTCCGTCACCGCAATTTCGGCGGCCGCAGGGGCTTCACTCACTTCGTTCAGCCCAACGTATTGCTCGGGATCGTCGCGGAACCTTTCCACGCAGCGTTGCGAGCAGAACGAGTAACTGACGCCTGCGTGGACTTCGCGTAGCTCCGCATCCGCAGTCACAGTCATACCGCAAACGGGGTCCGTCTGCCCGGTATCACTCTCGACTACAGGCTCGTCGATTCCATGTGAATGATGATGCGACATGCTATTTCATCTCCAATTCAACCCGGACAGTCCGATCCAGCGGCTTCCTTCGGACGGCCCCACAAGCCACTCGGCTTCGAGGTCGCGAAATCGTGAGGACCACTGGCTCGCATCGATTCCCCCTCGGTCACCCGTGCACGAGCGGCAGCGCCACCAACACCGCCGTCACAGCGAGGGTGACCGCACCGATCACCAGCTCTACGCTGGCGGTTCTGTTGAGGACGCGTATCCGCTCCGGTCGATTCAGGGTCGGCAAGAGTCGGCGAGCGTTGTAGCCACCAACGGCTGCCACGGCTGTAAACAACAGGAGCTTGAGCACCAGTGTCCGGCCGTAGGCACCGTTCCACAAATCGCTGAGCGAGTCCAGATAGACTATCGCCGTGGCAACACCACTCACCGCAATCGTGCCAACAGCTGCCATCGCCAAGGGCGAAAACCGCCGGATCGCGGCGGCAAACGTCTCTTCGTTCGTGCGCCGCAGCAGCGTCATGACTATCAGCAGCGTGCCTATCCAGAGCCCAACTCCAGCGACATGGAACGCCTGAAGCGCGACACTCAGCCACACAGCCCCTTCGTGCGTCATGGCGTGACCGGTCAACGGGACGACCACGACTGCAGTTGCAGCGGCGGCAGTAACGAGGATGCCCTGGACACGCGCAGCTCGCAGCGACAGTGCCAATAGTATTGTGGCAAAACCGGCGGCCGCGATTTGCCACACCCAACCTCGGCCCCACGCAGTATCGAACGCTACGACCCGCATGTGCTCCAACGTCACGGATTCATCGAGACCGAACACCGAGTAGGCTTGCGCGTACAGACGCCAAGCGGTGACGCAGAGCAACACGAGGGCCGCGGCAAGCGCAGTGTAGAGGATTGTGCGCTCCACGAGCGCGCCGCGCTCGCTAGGGCCTTCACGCCAGGCCCGTCGAATGGCGACCGTGGCTCCTGCCGTACCAACGATCGTTACGACTGACACATACGTGAGCCAGCGGCCGACCGCGCCGTAGACGAACGCGAGCGCTTCGCCGCTCACCGGACCCCTCCCTGCAACGGCAGCAACACCCTACTGCTCAGATCCCGCGACGCTGCGAACTTCGAAGCTGTAGCGGCCACGGATGGCGTGACCGTCACTGCCGGCCGCGCGCCAGATGACTTGATACGATCCGGCCGCGATCTGTTCCAATACCTCCGCCTTGAACGACTTGGGATCATCTGTCGCCTGCGGCTTGCCCATGTCTATCCTGCCACTCGCTCCCTCTAGGCTTATCGCCGATAGCGAGAGTTCGGGTACCTGATTGAACCAGAGCCGGATCGTGTCGGGTGGCTCGGAGAGCACCTGGTCCGCCCTGGGATAACTGTCGGTGAGATCGAGGTGCCATGCCGCTGCCGCTGCGGTCACCACGGCGCCGGAGACCGCAACTGCGATCACGAATGTCCGAACAACCCGGGTTGTGTTCATGAGTCTCCTCTACCCTGATGCTGGTGTCACGGCGCGACGCTCACGCCGTTTGGGTTCATTCCATATAACAGCTCCGAGCCGCCCGCATCAAACGGTGCGACTCGGACGAGATTACTTACCCGAGACTATCGGGTCACGGCTTCTTGTGCCCTTGACGACCTTGTCGCGGCATCATCATGTCTGCACGATGCATCATCATGGCTGAAGGATCGAGCGCAAGACCCAACGCTGCTTCACGCTGTTCCAGCGACAAGATCTCGCGCACTGCCAAGGCATCCAGGATCATGCGCCCGTGCATGTCGCGGTAGTACTCCACCGACCCCTCGACCCATTCGCGGATCTCCGTGTCACTGACGTCCTCATCGCCCAGCAGCTGGTCTATCTGGTTGGTGCGACCCACCATCGTGGACATGAGTTCCGAGTGGGCATTCTGCTGCGCTGTGGCGATTTGCTCGATCTGCAACTTCTGGCCTTGGGTCAGTTTGAGTTCATCGACATGGCCCAGCACCTGGTTGGGCTGCAGCCGCATGACGCGAGGCGACATTCCCATCATGTT